>JABSSC010000113.1 GCA_013214635.1 Paracoccaceae bacterium | reverse complement strand
AACCCTGCCTCCCCGCCAAACCATTCGCTGTCACTTTCGGTGATGATCCCCGTCACCTCCACCGTGCCAATGATCGCGCCGCGGGGCAGGGCCTCTGGCCTTGGGGCCGCGACCCCGTGCCGGTGCAATCGCCAGACGCCCCAGTTGTATTCACGTTGTGAAAGCCCGCTCGCGGCGTGAAGGCAGATGATACCGGGTTCCATCCGACCCGCGCGGATGGAACCGAGACTTCGATTCTCAATTCTCTTGTGGCCCGCAATGATGGTCTACGCCCAAGGTTGGCGCACGGACAGCGGGAGGTGTGGCAGATCTCCGTCCATGTGCGAGAGTTAAGCCATGCGACGCATTGGCCAAGTGCGATTGACGGCATGGATCATCGCCATACGTCCGCCCGCATGGAACGCGCATTGATTATTGGCGCCTCGGGCGGGATCGGTTCGGCCTTGGCCGAACACTTGAAATCAGATGGGGTGACCGTCGATGGATTGTCGCGATCGGTCGATGGTTTGGATGTAACGGACGAAGCGAGCGTCCAATCGTCTCTTGGGGCGCTAGATGGGCCGTATGATCTTGTCGTTGTCGCGACCGGAGCGCTTGTGGTGGATGGTCATCACCCTGAAAAATCCGTGCGGCACGTCACGGCGCAAGGATTGGCGGACCAGTTCGCGGTCAATGCGATGGGACCGATGATGTTGTTGAAGCATGGTATGCGTCTTTTACCAAAAGACCGTCCGGCGGTGTTTGCAGTCCTTTCCGCGCGCGTTGGATCGATCGGGGATAACCAGCTGGGGGGCTGGCACAGTTACCGCGCGGCAAAGGCTGCATTGAACCAACTGATGCACGGCGCGGCGATCGAACTCGGGCGAACGCACAAACACGCAACGCTCGTCTGCCTCCACCCCGGTACTGTCGCAACTGATTTCACAGCGCGTTATGCGGCACACCACAAGACGGTTCCTGCAACAGAAGCTGCGGACAATCTGTTGCGCGTGATCGGTGGGCTGACACCAGACAAATCTGGTGGATTTTTCGATTACGCCGGACAGGAGATTCCGTGGTGAGCCGACTTGTTCTGGTGCTGGGCGACCAACTAACGCCAACTGTTGCCGCGCTGAGCGCTGCGGACAAAACGAGTGATACCGTGGTCATGGCCGAGGTTGCGGATGAAGCCTCGTACGTTCAGCACCACCCGAAAAAAATCGCGTTTCTGTTTTCAGCGATGCGTCATTTCGCGGCGGAGTTGTCCGAGGCCGGCTGGACCGTCGCGTACACGCGGCTTGATGATCCCGAAAACACTGGCTCCATCGTGGGGGAATTGCTGCGTCGCGCTTCTGATACCGGCGCGGATGCCGTGATAGCGACACGCCCAGGTGAATGGCGGCTAATTGAGGCGCTTGGTACCGCTCCGCTGCCCGTGACGCAGCTTGAGGACACGCGTTTCATTGCACGGCACTCCGAGTTTGATGCTTGGGCTGAGGGGCGCAAAGAGCTGCGCTTGGAGTATTTCTATCGCGAGATGCGTCGGAAAACGGGCCTTCTCATGGATGGAGATCAGCCAGAGGGTGGCAAGTGGAATTTCGACCACGACAATCGCAAGCCGCCAAAGCGTGGCGAAAACTACCCCGACGTTTTGCAGTTCCCCGCTGACAAGATCACGCAAGAGGTTCTGGCGCTTGTGGAAGGCCGGTTTGGCGATAACTTTGGCGATCTGACGCCGTTCTGGTTCGCGACAACGTCCGCGCAAGCGCAAAAGGCGCTGACACATTGGATTGCAACCGCATTGCCGCGGTTTGGAGATTTTCAGGACGCTATGGTGGCTGATCAGGCGTTCATGAACCATTCCGTCATCGCGCTTTATATCAACGCGGGCCTTCTTGACCCGTTGGAGGTCTGTCGGGCCGTTGAGTCGGCCTATGCACGCGGTGACGCGCCGCTGAACGCTGTAGAAGGGTTTATCCGGCAGATCCTCGGCTGGCGAGAATATGTGCGGGGCATCTACTTCCGGGAGGGGCCGGACTATACCCGGCGCAATGTGCTGGACCATAAACGCAAGTTGCCGGGGATGTTCTGGGGCGCGCCGACCAAAATGCGTTGTGTCGAACAAGCGGTTGGGCAAACTCGGGAACATGCCTATGCCCATCACATTCAGAGGTTGATGGTAACAGGCAACTTTGCGCTTTTGGCAGGGATCGACCCCTATGAGGTCCACGAATGGTACCTTGCGGTCTATGCCGACGCTTATGAATGGGTTGAGGCGCCAAACGTCATCGGGATGAGCCAGTTTGCCGATGGAGGGATCGTCGCGTCGAAACCCTACGTCTCTTCCGGCAACTACATCGCAAAAATGTCGGACTACTGCGCAGGCTGCCTTTACTCAGTCAAAACCAAGACAGGGCAGGGCGCGTGCCCCTTTAACCTGCTCTACTGGGATTTTCTCATCAGGCACCGCGCTCGGTTTGCCGGGAATCCGCGCATGGCACAGATGTACAGGACCTGGGACCGCATGGCGGAAGATCGCCGACAAACGGTGCTGGAAGAGGCCGGCGCGCTGTTGGCGTCACTTGATGCAAGCGAAGTGATTTAATTCCTTTTGACCTAAAGTGTTGACGCAACAGTAAGTCCCCCTACTTCCCGTCCACGCGCAGGGCTACACCCCTGCAGGAAACGGGACTTGGAGGACTACTCTCATGAAACGCCGCTCGATCATCAAAGGATTTGTGGCTGCCGGCGCTCTTGCTGCTCTTGGTGCATGTGCACAGCAGGAAGAAGCACCGACCATCGTCGATATTGCTGCAGGCAACGACGACTTCTCGACGCTCGTCGCCGCTGTAACGGCTGCTGGCCTCGTCGACACGCTTTCGGGCGACGGCCCATTCACGGTTTTCGCACCGACCAACGACGCTTTTGCTGCTCTGCCAGCAGGCACCGTCGAGTCGCTGCTTGAGCCTGAAAACATCGACACGCTGACCGACATCCTGACGTACCACGTCATCTCGGGCAACGTGACGTCGGATCAGGTCATCGGCCAGAACCTCAGCGTTGAAGCGCTGAACGGTGGCACGCTGACGATCAACGGCGCAGCAGGCAAGTTTGGCACAGGCGTAACCGTCAACGATGCCAACGTCATCGCAACCGACATCATCGGTTCGAACGGCGTGATCCACGTGATCGACTCGGTTCTGCTTCCGTAAGGACACTACCGTACTTGCACTCACGCAAGATTTGGGCGCCCCATGTGGGCGCCCTTTTTCGTTGCTCGCCCGCGGCTTCGTCGGCATGGTTTGGGGAATTCGCGACAAGTATGATGTGGGCAAAATTTGAAACTGATCCGTAGCCTCAAAAAACTGCCGGCCAAAATCGCGCTTTGGATGGGGCGCACGGTTCCGTCGACCGACGCACGCCATCCGCTGGTTGAAGAGGCGGGGTCGCCCGACCATCGAACCCGCGCGGATTCTATCGCAGAGGCGCAATCATCAGGTTCGGTTCTTGAGATTGGACCGTTTCACAATCCTTCGCTTGTGGGGGCGAACGTCGCCTATTTTGACTTGTTGGATCGGGATGATCTGGTCGCGCGGGTTGCGGAATACCGTCTAAAGGGGAGCCGAATACCGGAGCACATTGACTATGTGTCCCCAGTCGGAGACCTTTCTGTCATCGACCGAACTTTTGACGCTGTATTCAGTGCGCATGTGGTTGAGCATCAGCCGGATTTGATACGCCATTTCAATCAAGTGGCGGATATTCTTGAGGTTGGCGGGCATTACCTGCTCTTGGTTCCGGACAAACGATACTGTTTTGACAATTTGCTTCCGGAAACGACACTTGGCGCGGTAGTTGAGGCGCATCTGACACAACGCAAGGTCCATGCAACCGCATCGTTGATCAACGCAAAAGCGTTCAAGACCCATAACGAGAAAGCGCGACATTGGATCGGCGATCACGGGTCCGTTGCGCGTGATGAAGAACTTGCCCGCAGCGCTTTGGCCGCCTTGGAAGAGGAGCGTGCTTCCGACGGTGCCTATATCGATATGCACGCATGGCAATTTACTCCCGACAGCTTTGCCCAGATCACAAATACGACGTACCTCATGGGGCTTTCGCGTCTCAGGCCGGTTTCGGTGTCCGACACACTGCGCGGCCGTCACGAGTTTGCGGCTGTTTTCGAGTGCATGGCGGATTTCGCCACCCCTGCGAGTTGACGTAATTCCTTTCAGTCTTAGGGTGTTTCGAAACTGCGCCAGTCGCCTGTGCTGCGTAAGAAACGGGATTGCATATGATCGAACCGGATCGGCTGATATCCATCTACGACGCCGCGCTGACAGAGAGCCGCTGGACCCCCGCGCTTGAGGCGTTGCGCAGCGCAACATCGGCCAAGGGCGTTTTGCTTTACGAAACCGGAACGCATGAGGAGATCTCGTATTCCACGCAAGGCGCAAGCGCGTACTACGCGGGGATGCAGGATCTGTTTGCGGAATACGGCGCGCTGATTGCCTCTGACGCGGGCACCGATCTTGATTCAGAGGGATTTAAGCTGGTGCACGAAAGGGCACCTTTTGCTGCGCTGGAAGAGATGTCTTTGTGGGATATTGATGCTGACTATCATGCTCGGGCTGAAATCGCGTGGGGCAAAGAACGGTTGGGCGTTTTTCGGCGGTTCGTGGTCAATCTGTCCGAGGATCCGTCGCGGTTCAGCGGGCTGATCTATCACTATGATCTGACACAGGACACGATCCCCGCCCACGACTTGCTTGCTGCCAACACCTATGCGCCACACCTTGCCAAAGCGCTCGAGATCAACCGCATGGCATATTCATTGCGCCAAAAATACGCCGCCGTTTTGAGTGTCTTGGACAAGATCGATTTGGGGATCGCCGTCGTGTCCGAGAACGGCGCGGTCATTCTTGCCAACGCAGAAGCCCGATCGATGATTGATGCGCGGGATGGTCTGCGGCAGACGCAGGATGGCCGTCTGATGTGTACCAACGAAGATGATGCAGGACGTATGTTGCGGGCCGTTTCCGAGGTGACGCAGACGGCACGCGGCCAAAATACGCGGCGGGGAGATGAGTTCACGATAACGCGGCGCAGCACAGCCAATCCCATACTGGCCATCGTGTCTCCGCTTCGGGACGCGGATATGGAGCTTGAGGCGGGTTTGACCGGCGCACTGGTGACGCTCATTGATACCGGTCGCCAAGTGACAACGCGACTTGATGCGTTTTGTGCGGCCTATCGGCTAACCGCGGCGGAAACACGCGTGGCGCCGCTTCTTTTCGAAGGCCTGTCGGCGCGGGATATGGCTGATGTTCTGGGGGTGTCGCCGGAAACTGTACGCAGCCACGTCAAATCCATCTTGCAGAAAACGGGGTGTTCTGGACGCGTGGCCTTTGTCTGGCGTGTCTTTCAGTTTGCGCCACCGGTCAGATAGCAAAAGGGCGCCCGAGGGCGCCCTTTCTTTGATCTAAGAAGCAACAGCTTAGCAGCTGTAGTACATCTTGAATTCCATCGGGTGTGGCGTGTGCTCGTAGGCGTAGATTTCTTCCCACTTGAGCTCCATGTACCCTTCGATCTGGTCTTTGGTGAAGACATCGCCCTTGAGCAAGAAGTCCATGTCGGCCTCCAACTCGTCCATGGCTTCGCGCAGCGATGCACAAACGGTTGGGATGCCTTCCAGCTCTTCCGGCGGAAGATCGTAGAGGTCTTTGTCCATGGCTTCGCCGGGATGGATCTTGTTCTCGATCCCGTCGAGGCCTGCCATGAGAAGGGCAGAGAAGCAGAGGTACGGGTTCGCCGACGGATCGGGGAAACGTGCCTCGACGCGCTTGGCTTTCGGCGATTCTGCCCACGGAATACGGACACAACCCGAACGGTTACGGGCGGAGTACGCGCGCAGTACCGGTGCTTCAAAACCTGGGATCAGGCGCTTGTAGCTGTTGGTTGATGGGTTGGTGAACGCGTTCAGCGCTTTGGCGTGCTTGAGGATACCGCCGATGTAGTACAAAGCTTCGTCTGAAAGGTCAGCGTACTTGTCGCCTGCGAAGAGCGGCTTGCCGTCTTTCCAGATCGACATATTCACGTGCATCCCGGTGCCGTTGTCGCCTGCAATCGGCTTCGGCATGAATGTTGCCGATTTGCCGTAGGCGTGCGCGACGTTGTGGATGACGTACTTGTACTTCTGAAGTTCGTCGCCCTGTGTGGTCAGCGAGTCAAAGATCAGACCAAGCTCGTGCTGACACGAGGCAACCTCGTGGTGGTGCTTGTCGACCTTCATGCCAATGCGCTTCATCGTCGACAGCATTTCCGAACGGATGTCCTGACCGTCGTCGATTGGCGGAACGGGGAAGTAGCCGCCCTTTACACCCGGACGATGGCCCATGTTGCCCATCTCGTATTCGGTGTCAGTGTTCCACGAGGCGTCGAGCGCGTCGACTTCGTACGAGACTTTGTTCATCTCGGTCGAATAACGAACGTCGTCGAAGAGGAAGAATTCAGCTTCCGGCCCGAAGTAGGAGGTGTCACCGATGCCCGAGGACTTCAGATACGCCTCTGCGCGCTCAGCGGTGCCGCGTGGGTCACGCTCATAGCTTTCGCCGGTGTCAGGCTCGACGACGGTACAATGCACAGCCATCGTTTTTTCCGCGTAGAACGGATCCATGTAGGCCGAGTTGGTGTCGGGCATCAGCTTCATGTCGGATTCGTCGATCGATTTCCAACCAGCGATGGACGAGCCGTCGAACATGAAACCTTCGTCGAGGAAATCCTCATCGACCTGATCGGACATAACAGTCACGTGCTGCAACTTGCCCCGTGGGTCAGTGAAGCGGATATCGACGTATTCGACGTCTTCGTCCTTAATCGTCTTGAGAACGTCAGCTTTACTCATTTCTTTGACCTTCTTCCTTCCTGATTAGTGGATTAGAGCGCATCTTCACCGGCTTCGCCGGTCCGGATACGAATGGCTTGTTCGATGGATGACACGAAGATTTTGCCGTCACCGATCTTGTCTGTCTTGGCCGCGCCCGAAATAGCCTCGATAGCGGCGTCAAGCTGATCGTCAGCGAGGACGACTTCGATTTTTACCTTGGGCAGAAAATCCACGACATATTCTGCACCACGGTAAAGTTCTGTATGGCCTTTCTGGCGTCCGAAGCCTTTGACTTCGATCACGCTCAGGCCCTGAACTCCGATATCCTGCAAAGCCTCTTTGACTTCGTCGAGCTTGAAGGGCTTGATGATGGCCTCGATTTTTTTCACGGAATCCTCTCCCTAAAGGCACGTTCGATGCGTGAGACCACTTCCCCCCATCCGCCACAATTGAGTAGGCTTTCGGGAACGAGGCTGGATGTGCGAATTTGACGCTTATGCTTAAAATTTGTGCAATACGCCGCGAATTGGAGCGAAAATGAAAAACCTGCCCCAAACTGCACTGATAACCGCTGCGCAGATGCGCCAACTTGAACAAGACGCCATGAAATCCGGCGCCGTGACAGGGCTTGAGTTGATGGAGCGTGCGGGTTGTGGTGTGGTCGAGGCGGTTTTTGAGAAGTGGCCTGAATTCTCACAAACATCGTACCGCGCTGTTGTATTGTGCGGACCCGGCAACAACGGCGGCGACGGGTTCGTAATTGCGCGATTGCTGAAAGAGCAGGGGTGGGAGGTCGATGTCTTTCTCTATGGCGACCCCGAGAAACTCCCGCCCGATGCAAGGACAAACTATGAGCGCTGGCGTGCGTTGGGTGACGTCATTGCGCGGTCAATAGATCCACCGCCATTGATGGATGACTCTCTGCATCTGCCCAAGCAGTTCGATCTGCTGGTTGATGCGCTCTTCGGGACTGGCCTGACGCGTCGTTTCACTGGTCTTTTCTCGATGTTCGCAGATCAGCGAGAGTTGCTCCGCACGCATGGCGTGAAAGTGGTCGCCGTCGACGTTCCCACGGGGCTTTGTTCTGACAGTGGGCGTCTTCTTGGGCACGTGATCGAGGCCGATCTTACGGTGACCTTTCATCAAGCCAAGTTAGGTCACTACTTGGCCGAAGGGCCAAGAAGTTGTGGCACCCTTGATATAAGGTCCATCGGACTTGAACCGCGGGGCGATAAGCCCACCGCAGGGAAACATGTCAGGCTCGTCGCGAATGCCGATGCAGCAGTGTCTGCACATAAAGGTGAAACCGAGCACAAGTACGCGCATGGTCACGCTCTTGTGCTTTCAGGTCCGTTGGGGCGCGGCGGCGCAGCGCGGCTCGCCGCACGCGGCGCTTTGCGTGTTGGGGCAGGGTTGGTGACTGTGGCGTGCCCCGATGGCGCGCTGTCTGAGCACGCGTCACATCTCAATGCGATCATGTGTCAAGCGATTGGCGATATTGGCAGCTTGATCGAATTGCTCGCCGACCCGCGGTTGAATGCGCTCTGCGCTGGCCCCGGTTTGGGAACGGGCGATGAAGCACGCGCACAGGTGACGGCATGCCTTGCGGCTGAGCGCGCCATTGTTCTGGATGCAGATGCTTTGACCGCTTACTCGGACGCGCCAGAGAGCCTTTTTGGTCAGCTTCATCAAAGATGCGTGCTCACACCGCATGGCGGCGAGTTTGCGCGGCTCTTTCCCGACATCGCAGCCAAGCTTGCCGAGCCGCCAATATCTGGTCCGGTTTATTCAAAAGTGGACGCGACGCTGGAGGCGGCTGAGCGGGCGGGGTGTACGGTCCTGTTCAAAGGTCCGGACACTGTGATTGCGTCTCCGGACAGAGCGGCGTCCATTCAAGCGGCCGCTTTCGGGCGAGAAGCGCCTTGGTTGGCGACAGCGGGGGCGGGCGATGTGTTGGCGGGGATCATCACGGGTCTCATGGCGCGCGGGTTTGAGCCTCACACTGCTGCTGCAACCGGCGCTTGGCTTCATGTCGAAGCGGCCCGCGTGTTTGGACCCGGGTTGATTGCCGAAGATCTGCCTGAGACGCTGCCGCAGGTCTTTCAGGTTCTGTTGGAAAAAGACACCGATTAGCCCTTTCCCTGTTGGAACAGCTTTGCTAGTGACGCGCCCGTTGCGGGTGTGGCGGAATTGGTAGACGCACCAGATTTAGGTTCTGGCGCCGCAAGGCGTGGGGGTTCAAGTCCCTCCACCCGCACCACCATTGAACGGGAAACGCCGTGACACAGCCCGACAACCCGTTTTGCCATCTTCCTGAACTGAAGAACCTAATCCAAGATCCCGAAGCGTCGCCGATGCGTGCGCTCACGTCGGAACTTATTCGGACACAGATGCGGGCGCACGGGGTCGATCCCGATGCCGTTCTTCTGAGCGACGAGGACCGCGAAGCGTCCCGTCGACGGTTCCTTGAGGTGCGCGCCCCGGGTGATCTGTGGGTCTTTGCCTATGGGTCACTTATGTGGAACCCCGGGTTTCTGTTCACTGAGGTTCGGCGCGCGCATGCGCCGGGATATGCCCGACGCATGTTGATCAAGGATACGCTTGGCGGACGCGGAACCCATGACGCGCCTGGCATGATTGCCGGGCTGGATGTGGGCGACGGTTGTGATGGGATGGCGTTTCGGATTGCAAAGGACGCCGTTGAGGCAGAGACCGCGATCATCTGGACACGCGAGCGTTCGGTTCAGGGCTATCACACACATCTGATCCCATTGGAGACGCCCCAGGGCCCGATTGAGGCGTTGGCTTTTGTCGTCGACCATGATGCGGACCTGATCGATGCAACACTGACGCGGGATGAAAAGATCCAGTATATTGCAACGGGGGCCGGGTTTCTTGGAACTTCGCTTGAATATGTTTCATCCCTTGACGCAGGGCTGCGGTCGCTGGGGCTGGAAGACGCCTATATCACCGATCTATTGACGGCTGCGCGCGCTTATTCCGCTTGAGTGTCGACGTTGGCCGCTTTCGGCTTGCGTCCCGGACACGCGGCCCATAAGAGAACGCCTGATTTCGACCGCCGCGGACGCCTCTGCGGCCACAAATGCAATGGATAAGGACGACATGCAGGTCACTGAAACACTCAACGAAGGTCTCAAGCGTGCCTATCAGATCACCGTCACCGCGGATGAGCTGAACAACAAGGTCGACGAGAAACTGAAAGAAGCGCAGCCCGAGATTGAAATGAAGGGCTTTCGCAAGGGCAAGGTGCCTTTGCCGCTGCTGAAAAAGCAGTTCGGTCAACGTCTCTTGGGCGAGTCGATGCAGGAAGTCATCGATGGCGCCATGTCGAAGCATTTCGAAGACTCCGGCGACCGCCCCGCGATGCAGCCCAAGGTCGAGATGACCAATCAGGACTGGAAAGAAGGCGACGATGTCGAAGTCGCGATGTCCTATGAAAACCTGCCGGAAATCCCGGACGTAGATTTCAAGGCGATCAAGCTGGAACGCATGGTTGTCGAAGCGGACGATGCCGCGATTGACGAAGCCGTTGTAAGCCTCGCCGAAAGTGCGCCGAGCTTCAAAGATCGTCGCAAAGGCTCCAAGGCCAAAGACGGCGATCAGGTTGTGATCGACTTTAAGGGCTCGGTCGACGGTGTTGAGTTCGAAGGTGGATCGGCTGAGGATTATCCTCTAACACTCGGTTCCAACAGCTTTATCCCCGGTTTTGAGGAGCAGCTTGTCGGCGCCAAAGCCGGTGAAGAGGTTGAGGTCAACGTGACCTTCCCCGAAGCGTATCAGGCCGAGAACCTCGCCGGTAAGGACGCTGTTTTCGCCTGTACGGTCAAGGAAGTGAAAGAGCCGAAGCCGTCGGAAATCGATGACGAGTTGGCCAAGCGTTACGGCGCCGAGGACCTTGCCGCGTTGAAAACGCAGATCGGTGAGCGTTTGGGCGAAGAGTACAAAGGCGCGGCACGCACCGTACTCAAGCGCGCGCTGCTCGACCAACTGGATGGCGCTGTTTCGTTTGAACTTCCGCCATCGCTGGTGGAAGCCGAAGCTGGTCAGATTGCGCATCAGCTTTGGCACGACGAAAACCCAGATGTCGAAGGCCACGATCATCCTGAGATCGAACCGACAGACGAGCACACCAAGCTTGCCGAGCGTCGCGTGCGCTTGGGGCTGTTGCTGGCTGAGCTTGGCAGCAAGAACGAGATTGAAGTGTCTGACAGCGAAATGACCCAAGCGGTCATGGCGCAGGCACGTCAGTATCCGGGGCAGGAACGTCAATTCTTTGAGTTCGTTCAGCAGAACCCGCAGATGCGTCAACAGATCCAGGCCCCCCTGTTTGAAGACAAGGTCGTCGATTTCGTCTTTGAGTTGGCAGAGATCACGGACAAGTCGGTCTCGAAAGACGACCTGCAAAAGGCAGTAGAGGCACTTGAAGAGGAATAAGACCCTCTCGTGATGCTTTAACAATTTG
>JABSSC010000112.1 GCA_013214635.1 Paracoccaceae bacterium | reverse complement strand
GATCACAACAGGGGTTGCAGCAACATGACCATTTACGGCGATCTCGTTGTCAACAAGAGCAAAGATTTCAGCCGTCGAGCGTAACAGATTGTCCAGTACATTCGTGGGGACAGACGTATCCCCGAGAAACAGCGGCGCATTCGGCAGATCGAAGAATTCAACGACCAAGCCTTCGTCCGTCAGCCGCGTGACGATGTGCCGAGCCAAAAGCTCACTGACATAGCTTTCGCCCCCCCGTCCATTTAACAGCGCATCCACCTGGCTTAGCTGTTGGGCATCCCGGGCTTCCGCTGCCTCGCGTTCCGCAGCCGACGACACCCCTGTGTCGCCGCGCGCCTGACGTTGGCTTGTTGCACGCAGTGCCCCTGCACCGGTTCCGTTCTGGGCCAGCGTTTGTTCGGAAAAAACGCTGTCGCCCCCAAACGCGCCGTCACCACCGCCCGACACACGGTTTACCGGAATGGTGGGATTAAAGAAGTCAGCAATCCCCTTGCGTTGCTTTTCGTTGGTGGCCCCAAGAAGCCACATCAACAAAAAGAACGCCATCATCGCCGTCACAAAGTCGGCATAGGCGACTTTCCACGCCCCGCCATGGTGACCGTCGGCATTAATAACCTTCTTGCGCCGAACGATTGTCGGCGCATTTGTCCCCTCGGACATAGCAAACCCTCACTTTCACCCAAGCATTGGGCTAACAGGAAGGCGTGAAAGACCCGTTAATCAGACCGGTCAGATCAACTCGGCATTTCGAAAGAGCGCTTTAAGGTCGGTCTCCGGCCGCGCGCCAAAATGGCTAATCACCTCAGCTGCCGCAACACAGCCCATTCGCCCGCTGACTTCCAAAGACTGGTTTGTTGCAAGGCCGTACAGAAACCCGCCGGCGAATTGGTCGCCAGCCCCTGTTGCGTCCACTGGCACAACGCGGCGCACGGGAACCTCAACCCGTTCGTCTCCGCGCACCAGCACCACGTCCGAACCTGAGCGCGTGCAGACAATCAGGCGTGATTCCCGCGCTGCAATCGCCAGTGCCTCGTCCAGCTCTTCCACTTGATATAGCGACGTCCACTCGGCTTCGTTGCCGATCACGTAGTCGAGGTCTTTGACAAGCCGACGAAAGTCATCCCGGTGCCGATCAACACAAAACGGATCACTCAGCGCTATGCCTGCTTGACCGCCGCCATCCCGGCACAGCTTTGCCGCACGCTCAAACGCCGCTTTACCTTTGTCCTTGTCGTAAAGGTAGCCTTCAAGAAAGAGCAGATCCGCTTGTCCGGCGACCTCGTCCGAGACGTCCTCTGGCCCGAGCTCGGCTGATATTCCGAGATAGGTGTTCATCGACCGCTCGCCATCAGGCGACACAAAGATCATTGACCGCGATGTCGGCAACTCACCGGCTGGAACCGGCGCATTGGGAAAATCCGTGCCCCCCGCGACCATCTCGCGAGCATAAAACTGGCCAAGCGCATCATCATGCACACGCCCGATAAAGGCTGTTGTCAGACCAAGGTTGCCGCAGCCAGCAAGCGAGTTTGCAACTGATCCACCCGGAGCCTGCACACGTTCCTTCATCGCACCGTACAAGACTTCACCGCGGTCCTTTTCGACCAGCTGCATGATCCCTTTTTCGATGCCCATCAGTTCAAGGAAATTGTCGTCGCTCTGGGTCAAAACATCGACGATGGCATTCCCGATGCCGACAACCTGATATCGCTTCATTGGGTCTTGTCCTCGTAGTCGCACAAATCGCGAATGATACATGTTGGGCAAAGCGGCTTGCGCGCCTTGCAGTGATAACGCCCATGCAGGATCAGCCAGTGATGGGCATGTTGCTGAAATTCGGCCGGCGTGTTGTCTTCCACTGCGCGCTCGACGACGTCAACATCCTTGCCGGGGGCAAGCCCAGTCCGGTTCCCGACGCGAAAGATATGCGTGTCCACGGCTTGTGCCGGTTGGCCGAACCACATGTTCAAGACGACATTCGCCGTTTTCCGCCCCACGCCGGGCAATGATTGCAACGCGGCGCGCGACGACGGAACGACGCTGTCATAGTCTTCCACCAGAATTCGGCTGAGTTTCATGACATTCTTGGCCTTGTTGCGATAAAGCCCAATGGTCTTGATATGCTCGATCAACGCCTCTTCGCCCAGATCGAGCATCTTTTGCGGCGTATCGGCGACCTTGAACAACTCTTTTGTGGCTTTGTTCACCCCGGCATCCGTGGCCTGTGCCGACAGGGCGACGGCCACAACCAGCGTATATGCATTCACGTGATCCAGCTCACCTTTGGGTTCCGGCTCCCGCTCGCGAAAGCGCTCAAAGATTTCGTAGATCGTTTGATAATTGAGTTGCTTGGCCATGATCTCGTAATGCCGCCCAGCGCTCACGGGGTAAAGACCATCAATGAATAAGTTTGGGAACATCACCATTCCCGCAGGTTTCGGGTCGCCAGAGACCGCGCCCAAGGACTAAAACAAAGACAACTCAAGAGGCGACCGATGACCGATTTACAGACCACCGAAGACAGCTATTACTACAAGCTCATGCGCCGGGCGATTGATCGCATAGACGCCCCTGACGGGCGCGAGTTGTCGCTTGATGATATCGCGAATGAGATGAACTTGAGCCCCGCACATTTTCAGCGTGTTTTCTCGCGCTGGGCTGGCATCAGCCCCAAGCGGTTCCAGCAGTGGCTCACCTTGGACCACGCAAAGGCGCTTCTGGACGAACGTTTTACCACACTGGAAACGGCGAATTCCGTGGGATTGTCAGGATCCGGACGATTGCACGACTTGTTTCTGCGGTGGGAGGCGATGAGCCCCGGTGAATTCGCCCGCAAGGGGGAAGGACTAACCATACGCTTTGGCTGGTTCGACGGACCCTTTGGACGCACGTTGGCCATGGGAACAGATCGCGGCCTGTGCGGGCTAGCATTTTCCGAGGAAACAGGTGACGAGGCCGCGTTTGAGGATATGAGCGCGCGCTGGCCCAACGCGACCTATGTCGAAGACGCAGACGCCCTCGCTCCTTGGGTCCAAGCAGCCTTTTCGTACAAAGGCGAGGCGGCATTGCACCTTATCGGCGCGCCTTTTCAGATCAAAGTCTGGGAGGCACTTTTGCAGGTCCCGACGGGTCAGGTCACAACCTACTCGGAGATCGCCCGCGTTATCGGGAATCCAAAGGCTGTTCGTGCTGTTGGCACAGCGGTCGGACGCAATCCAGTGAGCTGGCTCATCCCCTGTCACCGCGCCTTGAGGAAATCTGGCGGTCTTGGTGGTTACCACTGGGGTCTGCCTGTCAAACGCGCGATGCTTGCATGGGAAGCTGCCGAAACGGCGTGATCTGGCCGAACGTCACAGTTGTGGCGTGCAGTAGTCCCCGGACTGCGCTATATCTTCTGACGGAGATGTGGCCCACTGCAAACGAGGACACCCGTATGAGCAGTTTCAAGTATATCGTCGCGACAGCGGCGTCCTTAACCCTTTTGGCAGGGTGTACCGACCCGGCATATCTGACTGGCGGTGAAAACCAGAATGCCGGTCGCGGCGCGGCGATCGGAGCAGCCTCCGGCGCCGTCATCGGCAACCTTGTCGCAGGACCGGGCAACCGCACAGGCGGCGCGTTGCTTGGTGCCGCTGCAGGCGCAATTGTCGGCGGTGCCATTGGCGCCGATCTCGACCGGCAGGCCGCGGAGTTGAATCAGGACTTCACCAACAGCGAGATCGACGTGATCAATACCGGGTCCGAGCTGATTGTTCGGATGCCGCAAGATATCCTTTTCGCAGTGGACAGCGATCAGGTGAATTCCGGCCTGCGCGCTGACCTGTTTGTTCTGGCCAACAGCCTGAACCAGTACCCGCAAAGCCGCGTGACAATCACCGGTCATACCGACAACACCGGATCGGCAGCCTACAATCAGGATCTGTCGGAACGGCGCGCCGTCGAAGTGAGCGCGATCCTGATTCAAGGCGGCGTGAATGGCACCCGGTTGAATGCCGTCGGCGCAGGGGAAGATCAGCCTCTGGCTTCCAATCTCACAGAAGAGGGACGCGCGCAGAACCGGCGCGTCGATATCAGAATTCAGCCAACCGAAGCTTGAAAAAGTTGCAGCGCGGCCCGCGTTTTGGTCATATGAGTTGACCAAAACGCGGATTCCGCTCATGCCATTTCAAAAAGTTCAGTCCGAAAAGCTCAGCAAAGCCGTCGTTCGGCAGATTGAACTCCTGATCCTGCGAGGCATTCTGCGACCGGGCGAACGCCTTCCGGCAGAACGGGAACTGGCAGATCGGCTTGGGGTGTCGCGCCCGTCGTTGCGAGAAGCAGTGGCCGAACTACAAGACGCGGGACTGTTGGCCAGTCGCGCAGGGGCCGGGATTTTCGTCGCCGATGTCCTGGGATCTGCATTCTCCCCTGCCCTGACCCGACTGTTTGCCACGCATGACGAGGCCGTGTTTGACTACATCGGGTTCCGCCGGGATCTTGAAGGGATGGCGGCAGAACGCGCCGCGGTGATGGGATCTGACACCGACCTCATGGTCATCAACAAGGTCTTTCAGAAGATGGAGGTCGCGCATCAGAAACGTGACCCCTCCGACGAAGCCGCGCTCGACGCCAAGTTTCACCTCGCCATTATCGAGGCCAGCCACAACATCGTCATGCTTCACATGATGCGCTCGATGTTCGACCTTTTGCGCGATGGCGTCTTCTACAATCGTCAGGTGATGTTCAAGCAACGCACCACGCGCGCCTCGCTTCTGGATCAGCATCGCGCAATCAACGTCGCAATTCAGGCGCGCGATCCCATCGCGGCACGCGCTGCCGCAACCGCGCACATGAACTATGTGGAAGACGCGCTAACGGCCCAAAAGAAAACAGATGAAAACGAGGCTATCGCCAAACTTCGCTTCGATCACGAAACACAATCCTAGCGCTTGGTGTAACGCACGGCCTGTGGCACGCTCCCTGTATTTCAAAGGGAGATTTCTATGTAACTCGGAGCGTTTTCCGTAAGCCTGACCGTCAAAGATCTTGCCGCCTCCACCGCATTTTATGAAGCGTTAGGATTTGCGGAATTTCATGGCGACCGCGATCAGGGATGGTTGATCATGAAAAGCCCATCCGCTGTCATCGGATTGTTTCAGGGCATGTTCGACAGCAACATCCTGACGTTTAACCCCGGATGGAACAGCGACGCACAGCCTTTGCAAGATTTCGAAGATGTCCGGGGTATTCAAGCGCGTCTCAAAGCCGCCGGGATCACGCTTGTTGCAGAAGCCGATCCTGCAACGACCGGACCGGCAAGCTGCATGGTGACCGATCCGGATGGGAACACCATCCTGATCGATCAACATGTCTAAGGGCTAGAATCGCAGGCTCGACCGCTTTCGCGATCTCTGCGGCTCAGGATTGACCCAATCTAGATGCCGCTTCACTTTTTCTCGCTTCGCAAGTGCGATGACATCACGCGTCCCGGAAACCACACGCGGGACAAACAACACAATCACCGCCACACAGGCCAATACAAACGCTACTTCAATCATCGCAGCCCCCACTCAAACACTCACCACCGCCCCGGGCCCCCACCCAGTCCGCGGCTCACATTCATAATTTGGCAAGAATGGGGCAAAGCGACAAGTTTTTGCCTTATTTGAGTGGAACTGGGCTTCGATCCAGAAACGATCATCCAAGCAACGCGGAACACTTCACGAAGCGTGGACAATTCTAGCCAAATCGCAGAATCAAAAAGGCCCGCGGCATGTTGCGCGGGCCCACTTTGTCCGTCAGAATCGTTCAGCTAGTGCAGCTTTGCTTCCACAGTCGCGATCGAGTCATCGATCAATTTGTTCGCCTCTGCCGCTGACATCTGTTTGGCCAGAACATCACCTGCAGCCGCAATCGCCACGTTGACCGCTTGATCACGCACGTTGCGCAGCGCGCTCGCTTCCGCGGACGAAATCTGATCTTCAGCAGCCTGCAGTCGACGCGCAACCGACGCTTTGAGTTCTTCTTTCGCAGCTTCAGCAGCAGCCTCAGCTTCGGCTTTGGCCGCCGTTACAATTGCGTCAGCCTGTTCCTGAACTTCGCGCTGCTTACGCTCGTAGCCGGCCAGAAGCGTCTGTGCTTCTTCACGCAGCGACTTGGCCTCTTCAAGCTCAGAGCGAATGCTCTCAGCACGGTTATCAAGCAACCCGGCGATGATGCCCGGCACCTTGAAGTAGACCAGAATGCCAATGAACACGAGAAAGCCCAAAAGGACGATAAAGTCCGTGTTCGCGAGCGAGAAGAACGGCTTGTCGCCAGCCGCCATTGCGGGTGTGGCAAGAAGCAAAAGGAGGGATGGGGTCAATTTCCGCATCTGATTATCCTTTCGCCCGTTCGGCAACAGCCGCATCAATCGCGCCGGCGTCAGCTTTCCCGCCAAGCGCGGAGACGACCGCCGCAGCAGCTTCTTTGGCGACATCGACCACTGCATCGGCAGCACCATCGCGGATCTCGGCGATCTTGCTCTCAGACTCAGCGGCGCGTGCTGCAATCTCGGCGTCAGCCTTTGCCATCGCTTTGTCCAGTTCAGCCTGCACTTCGGCGCGGGCTTCGGCCGCGATCTTTTGTGCTTCTGACCGAGCGTCTGCCAGCGCCTTGTTATAGGCCGCTTCGGCTTCTTCCGCCTTCAGCTTGAGATCTTCCGCCGCCGCGAGGTCGTTGGTGATCGTCCCGGAACGCTCTGCCAGAACTGCCGCAATCCGCGGCAGCGCCACCCGATCAAGGATCAGGTAGATCGCAATAAGCGTGATGACCAACCAGAAAATCTGGTTGGGGAATGTCGAAAAGTCGAGTTGTGGCAGACCTACTGCCGCCTCGCCTTCTGTTGTTTCGGTGGCCATCGGCCCCTCCTCTCACCCTTGGATAGACACCGGGCGCAATTGCGCGCCCGGCCGTAAGGAGTGTGAAGCGGTTCTTAGTTGCCGTACATCAGCAGAATCGCGACGAGGAACGAGAAGATCCCCAGTGCTTCGGCAAATGCGATACCGATGAAGAGCGTTGCGGTCTGCCCACCGGCAGCCGAAGGATTGCGCAGGGCGCCAGCGAGGAAGTTGCCGGCAACGTGGCCCACACCGATAGCGGCGGCACCAGAACCGATGGCGGCCAGGCCGGCACCGATGAATTGACCCATTTGTGCGATATCGCCTTCCATGTCGTGTTTCTCCTTACGTTGGAATTGGCTGAATTGGTTGATCCGGACCTTAGTGATGCGGGTGCAACGCGTCTTTCAGATAGACGCAGGTCAGGATGGTGAAAACGTAGGCCTGGATAAAGGACACCAGAACCTCGAGACCGTAGATCGCCGTCACGGCGAGGATCGAGATTGGGCTGAGTGCAGCAATCGCCGCGAACCCGGCGAATACTTTGATCACCGCGTGACCGGCCATCAGGTTACCGGCAAGACGGATTGAGTGGCTGACCGGACGCACAAAGTACGAGATCAACTCGATCACGGCGAGAACCGGACGCAGCGGCAGCGGCGCAGCCGAGACCCAGAAAAGGCTCAGGAACCCGGCGCCATTCTTGACGAAACCGATGATTGTCACCGCAAAAAACACACCAAAACCCAGCACAGCCGTCACGGCGATATGCGAGGTGGTGGTAAAGCTCATCGGGATCAAACCGAGGAAGTTGGCGAATACGATGAACATGAACAGCGTCATGATATACGGGAAATACCGCAGGCCGTCCTTGCCGGTCACATCCTCGACCATCTTGTAGATAAAGCCGTATGCAAGCTCAGCGACCGACTGACCGCGGCTTGGAACAACCGCACGTCCACGCGTTCCCACAACAAGAAGCAGCGTCACCCCAACAACGGCCAGCGCCAGCCAGAGGGTTACGTTGGTGATCGTATACCAATGAACCGGGCCATCACCGAACAACGGTGAGACAATGAACTGGTCCATTGGGTGGAATTCCAAACCGCCGGATTTCTCGTCTGCCACCTGTCAGTTCCCCTCGTCTCTCTCTGCCGCCTCAGCGACCGCTTTGTCCTGTGCTTCCCGGGCCGAGCGCATCATCACGTTGATGCCCGCCGCGAACCCCAAAAGCGTAAACGTGACCATCAGAAACGGTCTCGTTCCGAATAACGTGTCCAGTCCCAGACCCATGCCAAAGCCGATGCCAAGGCCCGCGACCAGTTCGATGACCATCCGCCAGGCAAGCTGTGCCTGACTGTAATGCTCATCTGCCCTCGGGCCCGGTTCCTGCGCCTTCTTGGCCGCCGCGATCCGCTCCTCAAGCGCCTTGAGCCGCTTTGGATCATGATCGTTAGACATGGGAATGGGCCCCCAGACAGTCGCGCGGACCGTATGTCTGCGCGCCACATGAGTCAACACAGGATGCCGCGGCGCAGAGGATAGTTTAAGGACTTGTTTTTATTATATTTTCTTCAGCACAACTTGCGTCGCAACGCACTGCCGTAAGCAATGCACGACAAATCGCAAATTCAACCAGATGGTTGAGAGTTCTTGGGCGCGTTCACGATCCGACCGTCGATAAGGAGGAGCCCCGCAAAGATCCCCGCCATCCCAAGGATGTGGCTCCAGCCCACGCTCTCGCCCAAAAACGCGCCCCCCAACAGCAGCGCGGAAACCGGCGCGATGAACGTAATCGTGGACGACACCGTCGCTCCAACCCGTCGCACCATCCACAGTGTGGATACAAAAAAGAGGCCCGTCAGAACCGGCCCAAGCACAAGCAACGATAGGATAGATGCTCCGGTGGTCACGACGGGCGCACCTTCGACACCCCACACAACCGGCAACAGGACCAAGGCCGCACAGGATTGGGCAACGGCCGTCAGAACGGCAACGTCCATACCAGTTAACCGCCGCATATAATTCATGGCGACCGCATAACTGAACGGTGCGAGCAGGGTGAACAGGATCGCACCGAACTCCCCCGACCCCGGCACCTGAAGGCCCGGCAGGCTTAAGATAACGATCCCAAGAAACCCACAGACCACGCCTGCCGTCTTGAACTTTGTTGCGCGCTCACCACCGACCCAGAACTGACTGACAATCACTACAGCCAAAGGTGTCATCGCATTAACGATGCCCGACAGACCAGCGGTGATGTACTGCTGCCCAATGGGAAAGATCGCGAAGGGCACCGCAAACATAAACACCCCAAAAACCCGCATTGCAGCAACTGGCGCAGAGACAATTGCACCGGCGTCCCCCGAAACGCGACAATTGCCCAAATCGCGGCCGCACCCAAAGTGACCCGAAAGAACGAAATCGTCAGAGGACCAATTTCCCGCAACAGAACCGCGTTGAAAAAGAATGTCGCGCCGAAGCCGAAGCCAAGCCCCAGAATAATCGCCCAATCCACGGTGCGCATGACACTGTCCCTTTGTCGTGCGCCCGCGATAGCGCTTTTCGCACGCGTGCGAAAGCGATAGTGTCCCCCGATGACTGATCGGTTGGACATCGTCTTTGCGGCTCTCGCAGATCCGACGCGCCGCGCCATTCTTGCCATGCTGCTCGAAGATGACATGGCAGTAACTGATGTGGCCGATCCCTTTGATATTTCGCTCGCAGCGATATCAAAGCATCTCGTCATTCTCACCCGCGCCGGGCTGATCAGTCAGGAGAAACGCGGGCGGGTCAAGTGGTGCAAGCTTGAACCCGATGCCTTGCGCGACGCGTCCATCTGGATGCAGGCCTTCGGTCAGTTCGAGGCGGTCAACCTCGACGCGTTCGAGAAGTTCCTGGAAACCGAACTGCGCGACGACGCCTAGCTCATCTCTCGAAGCCGTGCCCGAACGTACTTGGCCGCCGACCTGTAGTGGCTGGGCCCTGCACTTTCCGCATAGCGCCCTTCGGTCCATTTCCCATTTCCACCAACCATCGGCCTACGGAACAGCGTCGCTTATTTCTTGCGCGTGACCGCGATGAGGTCATCTCTTGAAGCAGCTGCTGGCATGTCTTGGTTCCTTACCGGAACCTTGGCGTGCTCAGGTGAGTGAAGCCATGATATGCATCAATCGGGCCAGTCTTTGGTCTCGTCTTTGAGGAACTTCAAAAGCGCCTGAACCTTGGTTGTGCGGTGCAGATCAACATGCGTCACCAACCACAGCGGCGCGGTCCATTCGTCTCGCGGCTCCAAAACCTGCACAAGGCCCGGATACTCTCGCGCATCCATAACCGTGGCAAAGCCAATGCCCACGCCGTTCAGAATGGCATCCATGACAACGCGCTCTTCCGACGCGCTAAAGACAGTGCGCGCCTCAGGAATTTGTTTCGCCAGCCACCGCGCAAACGGCGCACGGCTTGAACCGGTGTCCATGTCCACCGTGACAAAGTCATGCGACTTTAGATCGTCCTCGGTCTTGGGCATGCCCCGCCGTTTGATGTAATCCTCGGACGCAAACAACCCGATCTTCATCTGGTGGAATTTCTGGACGACATTGTCTGGCTGATCCGGCACCGACCCGGCCCGGATCGCGACATGGGCCTCACCATATTCCAACCGGAACAACCGCGATGACGTCAAAAAGCGCACTTTGATCCCGGGGTTCTGAAGCTGAAACCGCGATAGGATCGGCGTAAAATGATGCGCCATCGACGCCAGCGATGTCACGACCAGCTCACCTCCCACCTCTTCGCCGCGTCCACGGATGCGGCTGACAAGTTGGTTGAACTGATCGTCGGTGGCTTGCGCAACCAGCAGCAGATCCTGCCCCGCCTCCGTTGCCGTATAGCCTCGCGCGTGCCGCTGAAACAGCTTCACACCAAGCTGCGCCTCCAACGCATCAATATGCCGAATGACCGTCGCATGATGCACGCCCAGCGCCTCAGCCGCCCCGCTGACGGTGCCCAGACGCGCGACGTGGTACGCAGTGCGGATTTCATCCCATGTGCTGGTTGTCATTGGCCTGCCTCCTCCGATTTGCATTTTTGCACATTTAGGTGCGGATCGTAGCAGTTCAATTGCACAAACGCACCTTTATGCGTGGTCAAGAATTCAAAAAAGAAACCAAGGACACCAAAATGAGCACCAACATACTCCGCGTCGACTCCTCCGCCCGCAAAACCGGTTCCGTGAGCCGCGATCTGACCGACCGCATCATTGCCCGGTTCGAAGCCACAGGTGAGACCAATGTCGTCACCCGTGACCTGACCACGGCAATTCCGCAAATTGATGAAGAGTGGATCGGCGCAAACTTCACACCGGCCAATGACCGCAGCGACGCGCAAAACGAAACCCAATTATCCACGAAACAAAGAGCAGGCCACTTCGCCGAGTTAGGCTCTTCGATTGCATTTGTAGTTCATCTACGCGACCAAGTGCTGATTTCTTTTGAAAACTGCACAAGTCATTACAGGTAGGGAACCTCAAACCTTGAAAAATATGTCAATCACTTTCCCAGCCTTTGCAGCACTGATTTTCGCAGGC
>JABSSC010000111.1 GCA_013214635.1 Paracoccaceae bacterium | reverse complement strand
ACGGCTGGCAGAGGCGCAAGGTGCGCAAATCACGTTTCTTGAGGCCAACGCCGAAGCGACCGGATTGCCCGACGCAGCGTTTGATTTCGCGATCTCCGAATATGGCGCGGCGATCTGGTGCCGCCCTGAGGTATGGCTGCGTGAGGCGTGGCGGCTGCTGCGCCCGGGCGGACGGCTGGTATTCCTCGGAAATCACCCGATCCTGAACATCTGCCAACCGATGAATGGCGCCCCGGCCGAATTTAGCCTGCATCGACCCTATCGCGGGATGTGGGGCGCGGACTGGACTGAGGTTGAAATCGATCCCAGCGGCGTCTGTTTCAATCTGACGATCTCGGGCTGGATGGACCTGTTCCGCAAGATTGGGATCACGGTGGAACGGTTTCAGGAACTCTATGCGCCGGCCTCACAAACCGAAATGCGGGCGTGGATCCCCGCCGAATGGGCCAAAGATTATCCGGCGGAGCATGTCTGGCATCTGATCAAGCCGTGATTTAGCCGGTTACCGGCTTTGCGAACCGCTTCAGCTCCCCGGTTTCAGGGTCCTTGATCGGTTCGACCGAGTACTGACAAACATAGGCCCGGCGCGGGTTCGGGGTGGTGTTCGCGCCCGAACGGTGCAGCGTCAGCGACGAAAACGCTACGACGGTTCCGGCCTTGCAGGTCATTGGAATGCCTGACTCGTCTCCAAAATAGCCGTTCAGCTCATTCGTCTCGTCCTGCCATTCATGGGGATCGAGGTCTGGTTTGGCATCAAGATCACGGGGGAGGAGATAGACGCACCCGTTTTCCTCCGTCGCATCGTCCAAAGCGATCCAGACCGTCAGATAGGGCGTGTGGTCATAGCCCACATACGCGCCATCCTGATGCCAGGCAAAGCTTGCGCCTTTGCCCGCGCCCTTAACCACGAACTGCTCGTTGAACAGCATCGCAGGTTGTTCAAGGCAGCCTTGCGTGATGCGATCGATCAGGGGCCCAAGAAGAAACGCTTCGACTGCGGGAAACTCTTCGTGCCGGTGGGCCAGAAACCGTCGCGCGGCCCCCAACCCGATTTTGTGCCGGCCATTGCCGCCATCATCGATTGGCTCATCGAGAAGCGTCTGGCACGCCGCGCGCAGGACGTTCAATTCGTCCTCGGACAATGCGTCCTCAAAAACCGCGTACCCTTGCGATCGAAATCCTGTTTGCGTGTCCAGCATAGTGTTCCTCCCTGAGCCTCCTTTTGCGAATACCGGCGAAAAACGTGCTCGTCTTTGCAATGAATGTCCAGTACATTGCATAAATGGTCGATTTGACGGCACATCCGCTGATTCAGGACGAACCTGGTGGCCGCTGCTGGAGACGCGGCGAGAGGCGCCACTACGGGCGCGCGGCTGAGGCACACCGGGAACTTGTCGTTTTGCTCGGTCTTTCCGATCGCGCGCAATACCTGATCGACGGCACGGTCGTTCCGCTCCGTCGCGGGACTTTGCTTTTCGCGCTTGCCGGGCAGTCCCATGTCCTGCTGTCCGATACGAGTGGGTTCGACATGTGGGTGTTTTTGATCTCGGGCCGCATCCTGACAGAGGATCGGCGGCAAGACCCTGAATTCCCACCACTGCACGTGGATGACCGAGGCGCGGTTGATGCACGCCGTGTCTCTGAGGCCGGAGTGATCGCGCTTGATGCCGCTGCGCAGTTTGCGCGGCACGCAGCCCCCGGACCGGCACGGGACGCTTTGCGTTATTGGCTTACCCTTGCATGGTCGCACTGGACGGCCGCAGATGCTGCCGCACTATCCCGCGTTCATCCGGCGG
This sequence comes from Paracoccaceae bacterium, assembly GCA_013214635.1. GTDB lineage: Bacteria > Pseudomonadota > Alphaproteobacteria > Rhodobacterales > Rhodobacteraceae > JABSSC01. Next base: position 9,717 of record JABSSC010000111.1, on the reverse strand, counting down.
TGGACCGGGCCGCCCATGTCCTACGCCGCGCGCCCGAGCTGTCGTTGTCCGACGTGGCCGATCAATCGGGATTAAGTGCGGGCCGGTTGAGCAAACTCTTCGCCGCCCAGACGGGGCAGGGGTTTGCTGAGTTTCGCACCGAATGTCGCCTCGCGCGGGTTGAAGAATTGCTGCGTGATGGTCGCGCACGCTCACTCACCGAAGCAGCACTTGAAGCGGGTTATGGCAGCTATTCGCAATTCTTTCGCGATTACACACGGCGCATTGGGCAAAGCCCGCGTGAGTTGTTGCGCGAATAATCGCGTCGGGCGACAGTGAGGTCATGAAAACGATCCTTGCACATCTTGATGACGTCGGCTGTTCCCCGGGTTCAGTCCGAGCATGGCAGGCGCTGCGACGCGCGGGCGTTGTCCGGTCGGCCTCTGTCATGGTGCCATGCCCTTGGTATCCGATGGCTCGCGACGACTGGCAGGAGGCCGGACAGGTGGATGTCGGTGTCCATATCACCCTGACATCAGAGTGGGAGGCGTATCGCTGGCGTCCGATGGTCGGGACAAAGGGTGGTCTGACTGATAGTGATGGGTTCTTTCACAGTCGTCCAAATGCCGTTTTGCAGAATGCCGATCGAAGCGCCGTTGCAGATGAGATTGCTGCCCAGATCGAGCGCGTCCTCGCCGATGGGGTAAAACCCACACATCTGGACGCGCATATGGGCACCGCGCTGCTCGCCCCCTTTGTCTGGGACTTGATGGAGGCCGGCGCGCGTCACGACATTCCCGTTCTTTGCTGTCTGGAGCTTGCAGATCTGGCGGGGACCTTGGGGCTTGTGGGCTATGATCCCGGATATCTGACCGAGGTGGCAGCAGAGTGCCGTCATCGCGGGTGGCCCGTCTTTGATCGGTTCATGATGGGCTTTTGCCCCGACGATCAGGCGATGGGACCGTTCCTGAACGGGCTTTTGGACGAGATCGGAGATGGGCTGATCTACTATGCGCTGCACGCGGATACGTCGGAGGGCTTTGCGGATTTTGCCCAGCATCACGAAGCGCCGCGCCGGAAGGAATTTGAGCTGTTCGCTGAACCCGGCGCACGGACCCATTTCTATGCCGCCAAGGCGCGTTTGGTGAACTGGACCGACTTGGCATAAAAAAGGCCCCGGATGTCTCCGGAGCCTTTCTTTTCGATCTGAAACAGATCTTATTCGGACGCCATCGAGTTCAGGCCGTCAATCTTGGCTTCGGCATCAGCCGCGGCAGCGACCAGTGCGTCATAGACTTCCTGACCACCGTCGATGTTGGCGTTGAACCACTCATAGACCGGTGCCGCAGCGTCTTTGAATGCCGCCTTCTCTTCTGGTGTCGGCACATAGATGGTGCCGCCGCCAGCGGTGAAGTCCTGATAAGCTTGGATCGACTTACGCTTTGGCGAGGCGAACGTGGCTTGCTGCAGTGCGTAGAAGCCGTCGTTGACAACTTTCTGCATGTCCGCAGGCAGACCCGAGAAGCTCTCGTTGTTCATCCACCACAGCGCGCCCATGTAGGCGTGACCATCAAGCGTGATGTACTGCAGACCAGCATCTGGGAACTTCATGCCCATGATGTCGGTGATGCCGTTCTTGGAACCTTCAACAACGCCGGTCTGGAACGAAGTGAAGAGTTCTGGCCATGGGATCGGGGTAGGCGATGCGCCAAGCGCTTTCACAAGTTCCTGCGGTAGGTCAGCCACAACGGTCCGGATCTTCAGGCCTTCCATGTCGGCAGGCGACTGAACGGTTTTTTGCGTGTTCGCAAAGTTCCGCCATCCGCCGGTGTTGCCGATAGTCATCAAGCGCAGCGCGCCGCCGGAATCTTCCATGATCTTCTGACGCAGCACGTTGGTGAACTCACCCCGCAGCACGTCTTCGGCCACACGGTCGTCGCGCAGCAGGTAGGGCAGGTCGAACACCTGAATGTAAGGGAATGCGCCAGCCGCACCGCCCGATGTCGTCATCGAGATGTCGATGTTGCCGTCGGCCACGCCCTGAAGACACTCGGTGCCGTTGCCGCACAGCTGCGTGCCTGCAAAGACTTCGATCTCGATCGCGCCGTTCGACGCGGCTTCGACGTAGTCCTTGAAGACGAGCATGCCGTCATAGTCTTCGTCGTTCACGTTGGCCCCAATCTGCATGCGCAGCTTGTGGTCCTGCGCAGACGCGGCCAGAGGCGCGCCCACGAGAAGCGTCGCAATCATCAGCGACTTGGTTACACCTTTCAGCATTAAAGTACCTCCCTATAGGTTAATTTGCTGGTGTGCATTCGGCGAACCCGGTCAGGCACGGGATCGTCATGGAGATTGCCGGAATATACGTGATCAGGAAAATCACAAATATCTCGACGGCAAGGAATGGCAGGATCGCCTTGGCGATCGTTTCGACCCTTTCCCCTGATACGGATGAGGCCACGAATAACACGAGCCCCATGGGTGGCGTCGCCAGACCGACGGTCAGGTTCACGCTCATGATGATGGCGAAGTGAACGGGGTGAACGCCAAGGTCGACAAAGATCGGCCCAAGGATTGGCCCGAGGATGATGATCGCCGGACCCGCATCAAGGAACATCCCCACCACGAACAACAGCACGTTGATCAGGAACAACAGGATCAACGGGTTCTCACTTAGGCTAAGGATGTAGTCCGCCAGGATTTGCGGCGCATAGGACAGAGAGACCACCGTCTTGAACGCAATCGCCGCACCAACGAGCAGCAGCACAACTGCGGATGTCATGGCGGCGCGGGTCAGAACCTCTGGCAGATCCTTGATGGTCATCGACCGCAGTACAAAGAAGGCGACAATTACAGCATAGAACACAGCGACCGCCGCAGCCTCAGTGGGGGTGAAGACCCCGGCCAGAATACCGCCAAGGATCAGGATCGGGGTTTGCAAAGGCACCACGGCTTTTTTGCAAACAATGCGAAAGTCCGGATCGACCCGACCGCGCAGCCAATAAAGCAGCCCATGCGCGATCGCCAACCAGAAGATGAAGGTGACGATGCCCGGCACGGGGAGTTCCATGAACCCGTTACCAATGGCCCAAAGCAGACCGCCAAGGTTCAGACGCAGCAGGATGAACGAAAAGACGCTTTCGACGCCGTCGATGGTCTCGCCTTTGCGCACGACGCGTTCGGCTTTGGGCAGGTTGTACCTGTCCGCCATCAAACGGATCATCAGCATCAGCCCAACACCCACCAGAACACCCGGCACGATACCGGCGAGGAACAGCGCGGCCACGCTTTCGCCCATGACGAAGGCGTAGATGATCATGATGCCAGAAGGCGGGATGATCGGGCCAATGACCGAACTTGCCGCGGTGATCGCGGCGGCGAAGCGGCGGGTATAGCCTTGCTTCTCCATCGCGGGCACCAGCATGGACCCGAGCGCAGACGTATCCGCCACAGCAGACCCCGAAAGACCCGCAAACAGGATCGACGACAGCACGTTCACATGTGCCAGACCACCGCGCAGGTGGCCCATGAGAGCTTGTGAGAACTCAACAAGGCGGATGGTGATGCCGCCCCGGTTCATCATCTCGCCTGCGAGCATGAAGAATGGGATCGCCATCAGCGGAAAGCTGTCCATCCCGTTGTAAACATTGCGGTAAAGAAGCGCGATCTCGCGATCCATCCCGGACATCCACAGAAGGATACCGGGCGCGGCCAGAAGCGCGAAAAAGACGGGAAGGCCGAGAACGAGGAAGAAGAGGAATGCGGGAAGGAACCAAATCAGCATTTATTCAGCCCCCACCGTGTCGCCCGGAATGGGCCGCAACTGATCCTCGCCGCCAAGGATCGTGACCAGAGTCCGCAGGATCAGTTCGATGTTCACAATCAGCATCCCGACGACCGCCACAAAGAGGGACGCGAACATCCAGGATTTCGGTATTCGGTACCACTCATCAAAACTGAGCGAGAGCGGCAGATAAAGCGACGCGGTGTTAAACCGCCCGCCAAAGCCGGTGATCTCGTCCCAGCCCAAGGGCACCGCGATGATCAGGATGCCGAGGGAGATCAACAACAGCAGCAGCGTCAGCACTGCGCCCGCGCGTTTGGGAAGCGCTTGGACCACTATATCAATCGCGACAAACCCGCCCCGGCGGAAGGCAATCGGGGCCATGAAACCGGTCATCCACAGCATGAAAAACCGTGCCGCCTCATCCGGCCAGGGCAGTGCGTTGTTCAGCACATACCGGAAAAAGACCTGTGTCAGGATCGTGATAACCATCAGGCCCACCAAAACGATCGAAATCCACCGGCCAATGACGCCGGCGATGTCGTTGAAGACCTGGAAGGGCAATATAAGCCCTTTCAGCAGCGCTATCATGCGCATCCTCCCTGTCGGCCCGTTTTCTTGGGCCTTGTTGATTTACCTTCGGCTCTTACGGCCGTTCTGTAAAGCGTCCGAACGCGCCGGACGAAAAAACTAATGGATCGCCGTCGCGGGCAGTAACTGACAAAACCCGCCCGACAATAATCGTATGATCGCCACCGTCATGGGCAGCGTGCGTGGCGCAGTCAAAGCGCGCGAGGCATCCGTTCAGGACCGGCACGCCACGTTCATCGCGCTCCCAATCGAGCCCGTCAAAGGTCGCGCCTTCACGTGCAAAGGCGCCGCAATGCGACTGTTGCTCGGATCCCAGAATGTGAATGGCAAAGTGCTTGGCGCCCACGAAGGACTGGTAACGCCGGGACGATTTTGCGGGGCACCACAAAACCAGCGGCGGATCCAGCGAGACTGAGCTAAAGCTGTTTGCGGTAATTCCCACGGGGCCGTTGCTGCCTTCTGCGGTCACGACCGTGACGCCCGTCGCAAACCGCCCAAATGCATTGCGCAGCGCGCGTCCGGTCTCAGCGCTTGGAACAAAGCTGGTGGTCATCACGCCTCCGTCTGGCATATCAGGGCACCTCATGCCCGAGCGCAGCAGTGTAGAGCTCGAACCATGTCTGTCGATCCATATCGACCTTGAACGCGTCCGAGAACCCCTTGATCCGGCTCAGATTGTTGGTACCCATCACGGGAATTATGCGCGCCGGGTGGGCAAGGAGCCACGCAACCGCCACGGCAGCCCGATCCACGCCCGTCTCGCCTGCGATCCGGTCCATGACTGCGGCCAGCTCGGTACCTTGCGCGGTCATCAGCGCGCCACCACCGAGTGGCGACCATGCCATCGGCGGGACTTTGCGCTCTTGAAGATAGGCCACGTCGCCGTTGGTGAAACCGTCAACCGCCCCAAGGCTTAACTCAATCTGGTTCGTCACAAGCTGCTGGTCGAGTGCGGATTGCAGCAGCGTCCAATCATGCAGCTTGAAGTTGGACACGCCCACTGTGCGAACCTTGCCCGACTTGACGACGCTCTCCAGCCCGCGCGCGGTATCTTCGTGATCCATCATGGGGTCGGGACGGTGAACAAGCAGAAGGTCGATTTTGTCGATATTCATCAGCCGAAGCGAGTGATCGACCGATGCCTCAATGTGCGCCGCCGACGTATCGTAGTACTTGACCCGCGCATCCGAATAGCGGCCCGCTGGCGCGACGATGTCGCACTTCGTGACAATCTCCACCTTGTCCTTCAGGTGGGGCGCGGCCTTGAACGCGTTGCCCAGAACCTCTTCCGCCTCATAGCCACCATAGATGTCGGCCTGATCCAGTGTCGTGATCCCTTGCTCAAGGCAGGCCTCAATCTTGGCCTGCACATGTGCGGGCGAGGTATCGGTGTCATCGCTCAGGCGCCACATGCCATAGACGATGCGGCTCATCTCAAGCCCGTATTGCAGTTTGACCCGTTCCATCAGACGCGTTCTCCTACGCCGAGCGGCGTTGCAGGGGTTTCAGCCGGGACACGGCCATATTCATGGGGCAGCGAGCAGGTTTTGAGCTGCGGCAGAACCTTTTCGCCGAAGTGTTTGCATTCGTCGATGTGCGGATAGCCCGAGAAGATGAAGGCGCGGATGCCCATCTTTTTGTATTCTTCGATCTCGCTCAACACTTGGTCAGCCGAACCAACAAGCGCCGCGCCGCAGCCCGAACGCGCCCGACCCACGCCGGTCCAAAGGTGGGGCTCCACGTAACCGAACTTGTCCGCCAATTCGCGCGCCTTGGCCTGATGCGCCACGCCAAGCGAAATCGAGTCATGCGCCCGGTCGCGGATCAGCTGGCCGTATTCGTCGTCCAGCTTTGAGACGAGGTATTCGGCGTACTCCTTTGCTTCCGCTTCGGTGTCGCGGACGATCATGTGCACACGCAAGCCATAGTCCAGCGTGCGGCCATATTCGGCGGCACGCTCATTCACGGCGGTCATGCGGGCTTTGATGTTCTCTTTGGGCTCCGGCCACATCAGGTAAACGTCGCAATGCTGTGCACAAAGCTCGATCGCGGCGGGGGAGTAGCCGCCGAAATACATCAGCGGCCCGCCGTTCTGCTGATAGGGCGTTGCGGGGCCCGTGGGCACGCCGCTGAACTGATAGACCTGACCGTCATAGTTGATCTCATCCTGCGTCCAGGCTTGACGAAGGATCTCAACAACTTCGCGCGACCGCTGATAGCGATAGGCGCTTTCAGCCACTTCGCCGGGGAAGTCGGACGAGATGATGTTGATCGTCAAACGGCCTTTGAGCATGTGGTCGAGCGTCGCGATGGTGCGCGCCAGCATGATCGGCTGCATCTCACCACAGCGCACGGCGGCGAGCATGTTGATCTTGTCGGTAAGCGGTGCACAGCCCGCCACAAAGCTCAGCGTATCCTGACCCACCTGATACGACGACGGGCAAAGGATGTTCCGGAAGCCCTGATTTTCCGCCTCAAGCAGAATGTCGCGGCAATGTTCCCAGCTTGAGCGCAACGCGCCGTCTGGAACACCAAGGAACTGGTAGTCGTCCGAGCAGAGCGCGGAAAACCACGAAACTTCTGCTGCATCAAGGTCAGCGGAGGTGACGGGTACGACGGTCAACGAATCTCTCCCCAAGGTCGCATTTCGTGCTTGCGTAGCATCCGCTTTGATGTGCATCAATAGTGTATCAATTTTTTGGTGCGCGCGACCGATGACCGAAAACCACGCCTTGCCTCTGTACGTCCAGACGGCGGAACGGCTGATCCGCGAGATCAATGCCGGTCGCCTTTTGGATGGCGAGCGGCTCCCGCCCGAGCGGGACATGGCGCAGGATTTGGGTATTTCGGTGGGTACGTTGCGCAAGGCGTTGGCCGACCTGACGGACAAGGGGATGCTCGACCGGGTACAGGGATCGGGAAACTACGTGCGCCACAGCCCGGACGCGACCAGCGTCTATGCGTTTTTCCGACTGGAACTGGTCGATGGGGGCGGGCTTCCGACGGCAACGATCCTGTCTGTGGATCGTCTGGAGAAGCCCAACGATCTGCCCGACTTCGGCGCCTCGCGCTACGGGTTCCGCATCCGCCGCCTTCGTCGGCTCGGCGGCGTTCCGGCAGCGGTGGAAGAGATTTGGCTCGACGGTGCTGCGAAAGACCAGTTGATCACCGAAGACCTGAGCGAGTCGCTTTATCTCTACTATCGCGACCAGCTTGGCCTTTGGATCACGCGGGCCGAAGACAGCGTTGGCGTCGGGCACGTCCCGGATTGGGCACCTGAAGCGTTTCCGGCTGTGCCCGGATCGGTTTGCGGCTATGTCGAACGCCTGAGTTGGGCGCAAACCGGCGACAATATCGAATATTCTCGAACATGGTTCGATTCAGACAAGGTGCGGCACATAACGCGCATGAAATGAGGGTAAAAATGGCGGATATCGTCAACTACGGAATTATCGGATGCGGCATGATGGGGCAGGAACACCTGCGCAATATCGCCCTTTTGCCCGATGCGCGGGTCGCCACGATCTATGAACCCAACGAGATCATGGCGAACGCCGCCAAGGCGATTGCGCCCAATGCACGGTTGGCCCCATCGCTTGACGATTTGCTTGCGGATACGTCACTCGATTGCCTTTTGGTGGCCAGTCCGAACCACGTGCATGTGGATCAATTTGAAGCCATCGGCGCGGCGCGCCCTTTGCCGCTGTTGATTGAAAAGCCGCTCTTCACCGATCCCGCAGATGTCGCGCGATTGAGGGCGCTAGAGGCGAGTTATTCCGCCCCGGTCTGGGTGGCGATGGAATACCGCTACATGCCCGTTGTGTCGAAGTTCATCGAAGAGGTGACAACGGCGACCGGCGGTGTGCGCATGCTGTCGATGCGTGAACACCGCTTTCCGTTTCTCGACAAGGTCGGAAGCTGGAACCGCTTCAACCGCCAGACGGGTGGGACATTGGTCGAAAAATGCTGTCACTTTTTTGACTTGATGCGCCTGATCGTGCAGTCGGAGCCCGTGCGCGTGATGGCCAGCGGCGGGCAGGAGGTGAACCACCGGGACGAGTTGGTGGGCGATGAAGTGCCCGATATCTGGGACACGGCTTACGTCATCATCGACTTTGAAAGTGGCGCGCGCGCGATGCTTGATCTGTGCATGTACGCCGAAGGGTCGCGCTATCAGGAAGAAATCGCCGCGATGGGTCCCAAGGGCAAGGTCGAGGCGTTCGTGCCCGGTCCGGGCCGCTTCTGGCCGACCCATCTGGGTCTTCCACCAGTGGCGCAGGTGATTGTCAGCCCGCGCAATCCCAAGGGCCCCCAAGCTGTGGACATTCCCGTCGATCCAACAATCCTCGATGCCGGTGACCACAACGGCTCAACCTTTTACCAACACGCCAAATTCAATGCGGTTGTGCGCGGGGAAGGGGAGGTTGAGGTCACGCTGGCTGATGGACTGCGCGCCGTCGAGATTGGGTTGGCCGCGCAAGAGAGTGCGCGCACAGGCCAGTCCGTCACCCTCGCGCCCGTGGCTCAGGCTGCCGAATAGACACGCCTGCGGCGTGACATGATGGATTTGCGCCGCCCCTTTTGGGGCGTCGCGGTGCCTCCGGCGGGAGGTATTTTTGGACCAATGAAAAGATCAGCGGCGCATCCGCGCGCCGTCGGCGTCAAAGAGTGGCGTGGTCGTGAGGGTGGCTTTGCGCATCTCACCCAGGATTTCGATTTCAACCTCAAGACCGTCGGTCGCGCGTTCGGTAGGGACGAAACCTTGGGCCACCGATTTCTCGGCATGGTGCGCGTAGCCGCCAGAGGTACAAAATCCGACAACTTTGCCATCAAGCCAGATCGGTTCATACGCGATGACATCGGCGTCGCCTGCATCGACAACGAACGGGCAAAGCTTGCGCGCAGGCGGTGTTGCGCGTTCGGCTTCTGCGGCGGCGCGGCCAATGAAGTCGGTGTTTTTCTTGAACGAGATGAAGCGATCAAGCCCGGTTTCGGCCGCTGTGTAGTCTGGCGAGAATTCCCGCTGCCAGGAGCCGAAAAATTTGTCGAGCCTCAGCGACATCATCGCCCGCATGCCAAAAGGCGTGAGACCCAAGTCTTGCCCGGCTTCCCAAAGGGTGTGGAAGAGATGCCGCTGTGAGGTCGGGTCGGTATAGATTTCATACCCCAGATCACCGGTGTAGCTGACGCGCTGCACGATGCAGTCCGCCATCCCGATGACCATGCGTTTGACGTCAAGGAACTTGAACGCCTCCGCGCTGACATCAGTGCGTGTGACGCGCGAAAGAAGCGCGCGCGCTTGCGGGCCTGCAATCTGAAACCCCGTGCGCTGGTCAGAGATATTTTCGACCGACACACCGTCT
>JABSSC010000110.1 GCA_013214635.1 Paracoccaceae bacterium | reverse complement strand
GCCCAGCGCTACCGCTACATCCTGCGCGTCGCGATGGAGCCGTCGACCGGAACCGCCGATGTGGTTCTGATCGATGTCGGCTCGGGTGCTGTGATGGCCACTGCGCGCGCGACCTCACCCATAGGCGGCGAGCGCGGGTTCTGGGGTGGACGGATCGGCAATACTGCCCAGCGCAACCGCGTCACCTACGAGATCGCCCAAGCCACCCTTCCCGTCGTCGAAGACATTCTGCGCGGCGCTGCTCAACGGCAGAGGTGACACCCACAACAAAAAAGGCCCCCGGAACTCCAGGGGCCTTTTCGTTATTCGGTATACTCCGATCAGCTTTCTTCTTCGTCGCCTTTCAGCGCGGCGCCGAGGATGTCGCCCAGCGATGCACCGGAATCGGAGGAGCCGTACTGTTCCACGGCCTCTTTCTCTTCCGCGATCTCGCGGGCCTTGATCGACAGACCCAAGCGGCGGGTCTTGCTGTCCACGTTGGTCACGCGCACATCGACCTTGTCACCGACCTGGAAGCGCTCGGGGCGCTGCTCGGCACGGTCACGGCTGAGGTCAGACCGGCGGATGAAGGATTTCGCACCTTCATACTCCACTTCGATCCCGCCGTCTTCGATGGCGGTAACTTCGACGGTGATGATCGAGCCGCGCTTGACGCCTTCAACAGCGCCAGAGAACGAGTCGTCCATCGCCTTGATCGAGAGCGAGATGCGCTCTTTCTCGGTGTCGACTTCCATGACGACGGCTTCCACCGTGTCGCCCTTGCGGAAGTTCTGGATCGCGTCCTCGCCACGCTCGTCCCACGAAATGTCGGAGAGGTGGACCATGCCGTCGATGTCGTTGTCGAGGCCAACAAACAGACCAAACTCGGTGATGTTCTTGACTTCGCCTTCGACCTTGGTGCCGACGGGGTGGTTCTCTTCGAACAGCTCCCATGGGTTGCGCATGGTCTGCTTGAGACCCAAGGATACGCGACGCTTGGTGCTGTCGATTTCCAGAACCATCACTTCGACTTCCTGAGAGGTCGACACGATCTTGCCCGGATGGACGTTCTTCTTGGTCCAGCTCATTTCCGAGACGTGGACCAGACCTTCAACGCCTGGCTCAAGTTCAACGAATGCACCGTAATCGGTGATGTTGGTCACGCGGCCGGTATGCACCGACTCAAGCGGATAGTTCCGCTCGACCGCATCCCACGGATCTTCCTGAAGCTGCTTCATGCCCAGGCTGATACGGTGGGTATCTTTGTTGATCTTGATGACCTGCACTTTGATCGTCTCACCGATGGTGAGCACTTCGCGCGGGTCGTTGATCCGGCGCCATGCCATGTCGGTGACGTGCAAGAGGCCGTCAACACCGCCCAGATCCACGAACGCACCGTATTCGGTGATGTTCTTAACCACACCGTCAACGGCGTCGCCTTCCTGGATTTTCGCGATGACTTCGGCGCGCTGTTCCGCACGGCTCTCTTCAAGGATCGCACGGCGCGAGACAACGATGTTGCCGCGGCGACGGTCCATTTTGAGAATCTGGAACGGCTGCTTCATGCCCATCAGCGGACCGGCGTCGCGCACGGGGCGCACGTCAACCTGCGAGCCGGGCAAGAACGCCACGGCGCCGCCAAGATCGACCGTAAAGCCGCCTTTGACACGGCCAAAGATCGCACCTTCGACGCGCGCGTCGTCGGCATAGGCTTTTTCCAGACGGTCCCAAGCGGCTTCGCGGCGGGCCATCTCACGGCTGATGACGGCTTCGCCACGTGCGTTTTCAGCCGCGCGCAGGTACACCTCAACTTCATCGCCGACAGCGATTTCAGGGGCTTCACCGGGATTTGCGAATTCTTTGAGTTCGACGCGGCCTTCCATTTTGTAGCCTACGTCGATGATGGCCTGTCCCGCTTCGATTGCGATGACTTTGCCTTTTACGACAGACCCTTCTTCGGGTGTGTCAATTTCGAAGCTTTCTTGAAGGAGGGCTTCGAATTCCTCCATCGATGGATTCGCCATGTGGCTCTATGTTTCCTTTTGGTCTTCGTTTCTGGCCGGGCGGTTGTCTCCGCCGGTCTTTGGGTTGGTCGGGATGGCGTCGCATTTCGGAAAAACGAAAGGGCCGGTGGAACCGACCCTGCTCAAGTCATCGTTTGTCCGACATGTCTCTGCCGTTTGACGGAGGCGATATAGGCCGATCCCGCCAATAACGCAAGGGGGTGCGTGCGGTGCCGCCCTACCCCGCTTCGGCGCGTGCCAACGGTCCCGGTTCCTCTCGGATGGGCAAGTGGATCAACGCCGCCAACAGACCCAGCGCGACCGCCGCCCACCACATGGGCGTGTAGTCCTGATTAAGGTCATAGATCCGTCCGCCCAGCCACGCGCCGATAAAGCTGCCGGTCTGATGACTGAGGAATACGAGCCCCGCCAGCGTGGAGAGGAACTTGAGCCCCTGGGTCTGCGCCACCAGCCCCATCGTGAGCGGCACAGTTGAAAGCCACAGAAGCCCCATGATCGCCGAGAAGATCAGCACCGACATTTCACTGATCGGCACCAGAACAAAGACCGTGATCACCACGGCACGCGCGATATAGATGCCCGCCAGAACGATCTTCTTGGAATAGACCTGCCCCGACCACCCGGACAGGAACGACCCGGCGATGTTGAACAGGCCAATCAGCGCCAGCGACCACCCGCCAACCCAACTCGCCAGTCCGAGGTCGACGACGTAAGCCGGCAGATGCGTCTGGATAAAGGCCACGTGAAAGCCGCAGACGAAGAAGCCAAAGAACAGGCAGAGATAACTGCGATCCGCAAAGGCCACGCTGATCGCATGACCGAAATCGCCCATGTTTGACCCCGCCGCCGTAGGTTTGCTGGCGCGGGCGATGAATACGAGAAACGGCAGGATCAGCGCGAAACTGAATCCAATGGCGATCAGCGCGGTCTGCCAACCGAGCCCGCCGATCATCGCTGTGGCCGAGGGTGCAGCGACGAACATGCCCATGGATGCAGCAGCGGTGCCCAGCCCGAGGATGAAGCTTCGTCGTTCGGGCGAGACGATCTTGCCCAACGCGCCCACAACAATCGGGAAAGACGCCGCGCCCGTGCCGATGCCCACGAGAATACCGGTCAGCACGAAGAGCGTCGGATCCGTCACCATCCCGCGCAGGACAAAGCCCACACCAGCACAGATCGCGCCGAAGCCCAGAACCCGCGCGGTGCCATAGCGATCCGCAATCGCGCCTGCGACGGGCTGCGCAAAGCCCCACATCAGCGCCTGAACCGCGACCGACAGCGAAAAGACCTCCCGCCCCCAGCCAAGCTCTGCCGACATCGGTGCCAGGAACACACCAAAGGTTGCAGCGAACCCAAAGCCCAGAAACGCCACCATGCAGCCGCCAAAGATCGCGGCATTGAGTTGCGCTTGCGTAAGGGAGGAAGACGTGTCGCTCATATCAGATGCGCCCCTTATGCGGCATTGGCTGGGGGCGACGGTTGCACAGCCCCAAGGTTCAATCAATCCTCACCAGGTCTCTACCGTCACGCAGGCGCGGGAATTGCCATCGCACCCGGTGTCGCCTATCGGTTGGAGACCATATCTTCTTGAATGCCGCAAAGAATAATGCCGACGCCGTCAAAAAAACTGGGCCAAAAGCTTCGACGCGAAACCGCGCGTTTTCGGGAGCAATTCGCCAGTTATGGCGAATACTTTGAGGATCGACGGCGGCTAAAGGACTATGAAGCTCAGAAAGATCAGTTGACGACCACGGTAGCGGGGAAAGTCCCGGCCACCCCCAAAATTGCAATCGTGCTGATTTATCAACCGGCGGGCTTGAACCCGTCCGTGCTGATGACTTGCCGGTTTCTTTTGGAAAAAGGCTTTGCGCCCTACGTCGTGAGCAACGGCCCCCTGTCCGATCCCGACTTGACGCGCCTTTGCGGGGTCGTCTGGAAGATCTTGATCCGCCCCAATCAGGGACACGATTTTGCAGGTTACAAGGACGGTGTTCTAAGCCTTGAAAGCGAACGAGACAGGATCGACCGACTGATCGTGATGAACGACAGCACCTGGTTCCCGACGACCGCGCAATGCGACTTCCTCGACCGGCTTGAGGCAACAGGTGCCGATGTCATCGGAGGGCACCGCATGCCGAGACGCCCCTGGGAGTTGAACCGCATTCTCATCCCAAGCTACTTCTATCTCTTTTCGAACCGGGCCGTCCGATCACGGACATTTTGGCGCTTTTGGCACCGGTACGTGCCAAGCCGCCGAGTCTATGGCACGGTCAAACGCGGCGAGCATGCGCTGTCTCGTGTAATGGCCCTTGGCGGACTTAAGTGTCGGGCGCTTTACGGCACACCCGAGATGCGCGCAGTCATATCAGCGCTTCCAGATGACACGTTGCGGGGCGAGATCGCGTTTTCCGATCCAAATGATCCGGCGGACCGCGCGGAACGTGCCCAACTACTGGCTGAGGATCAGATGCAGACCGAACGCGCCCGCGCGCTCCTGCAACGTTTGGCGGGTCGGAATTTCACCGCAGAGCTGCCCCTACTATCTCTGCGCGGGTTGGGTCATCCCTTCGTCAAGCGCAAGGCGGCGCTTTTTTCCGGCGTTCACGCAACACTGCTTCGGGCGCATGACACCGGGCGCCTTCCCGATCTGGTCCCTGAAGTCATCGACGAAATGCGAACGGGGCTCGACGCATTGAAGGATGCTGCGGAATGAAACTGTGGCAGCAAGCAAACGATGCCGTTAATCGGGCGATGTGGGCATGGGGGCGCGATATCTCAACCCCGTCAAAACGTGCGCTGGCGGTCTTGCATTCCAACCTTGTGGATCATGCGTTTGTTCGCGTTCTTTGGACCAACACCCGCGAGATTGCGCCAGGCGTTTGGCGGTCCAACCAGCCCTCACCGCGCCGGTTGCGCAAGCTCGCGGGACAGGGACTTCGCACGGTGATCAGCCTGCGCGGGCACAGCGACCACTCATACATGCTCTTCGAACGCGAGGTTTGTGAGGAGCTTGGTCTGAACTTCCACGTCGCCCCACTCGGCGCCGGTCAGCTTTATCCGGCGGAGATGGTGCTGGACCTGCTTAAACTCTTCGACACTGTTGAACGCCCGATGCTGTTCCACTGTAAATCCGGCGCTGACAGAACGTCACTGGCAGCCGCGCTATACCTCTTGCACGCTGAGAATGCCCCAACCGAGCTTGCCCTTGCAGAGTTCAAGCTCAGCCACCTCCATTTCAAGAACGGGCCGAAGGGTGTTCTTCAAGTCATGATCAAAGCCTATGGCGAGGCACGCGCGGCGACGGGGATTAGCCTGCGAAATTGGCTAGAGACTGAATACGACCCCGCTGCATTGACCGCGCGCTGGACTTCGGGCGAGCGCTGACGACCACCGTACGCAGGTCTCACAGCTTCTCAACCTGACCGCTCTATGGTCGCCCACGGTACCAAACAGGCAAAACGCGGATTGCGATCCGGCTGGCCTCTGGGATCGGACTGGCACCCCGACCCGTTCGCACGACACCCGCGCTCCGACACAGGAGACGGCGCCGTTTTTGTATAGGAACCGGGTCTGACGGCCCGCACAAACCCCAGATATCAGCCTCGCGCGGCCCGAACCTCGGCCAGCGCGGCCTGAACCGCGTCCTCGATCGACATCTCCGTCGTATCGAGCGTCACCGCATCCGCGGCCGCCACCATTGGCGCGGCATCGCGCGCGGCGTCGCGGGCGTCCCGGGCACGGACGTCTTCCAGAACGCTCTCCCGCGTGACATCCTCGCCCTTGGCGATCAATTCCAGATACCGCCGCTCAGCACGCACAACGTCCGACGCCGTGACGAAGAGCTTAACTTCGGCCTCCGGGCAAATGACCGTTCCGATATCCCGCCCGTCGAGAACCGCGCCCCCTGCCCGCCGGGCAAAGGCGACTTGGAAATCGACCAACGCCGCGCGCACCTCTGGGATCACCGCAACTATGCTTGCGGCTTGGGCCACGTCCGACGACCGCAAATCGTCGCGCTCAAGATCTTCGGCGACCAGCGCCCGCGCTGCCGCGATGGGCTCTTCCCCCGCCAGATGCCGCGCCCCCACAGCGCGATAAAGCAGCCCGGTGTCGAGATGGGCAAAGCCAAAGCGTTCGGCCACGGCGCGCGCGATCGTGCCCTTGCCACTGGCTGCCGGTCCGTCCAATGCCACCGTAAACGCGCTCATCCCCGCTCCCGCACCAAATGCGCCGCCAAAAGCCCGACAAGCGCCGCGAAGGACACCAAAAGGGCGGCTGATTTGATCACCGTCATCAGACTTGCCGTGGCGACGAGTTCCGCCGTGATCCGATCAGGTCCCAGTACCAGCAAATCGCGAATGCGCATGTTTTCAAACATGTCCGCCCCCATGGCGATGGCGGCGACCACGACCAGCATGATCCGCGTGGCGCGCTGCCAGCCTTCGCTCAACGCCCAAAGCGCGATTCCCACGGTCGCAAACAGGAGCCCCGGCGCCACCGCATCCAGCGCACCATGGACCCCGGCATAAAACGCGCGTCCCTCATCGGTGAGCGCGGTCAAAAATGCATGCGCTGCCGCCTCGTCATATCCAAACGCGCGCAGATCCAGCGGGGTCAGCCCACCCGCCGCCGCCTCAATGGTGGGAAAGCTCCAGAACAGAAGCACGCCGTACACTACTGCGGTCAGGGCCAGAAGCGCCCGATATCCCGGGGTCGCGTTCATTCGCGCACCATCGTCGTCAACTCGGGATCATAGCCCGGCGCGCGCCGCGCCCCGTCCTCGGGCAAGTCGTACCAGTCGCCCTTGTCGGCGCAATAGATATGCCCTGCGACTTGCAGCCCTTTAGGCTGGTCCAGGGCTCCGGCAAAAATCGACAGATTTTCACCTGCCCCGTCCCAGAACAAGGGCGTCCCGCAAACCGGGCAAAAGCCGCGCCGCGCGGTGTCAGATGAGACGTACCAGCGCACATCGCCAGTGATCTCGACATGATCGCGATGCGCAGATGTGGCGGTCACGTAGTTGCCTGATGATTTCCTGCACTGGCCGCAATGGCAGGCAATGACCGGGCGCATGGGTCCTTCGACGGTGAAGGTGACCGCGCCGCTCAGGCACCCGCCGTGTATCACGGCGCGGTCCTTACCAGTTTGGCCCCAAGCGCCGCCATCAGCGGCTCAAAAATCGGGAACGACGTGGCAATCGGCCCCGCATCATCGATTGAAACCGCGGCCTTCGCTCCCATCCCGAGGCACATGAAACTCATGGCGATCCGGTGATCGAGCCGCGCCGACGCCGTGCCCCCGCCGGGAACACCATCGGGCCCAAGGCCGGTAACGATCATCGTATCTTCGTCCTCATCCACGGTGACCCCGTTCGCGCGCAGGCCCACGGCCATGGCATCGATCCGGTCGCTTTCCTTCACGCGCAGCTCATGTACACCCCGCATCACGGTGGTGCCGGTGGCAAAGGCGGCCACGACCGACAGGATCGGGTATTCATCAATCATGCTCGCGGCGCGTTCAGGCGGAACTTCGATACCTTTCATATCAGGGGAGAATTTCGCGCGCAGGTCAGCCACAGGCTCCCCGCCCTCTTCGCGCATGTTCTCGAAGGTCAGGTCGGCCCCCATCTCTTGCAACGTGGTATAGAGCCCAGCACGGGTCGGGTTCAGCCCGATCCCCGGCACAAGCACGTCAGAGCCGTCCGTGATCAACGCCGCACAGACCGGAAACGCCGCCGAGGACGGATCGCGTGGCACGACGATGGTCTGGGGTTTCAGCTCAGGGTATCCCTGCAAGCGGATCACCCGGTGGCCGTCTTCGTCGCTCACGGTGACGTCCGCCCCAAAGCCCGCGAGCATCCGCTCGGTATGGTCCCGCGTCGCGCGCGCCTCCCGCAACACCGTTTCACCCGGAGCGTTAAGTCCGGCCAACAGGACCGCAGATTTGACCTGGGCCGAAGCCATGGGCGTGGTGTAATCGACCGGCACAGGGGCCGCAGCACCGACAACAGTCATGGGCAACCGCCCGCCCGCACGCCCATAGGCGGCCGTGCCAAAGAGCGCCAGCGGGTCGGTCACACGCCCCATGGGACGCCCGTTGAGCGATGCGTCGCCCGTAAACGTGGCCGAAATCGGTGATGTCGCCATCGCCCCCATGATCAGGCGCACGCCGGTGCCGGAATTGCCGCAATCAATGACGTTTTCGGGCTCGGCAAAGCCGCCTACGCCCACGCCATGAACGCTCCACGCGCCGCCGCCGTGATTTGTGACCTCGGCCCCAAAGGCCTGCATCGCCCGGCCGGTATCCAGCACGTCCTGCCCTTCAAGCAGACCCGATATGCGCGTCTCGCCCACAGCCATGGCGCCAAGGATCAACGACCGATGCGAGATCGACTTGTCGCCCGGGACCTCTGCCTGCCCCCGCAACCCCGTCACCGGGTGCGAGGTCATCGGTATCGGTTCACCATGTGAGGACATACTTCCACTCCCGCCCCGTCTTTCGCGCCTGATAGCGCAACCACGAAGGGGCTACAATTCCCCCCCTTCTTTGTTTTCAAAATACTCCGGGGTCCGGGGCAGCGCCCCGGCGGATCGGATCGCGTCAGCGACCCGAGACCAAAAAACACTCACCCACGCCGAAACGTCAGGTAATGCGGCACACGGGCCTCGCGCAGGGCCTTTTGTTCGTAGCGGGTCGAGATCCAGTCGTCCCATGGCTGTCGCCAATCCTCGGGGCCTTCCGCCAACCACTCAAACCCGGCGCGGGGCACTTCGAGCAGGGTCTGGCGGACGTAATCGGGGATATCCGTCGCCACCCGCAACTCGGCTCCCGGGGCCATGACACGCGCCAGCGGCTCCAGATGCTCTGGCGTCACGAAGCGGCGGCGGTGGTGGCGGGCTTTGGGCCACGGGTCGGGATAGAGCAAGAACGCTTTCTTCACTGACGCTTCGGGCAAAACATCCATCAAATCCCGCGCATCGCCCGCATGGATCGCGAGATTATCCACCCCCGCACTGCGGATCTTGCCCAGAAGCATCGCGACGCCGTTGATATAAGGCTCGGCCCCGATAATCCCCACATCCGGGTTTTGGCTGGCCTGATGCACAAGATGCTCGCCCCCGCCAAAGCCGATCTCCAGCCACAGCGGGCGCCCGCCAAAAAGCGCATCGATATCCAGCACGTCCCGGTTCGGATTGACGTCCCAGTCCACGGGTCCGGGGGACAAACCGGCCAGATCCTCGGCCAGATAGCGCTCCTGGCTTGCCTTGAGGTGCTTGCCCTTGCGGCGGCCATAAAAGTTGCGCCACGGCGCGCCAGAGGGGCTGGTGTCTTTGGGATCTTGGGTCATGGAACGGCTCTTTGCCGCCCTTGCGGGTCCGGGTCAACCACGGGGTTGGGGCGGGCGAACCCGTCAGTTTTTCGGCAAATCCAACCTATTCGGCACCAGATTGTCACCGTTTCGTGCGCGCTGCGCCCCTGCGCGGCCACGATCGCGTGATTCGCTGTTGGAATGGGCGGCGGCCGCACGACCTCAAACACAGCGGCCCGTATTTCGCCGCCCTT
The DNA here is from genome assembly GCA_013214635.1 of Paracoccaceae bacterium. Lineage (GTDB taxonomy): Bacteria > Pseudomonadota > Alphaproteobacteria > Rhodobacterales > Rhodobacteraceae > JABSSC01. Next base: position 1,960 of record JABSSC010000110.1, on the reverse strand, counting down.
GAGACGATAGGAGACCCGAAATGGACAAAGAGACAAAGGACGCGCCCAAGCAAGCGCCATCAAGTCAGGCCCCCACGCCGCAAAAGCCAGCGTCACAGGAGGAGGCCCCGACGCGCTATACCGATTGGGCCAGCATCTGAACACGAGACCTTTGACCCCGCATGCGGACGGGGTAGAACGCAGGCCATGGCGCGCCCTGTATCCTCAATCCGCAACCTCGGCCCCGCGATGGAGGCGGCCTTGGCCCGTGTGGGCATCACCAGCGCAGAAGAGCTGCGCGAGATCGGCACCGACGCGGCCTATGCCAGACTTCTTGCCGACGGGATGCGACCCCATTTCATCGGATATTACGTGATCGAGATGGGCCTGCAGGGCCGCCCGTGGAACGATTGCCAGGGACCGGAGAAAGACGCGCTGCGCGCGCGCTTTGATCGGTTGAAGGCCGAAAACAAACCGCCCCCCTCCTCTGAGATCGAGCGCGTCTTGAACGAGATCGGCGTTGTCCCCCGCGCATAAAAAAAACGCCGGGACGGGCCCGGCGCTTTGTCGTGTCGTGTGATCGGTCGGCTTAGCCGACGATTTCGGTCCCGGCGAAGAAATACGAGATTTCGACCGCTGCCGTCTCAGGCGCGTCCGAGCCGTGGACCGAGTTTTCACCAACGCTTTCGGCAAATTCAGCGCGCACCGTACCAGGCGCCGCATCGGCCGGGTTGGTGGCGCCCATCACTTCACGGTTTTTGGCGATGGCGTTTTCGCCTTCGAGAACCTGAACGACGACGGGGGCGGAGGCCATGAATTCGCACAGTTCGTCATAGAACGGGCGTTCTGCGTGAACTTTGTAGAACTCGCCAGCCTGCGCTTTGGACAGGTGAATGCGCTTTTGTGCGACGATGCGCAGACCAGCTTCCTCGAACTTGGCGTTGATCTTGCCAGTGAGGTTGCGCGAGGTCGCGTCGGGTTTGATGATGGAAAGCGTGCGCTCGATGGCCATGGTGGTTGCCCTTCTTCAGATACGGGAAGACGGCACGCCCCATGCCCGCCGTCTCAATTTCCGCGCCCGCCTAGCACGGGCGGCAAGGCTTGAAAAGCCGCCCTGTGCGAAGTTTGCCGGTGTTGGTGGGGGCGCTGCCCCCGCTGCCGCTGTCGCGGCATCTCCCCCGGGATATTTCGGGATCCATGGAGGCGCGCGCGCCGCACGCTAGCCGTCGGTTTTGACGAGCGGTTGCTGGAGCCCCACCAGAGGGCGGTTTTTGGGATAGTAGAACCCCGTTCCATCCACGTGCTTGCCCCCCATAAAGAGCAGGTTCGGCGCATCTTCGCGCACGTAAAGAAGGTCATGGTCGACCACGACATCGCTACCCTCGATGAAGTTGAGAAGGATGCAGGGTTTGCCCAGAATATCCGTCGGTTGCCCCAGAACAAAGCTGTCATCCCCGCAGGCGCCCGGTGGCAGGCTGTTGAGTTGGTCCGCGTAGGGCTGCGCAAGGGCGGTAATCGTGAGCGCGCGGTTGAGCACGTAATCCTGACTATAGGCGCCATCGACAGCCGGGTTTGGCCCGCGCCACGTAATCTCACCGGCAAATTCGAAAACGGTCACGGGTTGCGCGCAGGCCGGGTCCGCAAAAATCGTGATGGCGGCGTCAAACCCGCCATCGGCATCATAGGTGAAATCGCGTTTGAGATAGGTGGTGATTGGCGTGCCGGCAGCGTCTTGCGGGTTGGGGGCCGGTCGCAGTTCGCACCCGACTGAGACCCAAGTGCCGACGATCCGGTCTTTGAGACCCTCCAGTGCGGCATCAGCCTGTGCAGGCAAGGCAAGCGCCGAGACCAGCGCGGCAGTGATCAGTGTAAGTCGCATCATGTAGCTCCATCATTGACGATGGTTGAGCATTCTGCGCATAAGTTTTGATATAACAACTAGCCATAATTTTCCGACCTATTCATGAAAACCGGACCTTTA
>JABSSC010000109.1 GCA_013214635.1 Paracoccaceae bacterium | reverse complement strand
CGCCACCGGATCTGAGACGGTTGCGGCTCGGATCGATGCGGTTTTGTCGCGGATGTCGTGCCACGGTTCTATTCGGTCCGGGCGCCAAATGCGCGTGGATGAGATGAACGCGTTGCTCCGTGAAATGGAAGCGACGCCAAATTCCGGGCAATGCAACCATGGCCGCCCCACCTATGTTGAGCTCAAGCTGAGCGACATCGAACGTTTGTTTGGACGCACATGATTGAGCTTTGGGGAACAGCCTATCGATTGGAAGATATCGTCATCGCGGGATTGATCGCCGCGGGTGCGCTTTTGCTGGTGATCGTCGTTGCGGCGATCCGGGGCGCGCGTGAGCGACGGCGGCTTCGGGCCGAGCTTTTGCGTACGGTCGTCGCGGCCGAACGCGCTTCGCAAGAACGGGATGCGCGGGTCGAAGATGTCATGCGTCTGACCGGCGACGTGGACGCGCTTCGCGAACAACTTGAAGCGGCAAGTTCTGACATTCTGTTTGCGGCGCAGGAAAAAGCCCGGCTGACGGCCGAGTTGGGTGCGGCGAAGCAGGCGGCCGAGGCCGAGATCGCGCTGCTTAAGGAAATGCGTGGCGATCTGACGCGTCAGTTTCAAAGCCTGTCAGCCGAGGCGCTGAAATCGCAAGGCGAGGAGATCACGCGCCGCAATAAAGAGACGCTGACCGCAACGCTTGCGCCGCTCAAAGAGCATGTGGGTCAGTTTCAGCAAGACCTGAAGCAGATGCACGAAGGCGGTGTGCGGGATCGCGCGGCGCTTGCGGCGGAGTTGAAGTCGCTGACTGAACGCTCTCAGCGGTTGTCCGAAGATGCGGTTGCTTTGACGCGCGCGCTCAAATCCGATCAGCAAAAACAAGGCGCCTGGGGCGAGATGGTTCTGGAAAGCCTGCTGGAGCGGTCGGGCCTGCGCAAGGGCGAAGAGTTCGAGACGCAAGTGTCTCGTCAGGGTGACGAAGGGCGTCGGCTTAAGCCGGATGTGGTGGTGTATTTGCCGGGTGGGAAATCTATCGTCGTCGATAGCAAGGTGTCATTGGTTGCCTATACCGAGCTGGTGAATGCCGAGGATGACGCGCTGGCCGAGGCGGCGGGCAAACGGCATTTGGAGTCGCTCCGGCGGCACATCGCAGATCTTGGGTCCAAGGATTATCACGCCGCCGAGGATCTGTCGGTCGACTATGTGATCTTATTTGTTCCGATTGAGGGCGCGCTCTCTGAGGCGCTGCGTCTGGATGGGGCGCTGACCGAGTACGCAGTGAAGAACAACGTGATGATCGCCACGCCCACAACGCTGATGATGGCGCTCAAGACGGTGGCCAATGTCTGGGGCGTGGAGCGGCGGAACAAGAATGCCGAGAAGATCGCTGAGCGTGCGGGCCGCCTTTATGACAAGGTGCAGGGTTTCGTCAGTAACATGGAAACCCTCGGCGGACGGCTTGAGCAGGCGAATGTGAGTTATCAAGACGCATTTCGCCAGCTCTCGCGCGGGCCGGGCAACGTGTTGGGTCAGGTGGACGCGCTCAAAAAACTGGGCGCGAAGACCACGAAGACGATCTCGTCAGACTTTGATGGAGAGGACCCTGACGCGCCTGTCGAGCGGATCGCGGGAGAGTAGGGGATCCGCGGCGTGACCCGCCGCAGACCGGTGTTTCGAACCGTCGCTTAGATGCCCATGAAGGGTTGCGCCATACGTGGAAGCAAACGGTTGAACCGAAGACGCGCGTCGGTGGCGGCAAGGCAAATGCAGTCTTCGCCCTCCGCCGCGACAGGCGTGTGGTTCATATCCTCGTCGGCAATCTCCACGTCGCCACGAGCAAAATACCCGTCCTCATCCTCAAACGCGCCTTGAAGAACAAGCGTCAGTTCGGTGCCGTGGTGCCCGTGGTCCGGCATTTTCATGCCTGCGGGAATGTGGAGCAAGCGCACCGATGCATCACGTGTGGTTGGCAGAACCGCCTGGCGAACACCGCCGCCCAAGGCCTTCCAATTCACCGCGTCCAGGTCGCCGCCCACATAGTCTTGCAGAGGCTTCGGGAAGATGCCCGTCGAAGCCTTGGCCGGTTCGGCAATAATTTCTGAGCCTGTGTCCTGCGCGGCGATCAGCGCCAAAGTCGCCTCCAAGCTTGTGTCGCTCATCGAAACTTCAGCGCAGGCTTCAAGCACGACACCGCCGAGCGTGTCGAACGCCTCCAGCCGAGCGCGGCATTCATCGCAGAGCGAGATGTGGGTCGCTACCACAAGGTCAAAGGCCTCAGGCAGGGCGCCCGCGGAATACGCCATTAACAGCGCATCGTTCAGATGATGTTTAATCGTCCCCATGACGGTCACTCACTTCATGTCATGACGCAGCTTTTCCAGCGCCAGTCGAATTCTGGATTTAATCGTCCCCAGCGGAAGTCCAGTCTCGGCTGCGATCTCACTATGGCTGAGATCCCCGAAATAGGCCTTCTCGACCAAATCCCTTTGCTTTTGCGGCAACTGAGCAAGTGCTTCACTCAGCCGCGCGGTTTCCTGACGAAGCATCACGACATCTGCCTGATCTGGTTCGGCCTCTGGGCCCCAGGGCAGATCTTCGGGTTCTGGCCTGCGCTGCTTTCGCAGCATGTCGACTTTTCGGTTCCGGGCGATCGTGAAGATCCACGTCGCAACGCTGGCACGCGTCGGGTCGAACATTTGGGCCTTACGCCAAAGGGTCGCCATGACCTCCTGTGTACATTCCTCTGCCAGGGTCTCATTCGCCCCTGACTTCATCAAAAACGCCTTCACGCGGGGGGCGAAGTGCTGAAACAACTCGGCAAATGCCGATTGATCCCGGTCTTCATGTATTCGGCGCAGATGGCCGACCCACGTGTCTTCTTTCATTGCAGTGACTGCCTGCATGCCGTTCGTGCCAAGGCTCTCGGAGTTGATTGCTCTCTTACGATACGCAATCGCTCCCCCGAGTGCATCCGTTTCTTGAACCGGCTGCTTGCTCGTCAACATGACCCTGTTACGCGGCGATGCCCGCACCGGATCACAATTTTTTTCTGCCTCCTTCTAATCCGTTTCCCGTTCTCGCGCGTAACGAAAGCACAATACCGGGCAGGAGACAGTGTATGCCGTTTGAGAAGTCGCGCAGTGCGTCAAAACGTATCGCCGTAATTGGTGGTGGAATTTCAGGCCTTGGCGCGGCGCATTATTTGGCAGATCGGCACAGCGTCGTCCTGTTTGAAGCCGAGCCTCGTTTGGGTGGACATGCGCGAACGCGCATCGCCGGAAAGAACGGCGACCAGTGGGTCGATACCGGATTTATCGTTTTCAACTATGCGACCTATCCGCATCTGACCAAACTGTTCGAGGAGCTTGATGTCCCGATTGCAGATTCGGACATGAGCTTTGGCGTATCGATCAACGGTGGGTCTTTTGAATATGCCCTGAAGAACCGGATCAGCCTGTTGGCGCAGCCGCGCAATGCTGTGCGTCCCGCGTTCTGGGGAATGATCCGGGACATTTTGAAGTTTAATCGTGAGGCGCCAATCGTTGCGCGGGATCCGTCGATGACGATTGGCCAGTTGCTTGAAACACTGCAATTGGGCGATTGGTTCCGCGATTATTACATCCTGCCGTTCTCGGGTGCGATCTGGTCGACGCCGACGCAGGATATCCTGGACTTTCCCGCCGAGGCGATGCTGCGTTTCTTCAAGAACCACGGCCTGCTGAACCCGGCTGACAATCACCAGTGGTACACGGTCGATGGCGGGTCCATCGAATATGTCCGCAGGCTTGAACATTCGCTGTTTCGTCGCGGTGTCGACCTGCGCCCCGGGACACCGGTTCAGGGTGTCCGCCGGACCGCGGTCGGTGTTGAGCTTAAATTCCCGGGTGGTGAATGGGAGTTTTTTGACGAGGTTGTTTTCGCCACGCATTCCGACGTGACGCTCAAGTTGCTGTCCGATGCCACTGGCGTTGAGCGCACTACGCTGTCGGCCGTCCGCTACCAGCCGAATGAGGCAGTTTTGCACGCGGATACCTCGCTGATGCCAAAGCGCAAGTTGGCGTGGGCCAGCTGGGTTTATGCCGAAGACAAAGGTGCGCCCGTTGACCGGATTCCGGTGACCTATTGGATGAACTCGCTTCAGCCGATCCCGGAAAGCGATCCGATGTTCGTGACTTTGAACGCCAATCGGCCAATCCGAGAAGAGCTGATCTACGACACGCACACGTTCATGCACCCGGTCTATGATGTTGCAGCGCTTGCCGCACAGGACACCGTTCGCGCGATCAACGGCCAGAACCGCACATGGTTCTGCGGGGCGTGGATGCGCAATGGGTTCCACGAAGACGGCATCGCGACCGCGTGGAACGTGGCAGAGGCGATCCTGGCCCAGGATGTCAAATTGGCATTGGCGGCCCAGTGACCTCACGTATTGATCATATCCCCGGACAGACCTTTCATGGTCGCCGCGGCGCGATTGAAAACGCGTTCCGCTATTCCGTGGACTATGTTCTTTTGGACGCCGAGGCGGCGGTCGACACGCCTACGCTTTTTTCCCGCAATCGCCGCAACCTGACGTCGCTTTACGACGTGGATCACGGTGGCCCACGCAAAGCCGGATCCGGGGCGGCGTGGGTGCGGGATGTCCTGTCAAAGCATGCGCTCGACTGGGTGCCGGTGGGTCGCATTCTGTTGCTCGCCCAGCCGCGCGTATTGGGCCACGTTTTTAATCCGGTGAGCTTTTGGCTGATCGAAGATACGACCGGGGATATTGTCGCCATCATCGCGGAGGTGTCGAACACCTTCGGCGACCGCCACTCATACCTGTGTCACCACGATGACATGCGTCCAATTTCGGCGGGCGAAACGCTTGAAGCGCGGAAGATCTTCCACGTCTCGCCGTTTCAGAAAATCGAGGGCGACTATACGTTCAAGTTCGATATTCGTGACGACAGAATTGGCATTTGGATCGACTACCGCGCGGGGAACAACGGCCTTTACGCCACGCTCACGGGGCCCCGCCAGCCGTTGACCAACGGGTCGATTCTGCGCGCTTGTCTCAGGCGCCCCTTCGGCTCACGCCGCGTTTTGGGGCTGATCCATTGGCAAGCGCTCAAATTGTGGTGGAAGGGCGCGCGTTACAACCGCCGCCCGCATCCGCCCACGCAGGAGGTCAGCCGATGAGTCTGGCCGAAGCAGACGTGCGCAGCGACCGGTTGGGATCCTATGCGCTGTTTGGGGGCGTTCTATCGGCGGCTGGCCTGCCGATCTATCTCTACGCGCCCAAATACTATGCCGACACCTATGGCATTAGCCTTGCCGCGCTTGGGGCAATGCTCTTTGCGCTGCGCCTGTTCGACGTGGTGCAGGACCCGTTCTTGGGATGGGTGAGCGAACGGTTGGGTCGCGCGCGCTCTAGCGCGATTGCCATTGGCGCGGTTGCTCTTGCGGCGGCCATGATTGGGCTCTTTGCCATTCCCCCTGCCTTTGCACCCCTGTGGTGGTTCGCGGTGACGTTGACCGTCTTGTTCAGCGCGTTCAGTTTTCTGAACATCAACTTCTATGCCCAAGGGGTACAGAAGGCCGGCGAGATTGAGGGTGGCCACGTCCGCCTTGCCGCATGGCGCGAAAGCGGGTCGCTTTTGGGGGTCTGTATTGCCGCGGTGCTTCCCACAGTGATCGCACCTTATGTCGGGCAGCCCTTTGCGGTTTTTGCGGGTGTCTTTGTTGCGGCAGTAGTCTTGGCGGTTCTGGCCATGCAGAGCGAGTGGCGACCGGCGGCGACGCCCGTTCCACCTACGCCAATGCGGGAGATTGTGTCGGACCGGATCGCACGCCGCTTACTCATTCTGGCTCTGATCAATGCCACGCCTTTGGCAGTGTCTTCGACGCTTTTCCTGTTCTTTGTCGAAAGCCGCCTGCAAGCGCCCGGTTGGGAAGGGCCGTTGCTGGTCCTGTTTTTCCTTGCGGCGGCGGCGTCCGCCCCGGTTTGGGGGATCCTGTCCCAGCGCTTTGGGCCAAAGCCGGTGCTTTTGAGCGCGATGGTGATGTCGATCCTCGCCTTTCTTGTCGTGCTGACGCTCGGTCCCGGCGATACGACACTGTTCGCGATCATCTGCCTTGCCACCGGTGCGACAATCGGCGCCGACCTCACGCTCATGCCCGCTCTATTTGCTCGTCGTATGGCGGAGATTTCGCCGAATGCCGGTCAGGGCTTTGGTCTCTGGTCGCTTGTGACAAAATTCACGCTGGCTTTTGCCGCAGCGGTTCTACTCCCCGTTCTGGAAGCGTCTGGCTTCCAAAGCGGGTCGATCGAAAACGGCGCCCAGGCGCTGATGACACTGACACTCCTCTACGCGCTCGTTCCGTGCGTTCTGAAACTGTTCGCGATCGCTTTGTTGATCACGACCCCTCTGAAGGAAAGCTGACAGATGGATACGATTACTCTGATCCTCCTAGGTGCTGCCCTGACACTTGGCTTGTTCTGGGCGCGCTCGCGCTACCTCGACTTCGTGGCGCAGAAGCCCGAAGATTATGCTGAAGCCAGTCAAACCTTTGACATTCGCCAGCACTTGAATGGCCCGATCCTGTGTGAGGGCGTCATCTATGGCCCGACCGGCAAAGTCACCTCGCGGTTCGTCGCTGATTTCGATGCCAAATGGGAAGGCAACAAAGGCCGCATGACCGAACACTTCCGCTATGACAACGGTCATACCCAAGACCGGGAGTGGAACCTGACATTGGGTAATGACGGGACGATCAAGGCCGATGCGCCGGACCTCGTGGAAACGGGGTCTGGGTCACAGCAGGGATCAGCCGTTGTGCTGAACTATCGCATCAAACTGCCCGAAGGTGCGGGTGGGCATGTTCTGGATACCACCGACTGGATGTATCTGATGGAGAACGGGACGATCATGAACCGGTCCCAGTTCCGTAAATTCGGGATCAAAGTCGCCGAGCTTGTGGCGACGATGCGCCCCAAGGAGGCCGCGTGAGAGACTGGCAAGGAAAACGATACTGGCTGGTGGGCGCGTCCGAAGGTCTCGGACGCGCTCTTGCCTTAAAGCTGTCGCGTGCGGGGGCCGAGGTAATTCTCAGCGCCAGAAACGCCGAGCGTTTGCAGGCTTTGGCAGACGAACTGCCGGGTCGCTCGCAGATCGTGCCGATTGACGTTGGTGATCGGGAAAGTGTGACAAAAGCCGCGGAAGCGGCCGGTCAGATTGACGGGTTGGTGTTTCTGGCGGGCGTCTATTGGCCGATGAACGCCAAGGAGTGGGACGCCGAAAAGGCCGAGGCGATGGCGGATATCAACTTTACGGGTGGTCTGCGTGTCGTGGGCGCGGCGATCCCCCAGATGATTGAACGTGACGAGGGGCACATCGTTCTCACCGGTTCGCTCTCGGGTTTTCGGGGATTGCCGGGCGCGATTGGCTATGGCGCATCAAAGGCGGGCCTCATGTATCTGGCGGAGTCCATGTACGCCGACCTGCGCAACACAGGCGTTGTCGTTCAACAGATCAATCCTGGTTTCATCAAAACCCGCCTGACCGACAAGAACGAGTTCCGGATGCCGTTCATCATGGAACCTGAGGCGGCAGCGGATGAGATGTTCGATCACATGAACACCGACAGCTTCAAGAAGAGTTTTCCTCGCGCCTTCTCGTTGTTGTTCCGCTTCAGCCAGTTCTGGCCAGACTGGCTCTATTATCGGTTCTTTAAGGGCCAACATTGAACCAGATCAAAGTGTGATCCCTCAGTCCGGCTATGGTGGCCACTGGAGGTCACCATGCTTGATATCAGTAATGCAAAAGTCGTGCGCGTGATCTTCCTCGCGCGCGAATATGGTCCAGACAGTCCGCACCTGCGCGACTACATCTCAGGTCTCAATGAAGACGAGCAGACGAGCCTCGTAGCCGCAATGTGGATTGGCCGCGAGAGCTTTGAGGCCGATGCGGTGGCGGAGGCGTTGGAAACCGCTCGGCTTGAGCGTAGCGCCCCGACCGAAGACTATCTGTCTGGCATCCCCGAACTCTCAGATCACCTTGAGGCTGGGATGGAGGCGCTTGGTCTCGACGTCACAGATGTCGAGGAACGTATGTAGTCCCTAGCTCAGGTGATTGACCACGTGCATGATTTGCGCTTCGTGATCGATGGCGTCCAGCCAGTTCTTCACAAGGCGCGGGTCTGACGGGGCGGCATGGACACCAACCGCGATTTCGCGGTTCAGCACCGATTTGACCGCCAGAGCGACCGGCGTTGACACAAGCCGCGCCATGGCCGACCCACGTGCATCGCCCCACGCGTCAAGCGTATAGGTCTTGTGGTAGACGGGCACGCCATCGCGTTCCGCTTTAAGCGCCACGCAAAGAATGACGCGGTCAGGTTCTCCCGCATCGTAGGCATTGTCGTCCCAGAGCTTGGTGGACAGCGTGTTGATATCCTCGTCAGACATTTCACCGACGGACGCGAAGATATCCGACCACGCATCGGCCCAGCCATTCAGCCGTAGGGTCCCGCGCACAAACTCTTTCACGTTCCAAGCCGGATCAAATCGGTAGTCGGCCATGAACGGCAGGCTGTCGCGATTTGGGTAAACCTCAAACGTCTCATCGATCGGCGCTGGCGCGCGGTATTCTGACAATGCGTCCCATGGTTTGGTGACGGAAAGCTCGGTAAACTCACGGATAGACCGCGACGGGGAACGGAGCGCCTTGAGCACGCCCGCAGGTGACCAGCTAAACTTGTAGCGGAACGCGTTGGGGATCTTGGGGACACCCCCGCAATAGCTGATGAAAGACAGCGTGTTGCCTGCGTCATAGGCGTTCGACGCCCGATAATCCGCCACCAGCCAATGCGCCATCAGGTGGTCGATGCCGGGGTCGAGGCCCACCTCGTTGACCAAAGCAACACCGTTCTGGCGTGCTACAGCGTCAAGTTCGGCCATTTGCGGTGAGATGTAGCTGGAAGAGACGAAATGCGCCCCGGCCTCAAGACACATCTCCGCCAAAGGCACATGCAGATCGCCGGGCAGCATGGAGATAACGATATCGCCGCCCGCAACGGCATCGGTCAACGCCTCGATCGAGAACGCGGAAATGCGATCCGTCAGGTCACCGACAGCATCCTGCGCTTTGTCTACGGTCCGGTTCCAGACCTGCACGTCTTCGCCCGCTTCGATCAGTTTCCGAAGGCCAGGAATGGCCGACAGTCCGGTTCCGCACCAGTGAATCGTCATGGGTTCATTCCTTTGGCAGATGAGAGAGAAAGGTTGCCTTGGCCCGCCCCCAAACGCCCGCGTCGATTTCGGTGAGTGCGCCGAGGTGAGGCAGAAGCTGCGCCGCAAAGTCTTCCGAGCTTTCGCGTGGAAGCAGGGACGGCAGGTTGTCGATGGCCATCACATCCAGCGGTGGGTCGGTCGCGACACGCAGCGCGGGTTCTTCCCAAGACGTGACGCGGTCATAGACCTTGATCGGAGAGAAATCGCTGCCGGGGTCACAGGCGATGTCGCCTATCGCCCGCAATGCGCGGGGCGTGGAGATTGCGTCGGCAGGGACGAAAACTGGCGTGCTGGGACCCGCAAGGATCGAGTTCAAAAACACCTCGTGTTCGAGGATTTCGGGAAATGGTCCGCCATGCGCCGTCTCGGCCATGTCCCATTGCGTGACGCTTAGTCCAACCTTTTGGCACAGGTCCGTGGACCCTGTTCCTACGCGTCCCTTTGCGCCGATCACGATGACCGAAGGCGTGGCGCCTTGCAGCGCCGATTTCGCGTCTTCTGCCATTGCATCGGCGCTGGAATACACATTGACGGGCGGGCAGAGCTCCCCTCGGGATTGCGCGGCCAGGGCCAGAAGCGTGACCGCGGCACCCGCGTATCCGGCCCAGTACCCGAACGCCGCAACCCGGCGACCTTCCGGCGTGACGAGGTATTCGAGATCATAGAGCGTCCCACCGCCTGCGCGGAAGCGGTCGAGAAGGATTTGTCCCGTGGGCTGCCCCTTGAACGCATGGCCGAACATGATGTGGCGGTGCGACAGAGGGGTGCCATCGTCGGGAAGCTCTTTCAGCCCCAAAATGATGGCGTCGTCTGGTGCTGTTGGCCAGCTGCCCTCGGCGGCGATGTCGCATCCGACCGCTTCAAACTCTCCGATCGGAATGACCCGCGTCGGACTGTCTTCGACAGTAACCCGAAAGCCCTGGACCAGAAGTTCCGATGCGCCGGTCGGTGTGATCCCGATGCGCTGCTCGTTGTCGCGGCTTTCTGCTCTGACCCAAAGATGTGTCACGCTTGTATCCCCGTTTGGCGTCTTGCGGCGAACCTGCCGCAGATGACGGCCTAGATAAAGGTCCGATGGTTCGCGCGGTCGTTGCTCGCCAAATGCGGCGTTGTCCCGAACTCCGCCACATAAGTCTGGCCCTGAATGATCTCCAACCGGTGCACCGACGTGTTCTGGATCTGCAGCATCAGCCGCGTCTGGGCGGCAACATTCAGATTGAGCACCCGTGTCATCAAACCACCCAGAACCCCGCTGGATGTTACGGCCAGCACGCGCCCGCCACCCTCGGCGAGGCGGGCCAAGGCACCTTCTACGCGGTCAAGGTACGCCTGATAACTCTCGGGCACGTCGCCCAGTGTATCTTCGGCCCATGCGGAAAAGACTTTGGGCAGGTGATCGACAAAGCTATCCCGGTTGGTGGGAAACGGCACGCCGTGTTGCCGCTCAAGTGCGGCGGCGAGCGAGAAATAATCGACCTCGTTCCAACCCGCGTCCTCGACGCGATTATCACCAAAACCCATCGCTTCGGCTGTTGTTTTCTGCCGGACCAGCGTCCCTGTCACCACGCGGTCGAAATGCCCGTTGGTCGCGCGCATCCAATCGCCTAGCCACGCGGCCTGCTGTTTCCCTACGGGGCTCAGTGAATCATAAGATGCCTCATCCGTTGCACCGGTTTGTGCCTGACCGTGTCGGACAAGGATGATCTCGGCCATCGCGTTGCTCCTTTAGGAAACTTCGTTGTCGATGTGCTCGTGCCACATCCCGGCGGCAGACGCAAAGCGGACAAACAGTGTCGCGGACGGATTGTCTTGAACCACCCGCTGGCCCTAACGTTACGCCCAAGGGAGATTGTCATGTCAGACAAGGTCACATTCACGCTGGATGGGCGCACGGTCGAGGCCGATGCGGGCGAAACCATTTGGGAGGTTGCCAAGCGCGAGGGCACCCTGAC
>JABSSC010000011.1 GCA_013214635.1 Paracoccaceae bacterium | reverse complement strand
CATTGATGTCAGGTCCAATACAAATCCATGGCGTTAAAGGCCGCCACCGACCCTAATATGGGTCGGGCAAGCCAAGGGTTGCAAGTATATCACGTTCTGTACGCTCCATCAGCGCGGCATCTTTGTCGTCGATGTGATCATAACCCAACAGATGTAACACCGCGTGAACAATCAAATGCGTTGTGTGCGCCTCTAGCGTCTTGTTCTGATCCAGCGCCTCGCGGGCCGTGACACCGACTGCAATCGCGATATCACCAAGTTCAGGATCGCCATTCGGGGCCGGACTTGGCGGAACCAAACCGCCCCCAACCGCCCGTTCCTGCGACGGCCAGCTCAACACATTGGTGGGCGTCGGTTTCTCGCGAAACTCAGAGTTTAGGTCCGCAATCCGCGCGTCATCACACGCTAGAACTGCGACCGACCAGTCCTGAGGCCTCAAGCCTATATGATGAAGTGTTGCGTCGGTCGCGGATTGCGCCCAAGCCTCAATCCCGGTTTCAGTCCATCCTGATGCTTCGATCAGGACATCGACATCCGCTCCCGCCATCAGATCAGCTCACGCCTCGTCAGCGTCGTAAGCCTCGATGATCTTTGCGACCAATGGGTGACGTACCACGTCCTTGGCCGTGAAGTAGTTGAAGCTGATTTTGTTGATGCCAGTCAGCAACCGCTCGGCATCCTTCAGCCCCGATTGCACGCCGCGCGGTAGGTCAATCTGGCTGCGGTCACCGGTGATGACCATCCGGCTCCCCTCTCCCAGACGCGTCAGGAACATCTTCATTTGCATCGACGTTGCATTCTGCGCCTCATCAAGAACCACAAAAGCGTTCGACAGGGTGCGGCCGCGCATAAAGGCGAGCGGCGCGATCTCGATCTTTTTGTCTTCGATTAGTTTCGCGACCTGCTTGCCCGGAAGAAAGTCGTTCAACGCGTCGTAAAGCGGCTGCATATACGGATCGACTTTGTCTTTCATGTCACCGGGTAAGAAGCCAAGCCGCTCACCCGCCTCGACCGCGGGACGGCTTAGAATGATGCGGTCCACATGACCACCGATGAACATGCTGACGCCGACAGCAACAGCCAGATAGGTTTTGCCGGTTCCGGCGGGTCCAATGCCAAAGGCCAACTCATTTTCGAACAAGGCGCGCACATAGGCTTTTTGGGCATCCGTACGCGGCTCAACCGTTTTCTTGCGCGTTTTGATTTCGACCCGGCCACCTTGAAACATCTCAAGCTGATCGCCTGAGCGCGTGCCGGTCCCTTTGGCCGAGCCACCCATGCGAAGAAGGCCGTCGATATCGCCCGATTCGACGTTTCGCCCAGCCTCAAGGCGCTCATACAATGCCTCCAGAATTTCCGCCCCACGCTCTCTCGCGGCGGCCTCACCAATCACCGCGATCTGGTTGCCGCGCCGCAAAAGCTGGATGCTCAACGCGTGCTCAATCTGCGCGAGGTTGCGGTCAAACTCACCGCAAAGCTCAACCAAGAGCCGGTTGTCAGGGAATTCTAGAAGCGTCTCCTGGATGTCTTCTGGAAGCGAGGACGGGGTCAGAACGCTGGTTGCCAAAAAATGCTGCTCCGGCACTAGATGTTGTTATTGGGATGGTGCCTTCACACGACAGCCCATGCAACCCTTCACGTTAATTGTAACAAAAATATTGTCGGATGCCGGTGAACTTCAGGCCGACACTTTGGACAGTATCGCCGTCAGGCCACCGCGCTCATCGGGCGCGAGCGGTGCGAGAATTCCGTCGATGATTTCGGTAAGAACCTTTTTCACTTCCGTGACATAGCCACGACCATCCGGCGTCAGGGCGACAAGGCTGACGCGAGCATCCCCTTCGCAGGCGCAGCGTTCGATCAGCCCCTTTTCGGCGAGGGATTTCAATACGCGAGTCATCTGGGATTTGTCCCGCGCCACGCGCCGAGCCAGCTCATTGGCCGCAATCGGTTCCAGATCGGCAAGAGCCATTAGAATCATCGATGCACTTGGCCCAATTCGGTCGGGATCGAACTCTGGGGCGCGCGCCTGCAATTCAACGTGAATCCGGCGCATGAAGCGGTCCACCAATTGGGCGATGACGATATCTGTCAAACCAACCCCTCCATTAGTTGACTTTGTCCACTAATTTTGTGGATAGTGGATTTGGTCCAGTAACAGCCGCCGCCCGCGCGAACAACTCCCGCGCCGAGCCGAAACAAGGAAACGCACATGTCGAATTTACATCAAAATGCATAAAAAGCCGCCGCAGTTCTTTGGGTTATCTGGGGCCTTGTCCACACTTTGGCTGGGGTTATTGTCCTGACCGCAGATGCGTCTGGCGGGTTTGCCGCTATTGCCGATGCCGTGGACCCTGCATCCCTGACATCCGATTACGCCCCTGCTGTTGGCGGCATCCTGAACCAGCATGGGTGGAACCTTGGATGGTTCGGTATCGCAACCATCATAGGCGCGATCTTTGTTTGGCGTGGGAACCTGACAGCCATCTGGGTGACCGGCATGATCGGTGGACTGGCTGATCTGGGGTATCTTCTCTTCGTCGACTTCCCCGGCTACGTGAACTTCTTTCCGGGAACGGTCATGACGTTTGTAAGCGGAAGCGCGATCGTGCTCAGTTTCTGGGTCTGGCTCAGCCTACGTGGTAATCAACCGGTAAAGGCTGACCCGTCCTGAAATCCGCCGACGGCCGTCGATGGCGGGGCAAGGCCAGAGCAGACCGGCTTGCCCTGAGCATCCAGCCTCTGGCTCATATACCCTTCCAATCC
This sequence comes from Paracoccaceae bacterium, assembly GCA_013214635.1. Lineage (GTDB taxonomy): Bacteria > Pseudomonadota > Alphaproteobacteria > Rhodobacterales > Rhodobacteraceae > JABSSC01. Next base: position 23,905 of record JABSSC010000011.1, on the reverse strand, counting down.
GTCATCAACGATCCAATGATCGCAGCCGTTCGGATCAATCCAGATCCCTGACTTCAACTCGGACAAATCCTTGGAGTCGATGCCGGTGTCGCGTGTCTTGTCGGCCTTATCGACAAACTGCCCCTCACATGCGGCAAGAAGTGCAACACCGCACAACACGGCAAAACGACCTAGCGCAGGCATAACACGTCCACTCTTTGGTTCATTGCCCGCCCCTCTGCGGTGGCATTCGACACGCGCGGCTTGCGGCCGCCGTAGCCGCGGATGTCAGACACCCGCACGCCCGCATCACGTGCGACGTCGGCGATTGCCTCAGCGTGGCGGCGGGTTAAGGCAACGTCGCTGCCATCCGCCGCAACGACGTCCGTATGTCCAACTAAGATAAGTGCCACCGCCTCAACCGACCCCAGGTAGTCCGCCAACTGCCCGCGCTGTGATCTGGTTAGACTGGTGCGGTTTCCGTCAAACAATCCCACCGTCCGCACCGCGCCACACGTATGCGCCTTGTAGCAAACCGGGCGACCGTCCGGCCGGACGTTGGGTGTCATGTATCCTTCCCATCCGTCATCCATCACCCAGTGCTCGCACCCATCCGGATCGATCCACACACCGGGTCGGAAGGTCTGAATGTTTGTGTCACCACGCGCCGGGACAGTAAGCAAAAAGAAAAGAAGAACGCCCAGAGCAATCAGGGCAGTTTGAGCGATAGCGCCGGGTCCCACCAGTCTAGGGCGCATGCAAAAAGTCCTATCAAAATACAGACAAGACCGCACAATTAGGCCCTGCCCAGCGCGAGCCTACCACATGTTGATGAAATACCGAGTCTTTTCTGGCTAAGGCTTAGAGCCTGTGAAGTGGAACCGCTGCAAGCGAATTCGGGGCGCTTTCCACAACCCGCGCACGGACAAGGTCACCGACTTGCGCGCCCTCGCCCGGCATATGAACAGCGTGCAGATATTCGGACTTTCCAACCATTTGCCCCTCAAGCCGCCCCGGCTTTTCCAAAAGGACGGTCACGTCTCGTCCGACCATCGCGTCCTGCGCGGCAATCTGCTGGTCCTTTAACAGCGACTGAAGTTTTGCAAGCCGCTCGGACTTCACATCTTCATCAACCTGATCGCGTTCGGCTGCTGGTGTCCCCGGACGCGTAGAGTATTTGAAGCTGTAGGCCTGCCCGTAGTTAACTTCGCGGATCAACGACATCGTATCTTCGAAGTCGGCGTCCGTTTCACCGGGGAAGCCCACAATGAAATCGCCCGATAGCAACAGATCCGGTCGCGCTGCTCGGATACGCTCGATCAGCCGGATATAGCTGTCCGCGGTGTGCTTGCGGTTCATCGCCTTGAGGATCTTGTCCGACCCGGCCTGCACCGGCAGGTGCAGATACGGCATCAGCTTGTCGCAATCCCCATGTGCGGCGATCAGATCGTCATCCATGTCGTTGGGATGCGAGGTTGTGAACCGAATGCGCTCCAACCCGTCGACACGCGCCAACCGGCGGATAAGCTGCGCGAGTGACCAATCCCCCCCCTCGCCTGCGCCGTGGTACGCGTTCACGTTCTGCCCGAGAAGCGTGATCTCGCGCACCCCACGCTCTACAAGGTCCTGCGCCTCGGTCAGGATTTGCGCGACCGGTCGGCTAACCTCTGCGCCACGGGTGTAGGGCACAACACAGAAGGCGCAGAACTTGTCGCAGCCTTCCTGCACCGTCAGAAACGCAGTCGGGGCCCGCTTTGCCTTGGGGCGAGACTTGAGGTGCTCGAATTTATCCTCTTCGGGAAAATCGGTATCCAGCGCCTTTTGCCCGGCCTGTACCGCCTCTTCCATCGCGGGAAGCCGATGATAGCTTTGCGGCCCAACCACCAAATCGACGGATGGCGCGCGCGCCATGATCTCTTCGCCCTCGGCTTGCGCAACGCAGCCAGCGACACCGATTTTCAGATCTGGGTTGGCGGATTTCAACGGCTTGAGCCGCCCGATTTCGGAATACACCTTTTCCGCAGCCTTCTCGCGGATATGGCAGGTGTTGAGCAGGATCATGTCGGCATCTTCCGGGGCCGTAACCTGCGTATATCCCTGCCCGCCCAGCGCTTCTGCCATACGCTCACTGTCGTAGACATTCATCTGGCAACCATAGGTCTTGATGTAGAGCTTTTTCATGTTCTGCACTCGGCTAGGCACGTTGCATTGCGGCACCTGTCTCTAGTGGTCCGCGAGCGAGAGGGCAAGGTCATGCGTGGTTGATCCAGCGCAGGCTCTCCCTCGTAAAAGGCTAAAACGCAAAGGGACAACACGTATGCGCACGACCACCAACGCAGCTCTTTCCATTCTGGCCGCTTCCGTTCTGACAGCAAGTGCTGCCAATGCCGACTTGCGGATCGTTTTTGATGAAGGCGCACCCAAAGATGCATTCCAATTTGTAAATACTGGTGCCTGCCCTCTGACGGATGCTGCGATTCAACTGGATCTCACACCCTCGCAAGGCAAACTCATATTTGATGTCACCGCATCCGGCGGTGGCGTTGAGGTGTTCCAGCCCTTCGAGATTGTCGAAGGTGAGGACGCTTTGAAATCGCTCCCGACTGTGCGGGATGGGCAAACTGAACTGACGCTTGAAATTGCCTCCCTCGCCCCGGATGCGGCCATTCGCTTCACGATTGATGTCGACGACACATTGGGTGCGCGCGAAATTACTGTGTCGGACACAGAAATCTCAGGTGCAACGGTCGCCATAGTCCAGGGCAGTGCGACCGCAACGGCGACGTTCACTGACGCAGCCCAAGCCCAGCTTGCATTTGAGAGCTGCTAGCGCGCGGCACCAGACCGCCCTTTTTGCGTCCTCCAGAAAGAGGAAAATCAGCACCTGACCGCAGCGCCGAACACGTGTTTCGGCCTGCTGGCAAGCTTGCCTTGCTCCGTTCTTCATGGAACATTCACCAAAACCCACGCATCACGCGGGGATGAAGGGCACGAGCATGCACTACAAAAGCGTCACGGCTTTGGTCGATGCGGTGACAGAATCGCCGCCCAAGGGACCGGTTGCGGTGTTGCTTGCCGAAGATGATGTGGCGCTCAATGAAACTGTTGCGCATCTTCAATGCCGTGGCTTTGACCTGATCATCTTGCTGGCACCTGACGCGCTGACGCTCGACCTGCCGCTGTCAAATTCTCTTATTCGCGCACCTTTTGAGACGGCGCGTGAATATGCCCATTGCGACGCGGTAAACATGCTGATCCCGGCGCTCAAAACCGGCACGTGGCTGCACTATTGCTTCAATTCAGAGTTCTTGTTCTTTCCTTTCTGCGAAAGCCGCAGCATTGGCGAGATGTTGAGCTTTCACGAAGGCGAACGTCGCGACGCCATGGTGACATATGTCGTCGACCTTTATGCACGCGACCTCACGAACGCACCGAATGCCGTATCGCTTAAAGACACACATCTTGATCGCTCGGGGTACTTCGCGCTGGCCCGATGGGACGCGGACGCGCAGATCAATCCTGAACGCCAGCTCGATTTCTTCGGCGGTCTAAGATGGCGGTTTGAAGAGCATGTTCCGCACGAGCGGCGTCGGATAGATCGCGTGGGCCTTTTCCGGACGAAACCCGGTCTGCTGTTGGCCCCTGATCACACGTTCAACGACGATGAATACAACACCTATGCCTGCCCTTGGCATCACAACCTGACCGCCGCGATCTGTTCGTTCAGAACAGCCAAAGCACTTCGCAGCAACCCGGGCAGCCGCGACGCGATCGAGAACTTCCACTGGCGAAACTCGGTCCCCTTCGCATGGCAATCCCAACAACTTCTCGATCTCGGACTTATGGAACCCGGACAATGGTTTTAATCCGTACTCTGTGCGCCGCAGCGCTACTTGCTGGTTGCACCTATGTCCCGTTTGACGCCCCGCGGACCAAATCCGAACTAATGCCCGCAAGCCGTGACTCTCTGACGCTTGGTCTTGAGGGCATCACGGCCACGCGATCTGCGTTCTTCACGCTAGAGGATGGGAACGACGCGCTCGGCGCCCGATTGCGCATGATCGAAAACGCGCAAAGCAGCATCGACATCAAAACGTTTCTCATCAAACCCGACCTTGCAGGCAGTCTGGTGTCCTTGGAGCTTTACGCCGCAGCCAATCGGGGCGTACGGGTACGTCTTTTGATCGACGATGTCTTTACCACGACCGCCGATGACGACATTGCGGCGCTGGATGCGCACCCGAACATCGAAATTCGCATGTTCAATCCAGCATCGCGCCGAAGCCCTCAATTCGTCGGATACGCTTTGGACTTTAATCGCCTTAATCGCCGGATGCACAACAAGGCGTTCATCGTTGACGGCCAAGCCGCGATCATCGGCGGACGCAACATTGCGGACGAATATTACAGCATTGGTCAGGCCTCGGAGTTTGCTGACTTCGATATGTTTGCAGCCGGGCCTGTCGTTGCACCACTCGCGGAAGGGTTTCAAACCTATTGGGACGACCCTTGGTCGATCCCGATAGCAGCACTCAAACCCGGTGGCGACGATTCGGATTTGGCAAGCGCACTTCAAAGCTTTGACGAGACGGCCTCGACCGAAGCGGCCTCGATCTACCGCAGAGCGATCGAGTCGACCTATCTTGCCGATATTCGCAACGGACGTATCCAGCCGATCTATGGCGAAGCGCGGGTTGATATCGATCCGCCCCAGAAACTGCGGCTGCGTCAGGGCGGGGATCAACAAGTTGCCGCGCGTGCGCTGTTCACCGCGATGGACCGAGCATCTTCGGATGTTCTGGTCATCACGCCCTATTTTGTACCTGAAGAATACGGCGTGGATTTCTTAACTCAGATCGCCGATCGCGGCACACGCGTCAGGGTGGTTACAAACTCACTCGCCGCAACCAATCACCCTTATGTCCACGCTGGCTACGCGCCGCGCCGCGCGCCCCTGCTTGCGGCGGGTGTGGAACTCTTCGAAGTGCGCCCGGACCCTCTGACGCCCGATTTTGCGCCCGCCCCCGAAGATGCGGCACCACTGACAATGCACACCAAACTGGCGGTTATAGATGACCGTTATGTCTGGGTCGGGTCGATGAACTACGACCCGCGCGCGGTAAAGCTGAATAGTGAACTTGGGGTGTTGATCGACGCCCCAGAACTGGCAGAAGAAATCTCAGGCCGCATTGAGGCTGGCAAAGAATTCTTCACGTGGCGGCCCCAACTGGACGATGACGGGTCTCTCATCTGGATCGGACGGCGCGGTCAGGACACTGTTGCGACCAATGTGGAGCCTGACGCCAGTGGCTTGGACAAGTTCGTGGCGACGGTCACCGGATGGCTACCGGTCGAAGGGCAGCTCTAAGCGGTAAAGCGAAAGTGGCATCAGGTCCGGCGCAACCGGATCACGACATCAACCTTGGCAATCTCTGCACCTTCGGGCGCGTCCGGCAGTTGCGCGATCTTCAGGTCTTCTGCAGGCGCATCCGAAAGCGACCCGCTGTCTTCCCAAAAGAAATGTGGGTGATCATCGATCCGAGTGTCGAAATAGCTTTTTGAGCCATCTACCGTAATCTCGCGGATCAAACCCACGTCACAAAACGCTTTGAGCGTATTGTAGACCGTCGCGAGCGAGACCTTCTCCTTGGTCTCCGACGTTGCTTCAAACAGGCTTTCGGCAGTGAAATGGCGGTCCTGACCATCACCCACAAGCAATGCTGCCAGTGCGAGGCGCTGGCGCGTGGGGCGGAGACCACCGTTTTTCAACCACTCCGTTCCGCGTTCTAGGGCTTGCGGTGTCATAGCTTACGTCTTTCCTGCGAACGTCTCGCAATATATGGCCCAAAACGCTCAATCTTCAATCCAAAAACGCGAAAGACCGGAGTCTGTGACCAATTGGCCCGCACTTGCGACCCCGCGCAGCTTCTTGTTACAGGTGCTCAGACGCCAGAATGGGCGCGATACAAGGAAGAAACAAAGCCGATGAGCAGCTATCCAACCACATTCGACCGCGACGACCTTCTGAAATGCGCCCGCGGCGAATTGTTCGGCCCCGGCAATGCGCAACTGCCTGAACCACCCATGCTGATGATGGATCGGATCACCGATATCTCTGGCGATGGTGGCGAGCATGGCAAAGGCCACGTTGTGGCAGAGTTCGATATCAACCCTGATCTGTGGTTCTTCGACTGCCACTTTCCGGGCAATCCGATCATGCCAGGCTGCCTCGGGCTTGATGGGCTCTGGCAACTGACTGGCTTCAACCTGGGCTGGCGCGGCTGGACCGGGCGCGGCTACGCACTTGGTGTCGGAGAGGTGAAACTGACCGGCATGGTGCGGCCCGACCGCAAGATGCTTACCTATTACGTCGATTTCACCAAGGCCGTGCAGACACGACGCTTGACGATGGGTGTCGCTGACGGACGGGTCGAGGCTGACGGTGAGGTCATCTATTTGGTCAAAGACATGAAGGTTGCGCTTTCGGAAAGCTAAACCCCCATGCCTCTGGACATCTGGATGCTCTATGTCGCGACCGTCCTGGCGCTGATGATTACGCCGGGACCCAGCCAATTGCTGATGCTGTCAAACAGCGCGTCGCAAGGGTTTCACCGTGCGCTCGCCACGGCATGCGGCGATCTTTCTGCGAACGCACTTCAGATGCTGACGGCCGGATTGGGCCTCGCTGCTTTGATCGCTGCGTCAGCATCGGCGCTTGCCGTCATAAAATGGGCGGGCGTGGCCTATTTAATCTGGTTGGGTCTTCGCATGATCCGGCGCGGTGCGTCGGCTGATCCGTTCACCACAACAGATCGACCACTCGCGCCCCTTTCCTCACTCTGGCTGCAAGGGTTCCTAACGTCCGCAGCCAATCCCAAAGCAGTCGTCTTCTTTGCGGCGCTTTTCCCCCAGTTCATTTCCGCCGATGATCCATTCTGGCCGCAGTTTCTGATCCTGTCGGCGACCTACCTCTGTCTCGACGGCCTGTTTCTTTCCGCCTATGGCGCTGGCGCTGGCTGGATTGCAAAACGCGTCACCGGACCCGCAAAAGTCTGGATTGATTACGCGGGCGGTGGCTTCATGATCCTCGCTGCTCTCTTGCCTGGGTTAAAGTCGGTCACCGAGCGCGCCTGATCCGCCGCAACGGCACTTACCTATTGGCTTGCCCCTTTGCCCTGCCCCGTCCTAGATAGGCTCCAAGAATAACAGGAGATCGTTCATGCGCCGCGTCGTCATCACTGGGATCGGTGTTGTTTCACCCATCGGCAACACCGCAGCCGAGGTCGAAGCAAGCCTCCGCGCCGGTCGCTCGGGCATCACGTTTGCCGAAGAATACGCCGAGAACGGCTTCCGCTGTCAGGTGCATGGCCGTCCCGACATCGTGCTGGAAGATGTGATCGACAAACGTCAGTTGCGCTTCATGGGCCCGGTGGCCGCCTATGCCTATTTGGCCATGGAACAAGCTGTTGCCGATAGCGGTCTCGAAGAAAGCGATGTCTCCAACCCGATGACGGGTCTGATCGCGGGCTCTGGCGGGCCATCGACGTCAAACTTCTTTACCGCACACAATATTGTCAAAGACAAAGGCGCCCCCAAGCGAATGGGACCGTTCATGGTCACGCGCTGCATGTCCTCAACCGTCTCGGCCTGCCTCGCGACGCCGTTCAAGATCAAGGGTCTGAACTATTCGATCACCTCGGCCTGTTCGACCTCGGCCCATTGCATCGGCAATGGTGTCGAGCAAATCCAAATGGGCAAACAGGACATCGTCTTTGCCGGCGGCGGGGAAGAGGTCGACTGGACGCTCTCCTGCCTTTTCGACGCGATGGGCGCGATGAGTTCGAAATACAACGACACCCCGACCGAAGCGGCCCGTGCCTATGACGCGACGCGCGATGGGTTTGTCATCGGTGGCGGCGGCGGAATGGTCGTGTTGGAAGAGCTTGAGCATGCCAAAGCGCGCGGCGCCAAGATATATGCCGAGGTCACCGGCTACGGCGCGACCTCCGATGGCTACGACATGGTGGCGCCCTCCGGCGAAGGTGGCGAACGCTCGATGCGGCTGGCCGTCGCGACGCTTGGCGATCGCAAAGTCGACTATATCAACGCTCATGGCACCTCCACACCCGTTGGGGATGTGACCGAGGTCGAAGCTGTGCGCCGCGTTTTGGGCGAAGACCACGCCCCGATCAGCGCCACAAAATCCATGACCGGGCACGCGCTTGGTGCTGCAGGCGTGCACGAGGCAATCTATTCGATCCTGATGATGCAAGGCGGTTTTATCGCCCCGTCGATCAACGTGCGCGACCTCGACCCTGCCCTGCGTCCCGAAGAAATCGCGACAGAATTCCGCGAGGCAGAACTCGACACCGTGCTGTCAAATTCCTTTGGCTTCGGCGGCACGAATGCAACTCTGGCGATGTCTAAGTATCACGGGTAACGACACATGGCTGATTTGATGTCCGGCAAACGTGGCCTCGTCATGGGCGTGGCGAACCACAACTCCATCGCTTGGGGCATTGCACAGGCGCTCGCCGCCGAGGGGGCAGAACTGGCCTTCTCTTATCAAGGCGAAGCATTTGGAAAACGTCTGCAGCCCCTCGCGGAAAGCGTTGGCTCGGACTTGTTGGTCGATATGGACGTCACAGATGACGCAGCACTCGATGCTGGTTTTGCACAAATCGCTGAGCGCTGGGGCAAGATCGACTTTCTCATTCATGCCATCGCGTATTCGGACAAGAACGAATTGACGGGTCGGTTCATCAACACCAGCCGCGACAACTTCCAGAACTCGTTGACGATTTCGTGCTACTCGCTCATTGACGTGTCGCGGCGTGCCATGCCGCTCATGTCCGATGGCGGCTCGATCGTGACGCTCACATATCTCGGCTCGAACCGCGTCACACCGTTTTACAACGTGATGGGCGTCGCAAAAGCGGCACTGGAATCAACCGTCCGCTACCTCGCCAATGATCTGGGCCCCGACGGCATTCGTGTGAATGCAATCTCGCCAGGCCCGATGCGCACGCTCGCTGGCGCCGCAATCGGTGGCGCGCGCAAGACTTTCAAAACCGCCGAGGCGAACGCGCCCTTGCGCGCCAACGCCACACTCGAGGCGATCGGCGGCACCGCCGTCTACCTGACTTCCGACCAAGGTGCCTGCACGACCGGTGAGGTGATTGTCGTCGACGGCGGCTATCACGTTCTGGGCATGCCGCAGCCAGAGAACCTCTGACGCGCGCAGGCCCAGCGCACACGAGCCCACCTCCATTGATCCCAAAATATCCCGGGGGAGCGGGCCGCAAGGCACGCGGGGGCAGAGCCCCCAATAAATACCCCAGCCCATCTTCACTCCGCCCTGTGCCTGTGACAGTCTCGCGCGTGGAGGATCCTGCCATGCCCACCACCACCTGCATTTTCGATGCCTATGGCACGCTCTTCGATGTCGCCGCCGCCGCGCGCAACGCCGCCACGGAACCCGGTCGCGAAAAACTGGCAGCCGTCTGGCCGCAACTGGCCGAAGACTGGCGCTTGAAGCAGCTTCAATACACTTGGCTACGCGCGATCACTGGCGATTACTGCCCGTTCTGGCAGGTCACGCAAGACGGGCTCGACTGGGCGATGGAACGACAAGGGCTGGGCGACGATCTCGAACTCCGCGAACGACTTCTCGCGCTTTATTGGGAGCTTGCCGCCTATAAAGAAGTGCCCGCCATGCTGACCCGGCTCAAGGCCGCGGGTCGCACGACCGCGATCCTGTCAAACGGCTCGCCCGATATGTTGGACGGTGCTGTAACCTCTGCCGTGATCGGCGACGTGCTCGACGACGTGCTGTCGGTCGAAAGCGTCGGGGTCTTCAAACCCGCCCGCACGGTCTACGATATGGTCGGGGAACGCTTTGGGACTGCGCCCCAAGACGTACTTTTTGTATCGTCAAATGGATGGGACGCGGCGGGTGCGGCGCAATACGGGTTTCACACGGTCTGGGTCAACCGCGCAGGCGATCCCGTTGACCGGCTTCCGGCAAAACCTCAACACGTGTTGTCCGATCTGACCACCATTCCTGACCTTGCGGCCACCCTATGAGCGACCCCGCGGGCCTTTCACAGTTTCAAACAGCGGATGGGCTGACACTTACCTTTGCCGATGAAGGCGCAGGCCCGCCACTTCTCTGTCTGCCGGGGCTCACCCGAAACATGGATGATTTTGAGCCGGTGATGAATTTCGCCGACCGCGCAAGGATCATCCGTCTGGACAGCCGGGGGCGTGGGCGATCTGAATTCGATCCGAACTGGCGCAACTACACAATCCCCCAAGAGGCGATGGATGCGCTGGCGCTGCTCGACCACCTCAAGATCAATCGCGCCGCGATCCTTGGGACCTCACGCGGCGGCTTGATCGCAATGACCCTCGCCGTTACCGCGCGTAACCGTCTGGCCGGCACCGTTCTGCACGATATCGGTCCCGCGCTTGATCTTGCGGGGCTCGATTTCATCATGGGGTATATCGGTCGGCCTCCGGGTCTTACCGACTTTGAGGCAGCAGTTGACGCCCTGCCCGATCGCATGGCGCCGCGTTTTGCCAATGTCGACCGCGCCACGTGGCGCGCCTATGCGCGCCGGATCTGGCGCGAAACACCTCAGGGTCTGGCGCTGCGCTATGACCCCAAGCTGCGCGACGCCGTTGAAGAGGGTTTCAAGACCGCCAGTGAGGTTGATCTTTGGCCGCTCTTTCGCGCTTTGGACGGGTCGCCGCTGGGTCTGATCCGGGGCGCAAATTCCGATCTTCTCTCCGCAGACACGGCGGCGCGCATGCAGGCCGAAATCCCATCCATGCTACAAACGACAGTGCCCGATCGCGGGCATGTGCCGTTTCTGAACGAACCGCAATCTCAGGCGTTGATCGCCGAATTTCTGGACCAGTTGACATGAACATCGACATGATCGAGGCCGCAGCCGACCGCATCCGGGGCCATGCGCGTGTGACGCCCCTACTCACTTCGCCGTTTCTGGACGAAATCGCGGGCCGCCGTGTGCTGATCAAAGTTGAGGCACTGCAGAAAACCGGCAGCTTCAAGTATCGCGGCGCGCGCGCCGCAATTTCGGCGCTTGATCCCGCAACACGCGCGAAGGGTGTCATCGCCGTATCCTCGGGCAACCACGCCCAAGGCATCGCATTGGCTGCGCGTGAGCACGACATTCCCGCCGTGATCGTCATGCCCCACGATGCCCCCGCCCTGAAAATCGCCAACACCCGCGCTTACGGGGCCGAGGTCGTCTTTTACGAACGCGGACGCGAAGACCGCGACGCCGTGGGCGCACGCGAAACCGCGGCTCGCGGGCTGACAATGATCAAGCCCTTCAACGAACCCGAAGTCATCGCAGGCCAAGGCTCGGTCGGACTGGAAATTGCCGAACAAGCCGCCGCGCGGAGCGTGACCGAAGCCGACGTGCTTGTCTGTTGCGGTGGGGGCGGCTTGACCTCTGGCGTGGCGCTATCGCTTGAGGCGCGCGCGCCCGGCCTCCGAGCCCGCCCGGTTGAGCCCGAAAACTTCGATGACGTCGCCCGGTCGCTGGCCACTGGAGAGATCCAATCGAATGCCAGTGAATCCGGATCGATATGCGACGCGATCATCACGCCCGCCCCCGGTCAGATCACGTTTGGGATCATGTCCCGTCTTTGTGGGCCCGGGATCGTGGTTCCGGAAGAGGATTGTCTGCGTGCCATGGCAGCTGCCTTTCAACGGTTGAAAGTCGTGCTCGAACCTGGTGGCGCCATCGCTTTGGCCGCAGCACTTTTTCACCCCGATCAGGTCTCGGGCGATGCCGTCATCGCGGTCGCATCCGGCGGCAATGTCGATGCCGAGATGTTCACAACCGCCCTGTCACGCTATGGTGGGGCATGACCCGCTTTACCGTCGCCAGCTTCAACGTCAAAAACCTGATCGGCCCCGACCAAGAGTATTACACGTTCGAGAGCTACACCCCCGAGGAATACGCGTGGAAGGCCGATTGGCTGGCAGATCAGCTTTTGACGATGGATGCCGACATCGTCTGCTTTCAGGAAATCTTCGAAGAAGACGCCCTGAAATCGGTGATTTCTGAGACAGACGCGCGTGGCATTCTGGCCAACGACGCAAATCTTCCCGATCCTTCAGCAGGGTACGCAAAGAAGGCGATCTTTCGCAAACTCGCCTATACGCCCTATACCGAGGCGGCCTTGGCCTATGCCCCGAACCTCAACGATACGGGAACACCAGGCAAACGCCGCCCGGGCGTCGCGATCCTGTCACGCTTTGGCTTCGTCGGCGGCGCCGAGATCGTGCAGGATGTTCTGCCCGCTCTTGAAATCCCGTTCAGCGATCTTGGCGGCGGTCAGGCAGGCTCATTCCGGCTTGATCGCTTGAGCCGTCCAATTCTCAAAACCCGCATACCCATCGGTGGACAAACAATCACAGTCTTCACATGCCACCTGAAGTCCAAGCTTGGCGAATACATCCGCCCCGACGGAGCGGCGACCGCGCCGGAGGCCGACCTGACGCAGTATGATGCCGCCGGACGCGCGATGGGCGCGCTGCGCTCAGCTCTGCGCCGCACGACAGAGGCCTGGGTTCTCAGGCGCGAGGTGCTCAAAGAGCTTGAGGCGGGTAATCCCTGCATCGTCACTGGCGATTTCAACGACGGCGAAACCGCGGTGTCGTCCGAGATCATCTCGGGCGAGCGCCCATTCCGAAACTATTCCTGGATGCGCCGCCACGATGCAAAGGCGGCCAATGACCGCTACAGCAAAGCCGAGAACGAGCAGATCACCGAAGCCGTCGACAGCGTGCGACTGCACTCGGCTGAAAAGCTGTTCGTGCGCCGTTCGTTGCGGGACATGGTCTATACAGCGGCCTTTGGCGGGGTCTACGAATCCATCGACCAGATTTACCTCTCGCGCCACTTCCATCCCGAATTTGAGGCTCGCATCGGGGAGATGGAGTATTTCAGCGTCTTCAACGACCACTTGACCGACGGCAGCCATGCCGAGGCACCTTATAACAAACTCGCCTCCGACCACGGTCAGATCATGGCGCATATCCGTTTGACGTGACGCGGTTGCGCCTCTCGGCGCGCCGCGCTAGCCACCCTGTATGGCCAAGCTCTATTTTCACTACTCAACAATGAACGCCGGGAAATCGACGCTGCTTTTGCAAGCGTCCTACAACTACCGCGAACGGGGGATGGAGACGTACCTCTTGACCTACGCCTTCGACAACCGCGCGGGCGAGGCCATTATCGGAAGTCGTATCGGGATCTCCGCACCAGCAGACACCTTTTCGCCGGGAGAGGATCTTTTTGCCAAAATCGCGCGGCGCCTTGATCGCGGACCGGTGTCCTGCATCTTTCTGGACGAAGCGCAGTTTCTTGAAAAAGATCAGGTCTGGCAGTTGGCCCGCGCTGTCGACGATCTGCGTGTTCCCGTGATGTGCTACGGGCTGAGGGTCGATTTTCAGGGCAACCTCTTTCCAGGTTCGGCCGCACTCTTGGCGCTATCAGACGAGATGCGCGAAGCGCGCACGATCTGCCATTGCGGAAAGAAAGCGACGATGGTCGTCCGCCAGGACGATCAGGGGCGCGTCCTGACTGAAGGCGATCAGGTTCAGATTGGTGGCAACGAAACCTATGTTTCGCTTTGCCGAAAACATTGGCGCGAGGCTGTGGGCGACAGCTAGGGTCTTGCGAGGCTCTGCCTCGCGCTCCGGGATATTTGGAGATCAATGGAAAGCAGGTGCGCGCGCTTCCATTGATCCCGAAATATCCCGGGGGTGCGGGGGCAGAGCCCCTGCCACGCCTAGACCTTCACGCGCCGCGTCTCAGGGTGCAGCGATGTGCCGAGGATATAATCAGTCGCGTGCAGCACATGTCCAGCATGTCCGACAATCAAAGGATCGGGCGGTGCGGCAACGTCGTGATCCTTACCGGGATAGTCGATCGAGGCCAGGAAATGCCGCATGCAGTTCAATCGCGCGCGCTTTTTGTCGTTTGATTTGATGATGGTCCAAGGCGCATCGGCAGTATCGGTGTAAAAGAACATCGCCTCTTTCGCCTCGGTGTAGTCATCCCATTTATCGAGGCTTGCTTTGTCGATGGGTGACAGTTTCCAACGCTTCAAAGGGTCCGTCTCACGGGAGACAAAGCGCTGCTTTTGCTCCTCTTGCGTTACTGAGAACCAGTATTTGAACAGCCGGATCCCCGACCGGGTCAGCATCCGTTCCAACTCGGGCGTCTCGCGCATGAACTCAAGGTATTCGTGCGGTTCGCAAAAGCCCATCACGCGTTCCACGCCGGCGCGGTTGTACCAGGAGCGGTCATAGAACACCATTTCACCGACCGTTGGCAGCTCGGCGATATAGCGATAAAGCGTTGAAAGAACCACTGACCCTTTTCTTCCCACGTTGGTTTGTTTAGCGCGACAACCCGTGCTGAGCGCGGGTTGAGGTGCTCCATAAATCGTTTGATCGTACCGCCCTTGCCCGCGGCATCGCGGCCCTCAAACAGAATGACAAAGCGTTCACCGGCATCCTGCGCCCAAAGTTGAACTTTCAACAGCTCGGCCTGAAGCGCTTTGAGTTCGATTTCATAAGCCCGGCGGCTCATCCGCGTCCGGTAAGGGTAACGGCCGGTTTCAAACGCGCGGCGGATGGCATCTGCGGTGGGCGGGGGTGCCACGGGGCGCCGGGCCGCCTCGGCGGCAACGTCTTTAATCACAGCGGCATCCTTCATCTCGGCACTCCTTTTCGTCGCGGTTTCACGCGGGTTTAGGAGGCGTTAGCGGGCCTGTCGTTGAGATGTGTCAAAATGCTGTTACAAAATTCCGTCTGTTGCCTAGACAGCATTCGGTGGAACGCGACCGCTCAAAACCGCGTCGAGATTGTCGAGCGCCATTGCGCCCATCGCCTCGCGCACCTCAAGCGCTGATGTCCCAAGATGGGGCAACAGGACGGCATTCTCGCACTCCGTCAGACCGGGGGTCAGGAAGGGTTCATTTTCGTAAACATCAAGCCCAGCACCGGCGATCATGCCGGTCTGCAGCGCCTCGAGCAGCGCGGGTTCATCAACGACATCGCCCCGTGCGATGTTCACAAGATAACGTGAGGGACCCAGTGCCTGAAGCTGAGGGGTTCCGATCAAATGGCGGGTGGCAGGGGATGCGGGCACCGCCAGCACCGCAATGTCGACCGACCCCAACAATTCGTGCAGGTTGGTGATCTGTTCACCCGGCACGCCGGGATCGGCCACGATCGAGCGGTTGAAGAACTTCACCGACATCCCAAAGCCGAAGTGACACCGGCGCGCAATTGCCTTGCCTATGCGGCCCATACCGATGATCCCGACCGTTTTGCCGGTCACGTGCATTCCAAGGAATTGCGTCGGCTGCCAGCCGATCCATTGCCCGGCACGCACGATACGCTCGCCTTCAGAGGCGCGCCGGCAAAGTGATAGAATCAATGTCATAGCGATATCGGCAGTGGCATCCGTCACTGCACCGGGCGTATTGGTCACTTCAACGCCGGCGGCGCGGGCGGCGGCGGCATCGATGTGATTATACCCGACCCCAAAATTGGCCAGCACTTTGCAGCGCGTCTCCACCAGACCGGCAAAGGTCTCAGACCCGAACGCATCGCCCAGGGTCGGAACAATTCCATCGTATTGCGACAGCGCGTCATGCGCTTCGGCGGATGTTAGGGGGTCCGTCTCTTCGCGGAGCGTGACGTCATGCGTCGCGCGCGCTCGGGCAAGGTTGCGCTCAGGCAGCGCCCGCGTGATCAGAACTTTTGCCATCAATAAAGCCTCCCCCCGACAGGCACATCACGATCGGGCTGAAGCAGGACCACTTCGCCCGCCGCATCCGGCACGCCGATCATAAGAACCTCGGACATGAACTTGCCAATCTGACGCGGTGGGAAGTTCACGACGCCCATCACCAGGCGCCCGGGCAGTTCGTCAGGCGTGTAGTGCCTTGTGATCTGGGCCGAGGTCTTGCGCTCGCCAATCTCAGGGCCGAAATCGATCCAGCACTTGATCGCAGGCTTGCGCGCCTCAGGATAGGGTTCCGCGCGGATGATGCGACCCACACGAACATCCACTTTTAGAAAGTCGTCAAAACTGATCTCGCTCATGACCCCAACTCCCGGCTGCGCGCGGCGGCGGCGGCCACCGTGCGCCCCATCAACCCGCCAAGACCGGCCTCGTCGCTCATCAAGACCTCCAACCCGGCCTGAGTCGTTCCGTTGGGGCTGGTGACATTGATCCGAAGCTGTTCGGCGCTCTCGCCACTTTCCATGGCCAGCGCCCCTGCCCCCGCGACCGTTGCACGGGCCAGTTGCATGGCCAGTTCAGGGGTGAGCCCTTCCGCCTCGCCAGCCGCGGCCAATGCCTCGATCATGTGAAAGACGTAAGCAGGGCCAGAACCGGAGACCCCGGTCACGGCGTCCATTTCGGCTTCATCCGACAGGCGCACCGTCTCCCCGACCGCCGACAACAAACCTTCGGCCATCACGAGCGCTTCTTCTCCAGCCCAACTATTCCCGATAAGTGCCGTGATCCCGCGGCCAATGGCGGCGGGTGTGTTGGGCATCGCGCGCACAACCGGCGTCGACCGGCCTAACGAGGATTCAAACGCGGAAATGGGTGTCCCGGCCGCAACGGAAAGAAAGACAGTCCCACCATCCCCCAACGGATGCAAAAGCGGCAAGGCGTCATTCATGATCTGCGGCTTGACTGCGACGATCACAACAGCAGGATCGCGCGGCAGATCCGCATTCAGGTGAAGGCCCGCAATACCGGCAAGCCACTCCGAAGGATGTGGCTCGACCACCCATACATCTTCAGGTGCCAAGCCTGCCGCGAGCCAACCTTGAAGCATGGCCGATCCCATCTTGCCGCAGCCCAACAAAACCAGCCCTCGGCCCGAAATTGCGCTGAAATCCATGCGTGCCCTCCTTCCATGCGAAACGCCGCCCGGTTTGGGCGGCGTCCCTCCTCATCCCCGATGTCTTCTGATTAGCCCATGGAATGCAAGGGCCAACCTTGGATCATGCGCGCCCGTAGGCTTCGGCAATGGCAACTTGCATCGCATCTTGCGGCGACTGTCCGGCCCAGGCCACCAACTGGAATGCGGGATAAAACCGCTCGGCGGCGACGACGGCCGTGGTGATCAGCGTGTCGATCTGTTCCGGCACCGCTGACTGACCACCCGACAGGACCAGTCCGTACCGCCAAACCATCAGGCTCTGTTCCGCCCAGAACGAGAACGCACCGGTCCAGCACTTGTCATTCACGGCATTCAATGTCTCGTAAAGCCCGGCCATCGCGTCTTCTGGCGGCTCCATTTCAAACGTGCAAATCAAACGCAGCGTTTCATCGTGGGGCGACCAGGCAAGGGTGATCGAATAGGTCCGCCACTGGCCTTCGACAGCCATGGCGATCTGGTCGTCCGCGACGCGGTCGAACTCCCATTCGTTGTGTTCGGCCAGATGCTCCACGATATCAATCGGATGGAGATCCTCGGTTGAGTAGTACTGCTCGGAAAGCGACATGCGCGGCCTCATTTGGTTTAGCTCTGTGGGGTAAGAGCCCCACTAAAGCTGGGTGCCTGCTCAAGAGACGGGGTTTTTACATCCGCCCCTTACAACATATGGTGGTCTGAATGGGCGCACCTGTAAAGT
This sequence comes from Paracoccaceae bacterium, assembly GCA_013214635.1. Taxonomy (GTDB): domain Bacteria; phylum Pseudomonadota; class Alphaproteobacteria; order Rhodobacterales; family Rhodobacteraceae; genus JABSSC01. The sequence goes on along the minus strand of JABSSC010000011.1, from coordinate 6,216 downwards.
GATAATTTGAAAAAGTTCTGCGACAGGTCAGGGTCGGAGATTGGCACGCAGCCGGTCGATGAAATGGCGCACCTTTAATGGGCGATACCGGCGCGATGGGGTCAAAATCCATGCGGCTGTATCAAAACGTCCGGCGGCAACCTGATAATCGGGGAGCAGATCGACAAGATCTCCTGCCTCCAGGTCCCCTCCGATCAACCAGTCTGCCAAAAGCGCAGGCCCAATCCCCGCAAGCGCCGCATCGCGCAACGCAAGCGCCCCAAGAATCTCAAGTCGCCCAGAAATAGGCACCGAGATCTCTTCTCGCGCGTTTCGAAACAGCCAAAGATCGCGAAAGCCCGGAAAAGGGAACAAAAGACATGGAAGACCGCTCAGGTCTGAGGGATGCGAAACCGTGTGCCGCTCCAGAAAGGACGGCGCCGCAACGACCCGGTATTGCGTGTCGATCAGCCGCGACACGATGGTATCGGGGGACGCGTCCGGGGTGAGGCGAATGGCGATATCGATCCGCTCGGCGATCAGATCAACCGGCGCATCGGATAAATGCAGCTCAACGCGCACGTCGGGATAATCCCGCAAGTACCTGTCAATCACGGGCAGCAAGACCCTTTGCCCAAATGCGGTAGACGCGCTGACGCGCAGCACACCGGTTGGCGCGGTCACAAGATCACGTGCTGTATCCTCCGCATCCGCCAAGTCTGCGAGAAGCGGCGCGACCCGCACGTGATAGTGTGCACCAGCCTCGGTCAACGATATCTTGCGGGTCGAACGCTCAAACAGACGAAAGCCCAGTTCGCGTTCAAGCTGCGCCACACCGCGCGATACGGCAGAGGGATCAACCTCGAGCACACGCGCGGCGTCCGCAAAGGAGCCGTGGACGACGACTGCATCCAGCAGGTTAAGAGTGTCCGTATTCATTAATGCAGATATTTCATCAATATAATGATAATGGCAATATTTATTGCATAAATTACATTAGATACATCTTCCCCATCACAACTTCTGGAGTCCAAAGATGACAAAGATCGCTTTTCTGGGCCTTGGTGCGATGGGGCGCCGTATGGCGGCACACCTGATCGCGGCGGGTCATGATGTAACCGTTTGGAATCGCTCACCCGACAAGGCTTCTGACCTCAACGCCAAGTCTGCTGTCACGCCCGAGGACGCTGTTGCGGGCGCCGATGCGGTCCTGACCATGTTGACCGATGATACCGCATCGACCGAAGTCTGGTCGCGCGTTGCACCGCATCTTGGCGCACATGCACTGACCGTCGAAATGAGCACGGTATCACCGGATCAAATCGCACGGTTGCGCGCCACGCTTCCAACCCTGATCGACGCGCCGGTCGCTGGGTCACTCCCGCAGGCGGACGCGGGCGAGTTGATCTTCCTCACTGGCGGTGCGCCTGAGCAAATCGATCGTTTCCGCCCATTGGCCGAAGCCATGGGAAAAGCCGTTTTGCATGCTGGCGACAGTGGAAAGGGCGCGGCGCTCAAGCTTGCGATCAACACCGCACTTGGCATCCAGACCGCGATGATGGCCGAGCTTTTGCGCCTTGGGCAGGCGTTTGATATCGCACCGGCAACCCTGCTCGATTTGCTGGCGCCCACCCCGGTGATGAGCGGCACCGCAACCGTCATGGGCAACCTGATCGCCGCCGGGAAGCACGATCCACTCTTTCCTGTCGATTTGCTGATCAAAAATCTGGGCTATGCGCTTGGCTCGGGCGCGGATATGCCAGTTACTCAGGCAGTGCTGGCGGCATTTGAAGCCACCTCGGCGGCGGGCCACGGCGACCAGAACATCAGCGCAATCGCCGCCTGAAGCAATGGAAATGCAACTTTCTTGCGCAATTGCGAAATTTAATTGCGCAAGATCGGCCAAGTTGGTAGCAATCCCAAAACTATAAATGGGAGGACGCCCGCGTGGCCGGACACAAGCTTGATGAAATCGACCGCAAAATTCTGGCCGAGTTGCAAGCGGACGGGCGTATGACCAACGTGGAACTGGCAAGCCGGGTCGGAATTTCCGCGCCCCCTTGTCTGCGTCGTGTTCGCACGCTCGAAGAACAAGGGTACATCCGTGGGTACCATGCCGACGTCAACGCCCGCGCACTAGGGTTCGAAGTACAGGTCTATGCGATGGTGGGTCTGCTCAGTCAGGCCGAGGTTGACCTGTCCGCGTTCGAAGCGCGCTGCCTTGAATGGCCACTTGTCCGCGAGTGCCACATGCTTAACGGCGAAGTAGACTTTCTTTTGAAGTGCGTCTCACCTGATCTGTCGACCTTTCAGACCTTTTTGACGGAAGAACTGACCGCCGCCGAGAACGTGGCCAGCGTCAAAACCTCGCTCGTCATACGCGGGGCAAAGGACGAGCCAGGTGTACCCTTTAGCGTCTTGGAAGAGCGCGTCGCCGCAATCGGTTGAGATTTTGCGAGGCTCTGCCTCGCGCTCCGGAGTACTTCTTAAACAAAGAAGCTGTTTTCTTTGTTTTCAAAATACTGCGGGGGAAGGCCACATCGTGGCCGTGGGGGCAGCGCCCCCAAACTGACGTCACACAGCCAGAAGATCGTCAGACGTGAGGCGCGGCCATAAAAGCCGCCCAAAATCGCCGAGCGCATTCACATGCGGGAAAAGTTGCAGGAACAGTTCACGCATTTCCGATGACAGGCTGTAGGCCGCATCGGGGCCGGGATGGTAGGTTTCGATCTCAAGCCCACCGGCCACGACCGCCTCATGGCGATCTGTCACAAGGTGATAGACGCGTACGGGCGTCGCGGGCGTGACCTGAATAACGCTCACGCCATCGGCTTGTGCACTGAGAGGTACCATCGCCGCCTCGGTCCCGGTTACTGCGCGAACGGTCGCGTCCCGGTCCAGTCGACGCGCCGAAGGTCCCAGGACCACGTCGCGCGACGGACGGCTCAGACCAAAGGCATCCGGTGTAACGCGGCACAGCTTTTCTGGCTCACCGGTGATGGTCGGTGCGCCCGGAACCAGCGTGATAGCTCCTTTCCAGCGCACCGTCGCCAAACGGCCGCTGGCGCACATCAACGTGTCACCGGGCAGAATATCTTCGATCGCAACAGGGCCCGACGCCGTGTTCAGGATCACGCCATGCGCAAAAGCGCTGAACGCCTCTTCAAAGACGGGCAAGGCCGGAGCAATGCGCGTTGTGTCCTGAATCTCACCCAGATCATCGAGATACGAGATCTCGTAACGACGGGTTAACGGAAGCTGTCGGCGGCGCAATTCGGGCGCCTGAAGTCCCACCGGACGGGCGGGCGAGCCCTCGAACATACGCGTGCTGCGGGCAGCACCGGGGCGTGTATACGACATGCGATCAGTCCTCGCGGCTGGTCACATCTGCACGGCCCCCACCTACGCAGAATGACTTGTTAGCTCATGTGTGGCAGGCAATTTCCGGTCTGTCAAAGAAAGCCGTAGATTGCCCGTTTTGGTGACAGCAATGCACAATTGGCGCCTTGCTTTGTTTCTGGTCGCGCGACGATCGTCACGCATTTTGCGATTGCGCCTAGAATCAGCGCAATCAGGACGACGCTCCACGCGTCGCCCGCAAGGACAGCGACACATCCCAGAGACGATCGTTGGCCGCCGCGCGGCGTTTTGCGATGGAATCGGCGCCCAGCCCAGCCTGCGCGACGCGCCGAAGGGCTTGCTTCCAAGTGTATTTCACAACTTTGGTCATTCGTTACTCCTGCCGCACAGTCTGGCGGCGCTACCGTCTATGGCATCAGGTCTAGCGGTCAAAATGGCGCGAAGAAGGACGCTCAAGCGGGGAGTCTGGGGCATTTTCGCGGTGGCGGGCGCGGAATATGGCAAAACCGCCCTTTCCGTTTCGAGAACGATATCGACAGCGAAGTGGGATAGATTGTTAAGAAATTGGAAACAGTTTGATCCCGGGATCAAAGCCGGATGACCGAGATTAAACGTCCGTAATCGGCCTCTTTGCGATGTGTCGCGCGCCGGTAGGAATAAAACCTGTCTTCATCTGCATAGGTGCAGTGACGAACCCATTCCGCCGCACCGATCCCCGCGCGGCGCAACCGATGCAACCCATAGCCGGGCAGGTCAAAAAACGGCCGCTCTGAAGGGCCCGCAAAAAAGCGCAGGTTCTCGGGATCATCCGCCTCGAACCGGCCGATGAATTCCGGCCCCACTTCATAGTTGCTCTGGCTGATCGAGGGGCCGATGACGGCCACCATGCGCCCGCGATCCGCGCCAAGGCCTTCCATCGCGTCAATGGTCGCCTCAAGAACGCCGTCCAACGCACCGCGCCAGCCCGCATGAGCCGCCCCGACCACGCCAGCCTCCGCATCGGCAAAAAGAACCGGCTGACAGTCGGCGGTTAAAATGCCCAAAGCCACACCAGGCGTCGCGCTGACCATCGCGTCCGCTTTGATGCCACTTCCCGACGCCGCCTCAGTATCGTCGACAGTGACGACCGTTGCTGAATGGACCTGATGCACAGTTTCGACGCGATCGACACCCATCGCATCTGCAACGCGGGCCCGGTTGATCCCGACCGCCTCAGACTGGTCCGACGATCCAAAGCCGCAATTGAGCCCCTTGAACACACCCGATGACGCCCCGCCACGGCGGGTAAAGAACCCGTGGCGCACCGGGGACAACGCATCTGCAGTGATGATTTCAAGCGTCACGTTTCAAATCCGGGTGGTGGTGCGGCACCTGCCGGGAAGAGGGCAAGCGCCTTGAACAAGGTTCCCATTTCTGACGCGGCGGTCAAGCGATGATAAGCGGTCACATGTGCCTCAAGCGCGGAACCGTCGAGTTTTGCGGCAAGCGCTTTGGTCCGCGCCTCAATTCCAAGCCGCTGCAGTAGGTCACATTGCGTCACCAACCGGCTATGACGCGCGGGCGCTGCCGCTTCCGCAAGAGCCTCAAAATCCACGTGACAGGTCAGGTCAGCCGCACCCGGGGACTTTAAGGGATCAACGGTTTGGTGCGCCTGAACGGCCTGAAGCGTATCGCCAAGCGACCGCCAGTCGCCATAGTCGATGAGGAGCGCCGCGCCACCCACACTTGCAATACGCTGCCCAATCTCAGCAGCGATCGCGACACCGGCCGCACAAGTTTCAACAAGATCGCCCGGCGTTGTGTCATTCAGTCGGTGCTCAAGCGACGCAAACTGCGTTTCGGGACCCAAGCCAAAACTCAGCGCCGTCCCGTCGACCCCTACCATACGCTCGCGCCATCCCGCCTCACTGCGCTGGAATTGCCGCACTGGAAGCGCATCGAAGAATTCATTGGCGACCAGAAAAAGTGGCAGGTCCGGCACGGTTCCGAGACCATCATGCCATTGCGAGTTCGCGTGGCTCAAAACCTCGGCCTGTCGGGCGCGTAACGCGGGGGAGGTCTCGACCAGATGCACCTGCGCGGCGGCCGCGAACCCCGGAACAATCGCGGTCGCACGCAGGATATCTGCCATCAGCGTACCGCGCCCGGGACCAAGCTCGACCAAGGCAAATGGTGACGGCCTGCCCGCATCCAACCACGCTTGAGCCAGCGCAAGCCCGAGACACTCGCCAAACATCTGACTGATCTCGGGCGCAGTGATAAAGTCTCCGTCCGTGCCCAGCGGGTCGCGCGTTGCATAATAGCCGTGTTCAGGATGGCTCAGACATTCTTCCATGAACGCGGCAACCGTGATCGGTCCGGTCTGGGAAATGCGCGCGCTCAACGCTTTGGCCAGCGGCGTCATGCCCGGCGACGGGCCCAGAAGATGACCGCGAGGCCGGTGATCAACATTGGCAGCGACAGCAACTGACCCATGGTCAGGCCCGCCTCACCCAGACGGATGACATGGCCCCACGGATTATCGGATGTGATGTATTGCGGGTCGGCTTGCCGGAAGAACTCAACAAAGAAGCGCGCCGCGCCATAGCCCGCAAAGAACACGCCTGTGACGACCCCCGGACGTTTCAACCCACCCCCGCGCACCGGGAAAAATGACACCCCAAGGTACATCCGTGGGCCGCCCCCATAACTCGGCATTGATGAAATTGGCGGTCCGGCCGAACAAGATACCGATGGGTGTTGCGATGGCCGCAGTGTCTGCGATCTGCATCAGCGGGATATCATATTTTCGCGCCGTAAAGATGACGGCGAGGCAGACGCCCAAGAACCCTCCGTGGAACGACATCCCGCCTTGCCAGACCATCGGAATTTCAAGCG
>JABSSC010000108.1 GCA_013214635.1 Paracoccaceae bacterium | reverse complement strand
CTAATATTTGGTTCTGTACCCTAGCTTGAGCATTTCGTGATGTGGTGGGTGCCCGAAGGCCACCGTCCGACCATTGCGGAGGCAAAAGATCGGCTCGATCATTTGGCCGCTAACGACGATAGCAACTATGCGTTTGGTTGGTCGCACCTGTCTCAGGCGCGGCTTTGGCGCGACAAGCAATGCGATGGGGTGGCGGCATGACCAAGCGCCTCGCTGAACTTAACATCGGTCGTCTTGTCGCTGACACCGACGATCCTCGCGTCGCGGAATTCATGGCCAATCTCGACCGGGTGAATGGCCTTGGCAAACGGATGCCGGGTTTTGTCTGGATGATGGAAGGCTCGGGTGAGCCGGGCACCGGCAATACCGAGGCCAAGATTGATGGCGATCCGCGTTTTGTGGCCAACCTGACTGTCTGGGAAAGCGTTGAAACGCTTGAGAATTTTGTCTGGAACACGGTTCACAAGCAATTCAATGAACGCCGTCAGGAATGGTTCGAAGTTCTGGGTGAGATGCACTTTGTCATGTGGTGGGTCGATGCCGGGCATCAGCCATCTTTGGATGAGGCATTAGAGCGCCTTGAACATCTGAAGAAACATGGCGATACGGAACGCGCCTTTGGCTGGGCATGGCTGAAAGAGGCGACGCATTGGAAATCACATCAATGCACGCCCGTGGCAGCGGAGTAGGGAATGTCTAGTGCAGTAATACAATTGTTTGTTTTGCTCGTTCTGCCGATCGTCGTGGTCGTGCCGTTTTTTCAGATTTGGAAGCGGACAGGACATTCGGGGTGGGCGTCAATCCTAATGATCGTGCCGGTATTGAATTTGATCATGCTTTACGTGTTGGCCTTCAAAGAATGGCCTGCTCTACGAAAGCCGGAGGTAAGCCCGCGATGAGCGATCTGCGCACCATCATTATTGACGGCGACGAGGTTGAGGTCGATCCGGCCATGACCCTCATTCAGGCGTGCGAGCAGGCGGGCATTGAAATCCCCCGTTTCTGCTATCACGAACGCCTCTCAATCGCCGGCAACTGCCGCATGTGCCTTGTTGAAGTTGTTGGGGGCCCTCCGAAACCCGCCGCGTCCTGTGCGATGCAGGTCAAAGACTTGCGTCCCGGCCGGAACGGTGAGCCGCCTGAGGTTAAAACCAACTCGCCCATGGTCAAAAAGGCCCGCGAAGGGGTGATGGAGTTCCTGCTCATCAACCACCCTCTCGATTGCCCGATCTGCGATCAGGGTGGTGAATGTGATCTTCAGGATCAGGCGATGGCCTATGGCGTCGACTTTTCGCGCTATCGCGAACCAAAACGTGCGACCGAAGATCTTGATCTCGGACCGCTGGTCGAGACGCATATGACGCGCTGCATCTCTTGCACGCGCTGTGTCCGATTCACGACCGAGGTCGCCGGGATCACGCAGATGGGCCAAACGGGCCGCGGTGAAGACGCCGAGATCACGTCTTACCTTGGGGAGACGCTCGATAGCGAGTTGCAGGGCAACATCATCGACCTTTGCCCAGTTGGTGCCCTGACGTCCAAGCCCTATGCCTTCACCGCGCGGCCCTGGGAACTGACTAAGACCGAAACCATCGACGTGATGGATGCGCTCGGGTCGAACATCCGGGTCGACACAAAAGGTCGCGAAGTCATGCGGATCCTGCCGCGCAACAATGACGGCGTGAACGAGGAATGGATTTCCGACAAGACACGCTTTGTCTGGGACGGTCTGCGTCGCCAGCGGCTCGACCGCCCGTACATCCGCGAGAACGGCAAGCTGCGCCCAGCCTCCTGGCCCGAAGCGCTGACCGCGGCGGCGTCTGCGATGAAAGGGGCCAGCAAGGTTGCTGGCCTGATCGGCGATCTTTCGTCAGTTGAGGCCGCGTGGTCGCTTAAACAGCTTGTCGAAGGTCTGGGCGGGCAAGTGGAGTGTCGCACAGACGGTGCGAAACTGCCTGCGGGCAACCGGTCCGCCTATGTCGGCACCGCCACGATTGAGGACATCGACTCCTCCGAGGCCATCATGCTGATCGGCTGCAACCCGCGCGCCGAAGCGCCCGTTCTGAATGCGCGCATCCGCAAAGCATGGACGCGTGGGGCGAATGTTGGCGTTGTCGGCGAAGCCGTTGATTTGACGTATGAATACAGCCACTTGGGTGCTGGCCCGGCGACGCTGACCGAGCTTTTGGGTCGTGATCATTCCGGCGTTCAGGAAAAGCAAAGCATCATCATCGTTGGTCAGGCCGCGCTGATGCGTGAAGACGGCGAGGCAGTTCTGGCACAGGCGCAGGCACTGGCGGCGTCCACGGCCTCTGGTCTGTTGATCCTGCACACTGCTGCGGGCCGCGTTGGGGCACTGGATGCAGGCTGTGTAACCGATGGCGGCGTTATGGCTGCGCTGGAGGGGGCCGACGTTGTGTATGCGCTTGGCACCGACGAGGGCGACATCCCGGCGGGGCCGACCGTGATCTATCAGGGCAGTCACGGCGACCGTGGTGCACACCGTGCCAACATCATCCTTCCCGGGGCTGCCTATACCGAGGAACAGGGTCTCTTCGTCAACACCGAGGGGCGTCCGCAACTGGCGCTCAGGGCTGCGTTCGCGCCCGGCGATGCCAAGGAAAACTGGGCCGTGCTGCGCGCATTGTCGGCCGAGCTTGGTGCGACGCAAGAGTGGAACTCGATTGCAGGCTTGCGGCACGCATTGGTCGCGGAGGTGCCGCACCTGGCCAGCATTGACGTTGTTCCTGAGAACGAAGTGGTCGCACTGCCGGGAGGTGAGATTTCCGATGCACCGTTCGGTTCGGCTGTGTCGGACCACTATTTGACCAATCCAATTGCCCGCGCGAGCCAGCTTATGGCTGAGCTGTCGGCCAACGCCAAAGCCCGCGCTGAAACGCGGATCGCGGCGGAGTGAGAGGAGCGGTTGTGGCGATAACGGTGGCATCATTGCTGACGGCCTGCGCGGCGGAGGAAGCAGCCCCGACGCGCGACGACGTGCCGTTTACGCCGACCTATCTGGGGGCCGAGGCGGAGGCGCTGGATTCTGATCTGGTGCGGATCGGAGTACAGATGCGCGGCCCACGCGACGTTGCGGACGTGCGTGATTATGCCGATTGCGCGCTGTCCGGATATGCCGATGCGCGGGGATTTGAATTCGCCCGGCATATCAAGACGGATGTCACGGAAGAGTCGGGGCTTTTTGCGGCGGATGCGTTTTACACGATGTCGCCGTCGATCCCTGAAGGCGTAAAAACGCTCGAGACGGGTGTCGTCCTGTCCAAATGCAACGAAAACGGCATACCGCTGGTGTGAGGGACGATGGGTAGTTTTTTCACAGATACCAACCTTGGCATTGCGCTTTTGATCCTCGGGCAAAGCCTTGTGGTTGTTGTCCTTCTTCTGATCAGTCTGGCAATTTTGCTTTATGCTGACCGCAAGATCTGGGCGGCGGTTCAGCTGCGCAAAGGGCCGAACGTTGTGGGGGCCTTTGGTCTGCTGCAGTCCTTTGCAGACTTCTTCAAATACGCGCTGAAAGAGATCGTGGTGCCCGCCGGGGCGGACCGTCCGGTCTATTTCCTCGCACCCATGCTGTCATTCACTCTGGCGCTGATGCTGTGGGTGGCGATGCCGTTCAACGACTGGTTTGTCCTGTCAGACCTGAACGTCGCAATCCTTTACATTTTCGCGGTCTCCTCGCTTGAGGGCTATGGCGTGATCATGGGGGGATGGGCGTCAAACTCGAAATACCCCTTCCTCGGGTCACTGCGCTCTGCTGCGCAAATGATCTCCTATGAAGTATCGATCGGCCTGATCCTGATCGGGGTGATCATCTCAACCGGGTCACTGAACCTTGCCGACATCGTGCGTGCGCAGGATGGAAACTGGGGCTTTTTCTCATGGTATTGGCTGCCACACTTGCCGATGGTCGTGCTGTTCTTTGTCTCGGCGCTGGCCGAAACAAACCGCCCGCCTTTCGATCTGCCCGAGGCGGAATCAGAACTCGTCGCCGGATATCAGGTTGAATACTCCTCAACGCCGTTCCTGCTGTTCATGATCGGTGAATATGCCGCCATGGTGTTCATGTGCGCGCTGATCTCGGTTCTGTTCTTCGGGGGCTGGCTGTCGCCCATCCCGGGTTTGCCGGACGGTGTCCTGTGGCTGGTGGCCAAGATCGGATTGATGTTCTTCCTGTTCTCCATGGTAAAGGCCATCGTGCCGCGCTACCGCTATGACCAATTGATGCGCCTGGGTTGGAAAGTCTTCCTGCCGATGTCGCTGGCTTGGGTCGTGATCGTGGCGTTCTTTGCCAAATTCGAACTCTTTGGCGGCGCATATGCGCGCTGGGTCGTGGGGGGCTGATGCGCGCGGCACTTGGCATAACGCTCGCGGTACTCACGCAAGCAGCCACGCCGGTCGTTGGGTTGACGATGGGCGAGGTGGGGCGCGAAGCCGTTGAAATCGTGTCGACACAATGCGGTGACGCGTTTGCGCGCCACATGCAGTATTGGCCAACCGAAAGCGTCGAGCGCGACGTGGTGTGGCGCAATCAGGCAATACTTGGCTCCGAACAGGAATTCACCAGCGAAAACCCGGCGTTGCTCGATCATTTGCCCGTGCTGCAGGCATGGCGGATGTCCGGGTTTGGGTTGCTTGATGACATCGTGGTGGTTGGCGCGATTGCCACCCGCGATGGTGCCGCAACCGATGCATGGCGGGATGGATTGGGACCATTGATCGAAAGTCTCGACGCTTCGGTCGATATCTATGATTGTGCCCGGCCGGACGAAAGCGCCTTTGAAAGCGCGATCGCGGACGGTGCCAGTGAACAGCTTTATCAGACCGCCGCCTATCTTGATTGCGTCTCCGGCGTCGGGGCCCAGATGGCCGACGCCTATCAATCGACGACGGATGCCCGTGGGCTTCAGGTGGCGCTTCTGCCGCTTGTTGCGGAAATCGACATATGTGAAGGACAAGCCGCCAAATGACCCAGATCGACTGGACCCGTGCGACCAAGTACTTCCTGCTTCAGGACTTTCTGAAGGGCTTTGGTTTGGGGATGAAGTACTTCTTCAAACCCAAAGCGACGCTGAATTATCCGCACGAAAAGGGGCCTCTCAGTCCGCGTTTTCGTGGTGAACATGCGCTGCGCCGCTATCCCAACGGCGAAGAGCGCTGCATCGCCTGTAAACTGTGTGAAGCTGTGTGCCCTGCGCAGGCGATCACGATCGATGCCGAACCCCGCGATGACGGCAGCCGCCGGACCACGCGCTATGACATCGACATGACCAAGTGTATCTACTGCGGCTTTTGTCAGGAGGCCTGCCCGGTGGACGCTATCGTCGAAGGTCCGAATTTTGAGTTCTCGACCGAGACCCGCGACGAGTTGTTCTACAACAAGGAAAAGCTGCTCGACAACGGTGAACGCTGGGAAGCCGAGATCGCGCGCAACCTTGAACTGGATGCGCCCTACCGATGAGCACGCCGACAAACCCTTTCGACGCTATGATCACCATGACGCAGGATTGGGCGAAGGCCGTGAATCCTGCGCTGGAAGGGTTCACGCCCAAAGGGTTCGAGGCTCTGTGGCCCACCATGCCGAAAGAGGTCATGGAGACGTTCATGGGCAAGACCTTCAACCCTGAAGGTCTTGATGCCAAAACTAAGCTTTTACTGACACTCGGATCTCTGACGATCCTTGGTGCGCAGGCGGAAGCCCAGATCAGACTGACTGTTCGCCACGCGATCGAGGCGGGCGCAACGCAACAGGAAATCGCCGAAACCATTGGAATGATGGGTGTTTTCGGTGGAATACCGGCCATGACCAAGGCAATGGAGCTTGCTCGGGAAGTTATGGATGAAGCCGGGGAAGGGGACGCGACATGACCGTGGCGGATTATGCATTCTATCTGTTTGCGCTTTGCGTGATCGCTGGGGGGCTTTTTACAGTCATCTCACGAAATCCCGTGCATTCGGTGCTTTGGCTCATCCTCGCGTTTTTGTCCTCTGCGGGTCTGTTCGTGCTGCTTGGGGCCGAATTCGTCGCGATGCTTTTGGTGATCGTCTATGTCGGCGCGGTCATGGTGCTGTTCCTGTTTGTTGTCATGATGCTGGACGTGGATTTTGCTGAGCTCAAAGCGGAAATGGCCAAGTATATGCCGCTGGCGCTGTTGATCGGGATCGTCTTGCTGATGCAGCTGACGATTGCCTTTGGTGCTTGGGAATTCGCAAGCGAGGCTGAACAGGCGCGCGCTGCGGTGACGCCGGACGCGTCTGAGGTGCACAATACCCGTGCCTTGGGCCTGATCCTCTATGACCAGTATTTCCTGCTGTTCCAATTGTCGGGGCTGATCCTGTTGGTCGCGATGATCGGAGCGATCGTTCTGACCTTGCGGCACCGCGAAGATATCAAACGCCAAGACGTCTTGGCGCAGATGTACCGTGACCCGGCGACGGCGATGGAACTGAAAGATGTGAAACCGGGGCAGGGGCTCTGAGCCTCTGGCTGATTGTAGGCGTCGCGATGATCGTCGCGGGGCTGTTGCTAAGAAACCGTCGCAAACGGCGGGACGAGAACGACGAGGGACCGGATGGTCGGACTTGAACACTATTTGACAGTCGCGGCGACGCTGTTCGTCATCGGCATTTTCGGGCTTTTCCTGAACCGCAAGAATGTCATCATTCTTTTGATGTCGATCGAACTGATCCTTCTGGCGGTCAACATTAACCTCGTGGCATTCTCGGCGTTCCTTGGCGATCTTGTCGGTCAAGTCTTTACGCTCTTCGTACTGACGGTCGCGGCGGCTGAAGCGGCGATCGGGCTTGCCATTCTGGTGTGTTTCTTCCGCAATCGCGGGACGATCGACGTCGAAGACGTCAACGTGATGAAGGGGTGATCTGAGATGGAAACGATCATCCTGTTCGCGCCGCTCATCGGCGCGCTTATTGCCGGCTTTGGCTGGCGCATCATCGGCGGGACGGCGGCCCAGTGGGTCGCGACCGGTCTTTTGTTCCTTGCTGCGTTTCTAAGCTGGATCGTCTTTCTGACCTTTGATGGTGAGATGGAGCGTGTTCAGATCCTGCGGTTTGTCACCTCGGGCACTCTGGTCACTGATTGGGCCATTCGGCTGGACCGACTAACGGCCATCATGTTGATTGTTGTGACGACGGTCTCGGCGCTCGTGCACCTGTATTCCATGGGCTACATGGCCCATGACGACAATTTCCGGGAGGGCGAGGAAAGCTATCGTCCGCGCTTCTTTGCGTACCTGTCGTTCTTCACGTTCACCATGCTGATGCTGGTCACAGCGGACAACTTGGTTCAGCTTTTCTTCGGATGGGAAGGCGTGGGCGTCGCTTCTTACCTTTTGATCGGCTTCTACTATCGCAAGCCGTCCGCAAACGCGGCAGCGATGAAGGCGTTCATCGTTAACCGTGTGGGGGATTTCGCACTGATCATCGGGATGGCGGCGATCTTCTTCCTTGTCGACTCGCTCGAGTTTTCGACGATCTTTGCCAGCGCGGAGGACCTGTCGCAGATGGAGGTGACCTTCCTCTGGACAAGCTGGAACGCGGCCGAGCTCGTGGCGTTCCTGTTGTTCTTTGGCGCGATGGGCAAGTCGGCGCAGCTGTTCCTGCACACTTGGCTGCCTGACGCGATGGAAGGCCCGACGCCTGTATCGGCCCTGATCCACGCCGCGACCATGGTGACGGCGGGCGTGTTCCTCGTTTGCCGCATGTCGCCGATCATGGAGTTTGCACCAACTGCGAAAGAGTTCATCGTCTTCATCGGCGCGTCGACAGCGTTCTTTGCCGCCACGGTTGGTCTTGTCCAAAATGACATCAAGCGCGTGATTGCCTATTCAACCTGCTCGCAGCTTGGCTACATGTTCGTCGCCGCAGGTGTGGGCGTCTACTCGGTGGCCATGTTCCACCTGCTGACTCACGCCTTCTTCAAAGCGATGCTGTTCCTCGGAGCCGGTTCGGTCATCCACGGGATGCACCACGAACAGGACATGCGGAACTATGGCGGGTTGCGCCACAAGATGCCCAAGACGTTCTGGGCGATGATGATCGGCACGCTGGCCATTACCGGCGTCGGTATCCCCGCAACACTCTTCAAAGTATTCGGCGTGCCGCTGGGCTTTGCGGGGTTCCAATCCAAGGATGCCGTGATCGAAAGCGCTTTTGCGGCGGGAACGTTCTGGTCCGGCTATGGTTTCTGGATGCTGGTGATCGCTGCAGTGCTCACAAGCTTCTACTCATGGCGCCTGATCTTCCTGACATTCTACGGCGAGCCGCGCGGCGACAAACATACGCATGAGCACGCGCATGAAAGCCCGAACGTAATGACGATCCCGCTTGGCGTGCTGGCAATCGGCGCGATCTTTGCGGGCATGGTCTGGTACAAGCCGTTCTTCGGGGACGAGGTCAAAGTCGCCAAGTATTTCGGTATTCCGGCGGCTGAGATGAAGGCGGAAGACCACGCGACCGGGCCAATCCTTGGCGCTGCATTCGCCGCGACGGAAAGCGACGACAGCCACGGTGACGATCACGGGGAGAAAGTCATCGCAAAACCAGGTGAAGGCGCGATCTACATGGCTCCGGACAATACAGTCCTGCACGATGCGCATTACGTTCCGGCCTGGGTTGTGTGGTCGCCGTTCATCGCAATGCTTCTCGGCCTTGGCGTGGCTTATCAGTTCTACATGCGTCGCCCCGATTGGCCGGTCAAACTGGCCGAACAGCAGCAGCCCCTCTATCAGTTCCTGCTCAACAAGTGGTACTTTGACGAGGCTTACGACTTTCTCTTCGTCAGACCGGCCAAGGCTGTCGGCGCCTTCCTTTGGACGCGCGGCGATGGTGGCACGATCGACGGGGGCATCAACGGGCTCGCGATGGGTGTCATTCCGTTCTTCACGCGGCTCGCGGGGCGCGCGCAGTCGGGCTACATCTTTACCTACGCTTTTGCGATGGTGCTGGGCGTGCTGGTGCTGATTACGATCATGACACTCGGTGGAGGAGCGGAATAATGTCCTCGATCCTGTCCTTCATCACCTTCCTGCCTCTCGTCGCAGCCGCCATTCTTGCGCTGTTTCTGCGTGGAAATGACGAGGCTGCGCAACGCAACGCAAAGTGGCTCGCACTGGCGGCGACCTCGGCCACATTCCTCATTTCCCTTGTGGTGCTGTTCGGGTTCGATCCGCAAAACACCGGTTTCCAGTTCGTGGAAGAAAGTGAGTGGATCCTCGGTCTGAACTATAAGATGGGCGTCGACGGTATCTCGGTCCTGTTCGTGATGCTGACGACATTCCTGATGCCGTTGGTGATCCTTTCCTGCTGGGAGGTCACGGATCGCGTCAAGGAATACATGATTGCTTTCCTTGTGCTTGAAACGCTGATGCTGGGCGTGTTCTGCGCGCTCGATTTGGTGTTGTTCTACCTCTTCTTCGAGGCTGGTCTGATCCCAATGTTTCTGATCATCGGCATCTGGGGCGGTGCGAACCGCATCTATGCGTCGTTCAAGTTCTTCCTCTACACCTTCCTCGGGTCCGTCCTGATGCTGGTGGCGATGATCACCATGTTCGTCTATGGTGGCACCACCGACATTCCGACGCTTATGACGACGGTCTTCCCGTCCGACACGATCAGCGTGCTCGGGATTGAGGTCAGCGGCGGGGTGCAGACGCTCCTATGGCTGGCATTCTTCGCGTCCTTTGCCGTCAAAATGCCGATGTGGCCGGTCCACACGTGGTTGCCGGATGCACACGTTCAGGCACCGACCGCGGGGTCGGTCGTTCTGGCCGCAATCCTGCTAAAGATGGGTGGCTATGGCTTCCTTCGGTTTAGCTTGCCGATGTTCCCAATCGCGTCGGACCTGCTCGCTCCGCTGGTTTTGTGGCTGAGCGCGATTGCGATCGTGTACACGTCGCTCGTGGCGCTGGCGCAGACCGATATGAAGAAGCTCATTGCGTATTCGTCGGTCGCGCATATGGGCTACGTCACGATGGGCATTTTCGCCGCGAACCAGCAGGGCATCGATGGCGCGATTTTCCAGATGATCAGCCACGGCTTTATCTCGGGCGCTCTTTTCCTGATCGTTGGTGTCATCTATGACCGGATGCACACGCGCGACATCGACGCCTATGGCGGTCTGGTGAACCGCATGCCGGCTTATGCGACGATCTTCATGCTGTTCACGATGGCCAACGTGGGCCTGCCCGGAACCTCCGGTTTTGTGGGCGAATTTCTGACCATCGTTGGTGTGTTCCAGGTCAATACGTGGATCGCTGTTTTTGCCGCCACTGGCGTGATCTTGTCCGCGTCTTATGCGCTTTGGCTCTATCGCCGCGTCGTGATGGGCGACCTGATCAAGGAAAGCCTCAAAGGCATCAGCGATATGACAACGCGGGAACGCTGGATCTTTGCGCCGCTCGTCGTGATGACGCTGCTTCTCGGCGTCTATCCCAGNCTTGCCATCGACATCATCGGCCCCTCGGTCGAGGCGCTGGTGTCCAATTATGAAACCGCCCTTCTGGAGACAGAAACGCGGTTTGCACTGAACGGAGAGTAGCCCGATGACTGCGGCTGATTTCTCGATCATTCTGCCTGAACTGATCCTGTCCATCTATGCGATGGTCGTCCTTCTGGCGGCGGTCTATACGTCAAAAGACGGGATGGCCCGCGCGCTTATCTGGGGAACGGCGGCGCTTTTTGCCGTGGTTGCGATCCTGATCGCGGTTTCGGGGCAGGGCACGAACGTCGCCTTCAACGGCATGTTCATCGATGACGCGTTCTCTCGATTTTCAAAGATCGTGATCCTGCTTTCAGCGGCCTGCGTCCTTGTGATGAGCGAGGGCTTCTTGGCCCGTCGTGGCATCCTCAAATTCGAATATCCGATCCTGATCGCCCTCGCGGTGGTCGGCATGATGGTCATGGTGTCCGCCGGTGATCTGATCGCGCTCTATATGGGGCTCGAGCTTCAGTCGCTGGCGCTTTATGTCGTCGCCGCAATCCGCCGCGATAGCGCGAAATCGACCGAGGCCGGGCTGAAATACTTCATCCTCGGCGCACTTTCGTCGGGCTTCCTGCTGTATGGTGCGTCGCTGACATATGGCTTTGCCGGCACAACGCTGTTTGAAGGCGTGATCGCTGCCGCGGGTGATGATCAGGCACCGATTGGCCTGTTGATCGGGTTGGTGTTCATCATCACTGGCCTCGCGTTCAAGATCTCTGCCGTGCCGTTCCACATGTGGACACCAGACGTCTACGAAGGTTCGCCCACACCGGTCACGGCGTTCTTTGCGACCGCGCCAAAGGTTGCCGCGATGGCGCTTTTCGCACGCGTGGTCCACGACGCATTCGGCGGCGTGGTCGGAGACTGGCAACAAATCCTCGTGGTGCTTTCGGTTCTGTCGATGTTCCTTGGGGCTGTGGCCGCAATCGGGCAGCGCGATATCAAGCGACTAATGGCCTATTCCTCCATCGCCCATATGGGGTATGCGCTGATGGGTTTGGCCGCAGGCACCGCGTTCGGTGTGCAGGCGATGCTGATCTACATGGCGATCTACGTCACGATGAACGTTGGCACCTTTGCCTTTATCCTGATGATGGAGAAAGACGGCAAGCCGGTCACCGACATTGCCTCACTAAACCTGTTGTCTCGTCGGGAGCCGGGCAAGGCGCTGGCGATGCTGGTGCTGCTGTTCTCGCTGTCGGGCGTGCCGCCGATGCTGGGCTTCTTTGGCAAGTTCTACGTGCTGCGCGCGGCCTATGAGGGCGGTCTGGCCTGGCTGGCAATTGCAGGCGTGATCGCGTCGGTGATCGGGGCCTATTACTACCTGCGGATCGTGTTCTTCATGTACTTTGGCGACGAGGCCAAGGAAGGCCTGGACGAGGGCGGGCGCACGCCGGTCCTGTCGGGTCTGCTCCTCGCAT
>JABSSC010000107.1 GCA_013214635.1 Paracoccaceae bacterium | reverse complement strand
GGGCAAGAGCGTGTCACCCCCGGCATCAATGGCGCCCGCAGGCACGTTATCCCCTTCCGTCACTGCCGCAATTCTTCCGTCCGCAATGTGGACGGCACCGCGAAGGACAGTGTCTTCCAACACGATCTCGGCATTTGCAATGCAAAGTTCATCAGCCGTTTGGCGTGACCGGACGTGCGGTTCACTTTCATCCCGTGTCAGGGTGACAGTCTTGTTCATATCTTAGGCCTCGATCTTGCTCAGCAGCGCCGTCGCGCGTGCGATGGTATCCTCAAGCGCCCCATCGTTGGAAAGATGTAGCACGGTGACATCGGCAGGCAGGTCTGCCCCCTGCCGGGACAGACGCGCGGCGATATCCTCCGGCGTTTCGCGTCCGCGCGCCCGCAAGCGTTGAGCGAGGATTTCGGGACGCGCCGTTACATTCAGCGCGACAAACGCGGGAAACAAGTGGTCTGCCTCGGATAAGACTCCGCGCGATAGGTTCACCAGAACTTCGCGCCCCGTCCGTACCTGCTCCAGAACGTCTTTTGGGATGCCATAGAACAACCCATGCGCGCCCCAAGACAGACAAAACGCACCGGCCGCCCTTTGCCGATGGAACATGTCGACCGTGACAGGCGCAAAGTCTTCACCCTCAAGCTCGGGCGCACGCGTGATTACGCGTTTGGCCACGACCAGTTGCGGCAGGGCCGCCGCCAATCCTTCGATGACGGAATCCTTGCCAACGCCCGATGGGCCAACCACGCCGATCAGGCGGCCCGTCATGCCGCGCGTCCCACGGAAAAGCTCGTGACGTCAATCTCGCGGTCGCAAACCCGCGCGCGAGCGCCGTCATCATGGAAGATGCCCACGATGGCCGCGCCGCGCGATTTCGCATCTTCGATCAGCGACAAGACAACTTCACGATTTTGCCCATCAAGGCTGGCTGTGGGTTCGTCGAGCAAAAGCGCGGGATAGTCATAGACAAAGCCGCGCGCCACGTTCACGCGCTGTTGCTCCCCGCCCGAAAACGTGGTGGGCGACAAGTCCCAAAGTGCCTGCGGCAGATTGAGCCGCGCCAGCATTTGCGCCGCGCGGTCGCGCGCTTCATCTTCGGCCACGCCGTTGACCAGCAATGGTTCGGCAACGACATCCAGCGTCGACACACGCGGTACGACGCGCAGAAACTGGCTAACGTAGCCCAGGGTGCCCTTGCGGAGCGCGAGAATTTCGCGCGGTTCCGCCTCAACAAGGTTCAGCGCCGCGACCTCGATCCGACCGGCATCGGCCAGGTAGTTGCCATAGAGCATACGCATCACAGTGGACTTCCCAGCCCCGGACATTCCGGTCAGCGCCACGCATTCACCCGCTGCAACCGTGAACGAACACCCCTCAAGAACGTTGATGGTCGCGCCGCCCTGATTGTGGAGGGTGAAACTTTTTGAGATATTCGAGACCTCGATCATGTCACTCTCCCTAGACCTGCAATACCGAACTGACCAAAAGCTGCGTATAGGCATGTTGCGGATCGTCGAGCACCTGATCGGTCAGCCCGGTTTCAACCACATGTCCATCTTTCATTACCATCAGCCGGTCCGCCAAAAGCCGCACAACGGCAAGGTCATGCGTCACCACGATCGCAGACAGGCCCATCCCGCGCACCAGACCACGCAGCAAATCAAGAAGGCGCGCCTGAACACTTACGTCCAAGCCGCCCGTGGGCTCGTCCATGAACACGAGTCGTGGCCCAGTTACGAGGTTGCGGGCAATCTGAAGCCGCTGCTGCATCCCGCCGGAAAACGTCGTCGGACGGTCATCGACGCGCGCGCCATCGATCTCAACCCGTTCAAGCCAGTCTAGCGCCTGTTCGCGAATATCGCCGTAGTGACGAGCGCCCACGGCCATCAGCCGCTCTCCCACATTGCCGCCAGCAGAAACCCCCATGCGAAGACCGTCGCGGGCATGTTGGTGGACAAACGCCCAGTCCGTCCGCCCGAGCATCCGCCGTTCCGGCTCGCTCATCAAGAGCGTGTCGCGCGGACCTTCGACGCGCGTGTCAAAGATCACCTGACCCGCGTCTGCGGCTTGATGGCCGGCGAGGCAGTTAAGCAAAGTCGTCTTGCCCGAACCGCTTTCACCGACAATGCCCATGACTTCGCCAGGATAGAGCTTAAAGCCAACATCCTTGCATCCGATGTGGCGACCGTAGTGTTTTGTGACGCCACGCACGTCGAGAAGTGGAGTTACGCTCATTCTGCTGCCTCGGCATTCAACGGGCCGCGATGGCCGGCCGCACGACGCCCTTCGCAATAATCTGTGTCAGAGCAGATAAACATCCGCCCTCCCGCATCATCGGTGATGACCTCGTCAAGATAGCTGTCATTCGCACCGCACAGCGCGCAGCAGTGATCAGCCTTGGACGCTTCAAAAGGATGGTCATCAAAATCGAGGCTGACCACTTTGGTCCAGGGCGGCAAAGCATAGATGCGCTGTTCGCGTCCTGCACCAAAGAGCTGGATTGCGGGCATCTCCATCTTTGGATTGTCGAACTTCGGAATGGGCGACGGATCCATGACATAGCGGCCTTCGACCTTGACGGGATAAGCGTAAGAGGTCGCGATATGTCCGTGACGACTGATGTCTTCGTAAAGCTTCACATGCATCAGCCCATATTCCTCAAGCGCATGCATCTTGCGCGTCTCCGTCTCACGCGGCTCCAGAAATCGCAGAGGTTCTGGGATCGGCACTTGGTAGACAAGGATCTGATCCTCATGCAGCGGCTCTTCGGGTATGCGGTGGCGGGTTTGAATGACGCTGGCCTCTGAGGTGGCCGTGGTCGTGTCGACACCAGCGGTGCGTTCAAAGAACTTGCGGATGGACACAGCGTTGGTGGTGTCGTCTGCACCTTGGTCGATCACTTTCATCGTATCCTCGGGCGTCAGCACGGCCGCCGAAACTTGCACCCCGCCCGTCCCCCAACCGTAGGGCATGGGCATCTCACGGCTGGCGAAGGGCACCTGATACCCCGGAATGGCGAGCCCCTTGAGGATCGCGCGGCGGATCATGCGTTTGGTCTGTTCGTCGAGATAGGCGAAGTTGTAGCTCTGATCGGTCACAGCAGCCCCCGGTCCTGAAGGGCCGCTTCTAGCGACGCGGCATCGGTAAAGTGAATGGCGTCCATCCCAACGGCTTTGGCGCCTGCAACATTATGCAGCCCATCATCGATAAAGACGCAATCTTCTGCGGCCAAACCTGCGCGATCGCACAATACTTGAAAGATTCTGGCGTCGGGTTTCACAACTTTTTCCTGACCGGAAACGACAGTGACCCCAAAGACTTCGCCCAATCGAGGATGAACCTCGACACCGATCGGCCACGTCTCAGCCGACCAGTTGGTGATGGCATGCACGGGCGTGCCTTGCGCTTTGAGCCGGTCCAGTATCTCCCACGTGCCGGGGACAGTGTCGGGCACGGTCGCCGCGTAGCGCGACACATAGGCCTCGAGGCGCGCGCTGTCCTCGGGATCATCCAACTCGGCCGCGAGATCCTTAAAGCTTTCGCCAGCGTCCCCGCGCAGGTTTCGGAATTTGAAATCAATGCGGTCCATGAAGGCATCGACGGCTTCACGCGAGCCCAACTCATCCATCCATGCCAGATGCGGCTGCCAATCGACAAGCACGGCCCCGATATCGAATACAACGGCTTTCACGGTCATTCTGCAGCCTCCGGTAGCTCCATCGCACCTGCCTCGCGTCGCAGCTTGCGAACCAGCTCAAGCTCGGACTGGAAATCGACGTAGTGAGGCAGTTTGATGTGTTCGAGAAAGCCCGTCGCCTGAATATTGTCGCCGTGATAGAGGACGAATTCGCTGTCTTGCGCGGGCGCACCGACATTTTCTTCGCCCAGTTCTTCCCACCGCAAGGCGCGGTCAACAAGCGCAACCGAGATTGCCTTGCGCTCGCACTGCCCAACGACAAGTCCATAGCCACGCGTGAATTGCGGGGGTTCGGTTTTGGAGCCCTGAAACTGGTTCACCGTTTCACATTCGGTAACGGTCATCTCGCCAATCTCGATGGCAAAACCCAATTCGGGTATGTCCAGTTCAACGGCGACTGTCCCGATCCGCAACTCACCAACAAAAGCATGGTTGCGCCCATAGCCGCGCTGGGTCGAGTAGGCCATACCGAGCGTAAAGCCTTCGTCAGAACGAGCCAGTGATTGAAGCCGCAACGCGCGCTCGGCCGGGATTTCAAGTGGCTCACGGGTCAGGTCCGGTGGCTCGGTCGGATCGGGCAACGCCTCTTCAATCAACCCTTCGCTGTTCAGAAATTCCATCACATGCGGGATCGATGCGTCAGGGTCGGTGTCCCGCGTCGGAGCATCTGGAACCTCGCCCTCGGCTGCCAAAGCAAAGTCGATCAGGCGATGGGTATAGTCGAAAGTGGGGCCCAACACCTGCCCGCCCGGCAAGTCCTTGAACGTCGCCGAGATACGTCGGTCACAGGCCATGCGTGTCGTGTCGACAGGCTCAGAATAGCCAAACCGGGGAAGGGTCGTGCGATAGGCCCGGATCAGAAAGATCGCCTCGATCAGATCCCCTCGCGCCTGTTTGATCGCGAGGGCGGCCAAGTCAGGATCGTAAAGCGATCCTTCTGCCATAACCCGGTTCACGGCGAGCGAGAGCTGCTCTCGAATTTGCGCTACGGAAAGCTCGGCAACCGATGTGTCGCCCCGACGCTCTTCGGCCAACCAAGCGTGCGCATTATCAATGGCGCGTTCGCCACCTTTCACCGCCACATACATCAGCCGATCCTCGTCGAACGTGGCAGTGCCGCAACTTGCGACCCTGCGGTGAAAATGAAATCCAGCCCAAGTGGGAACAGCCTGTGATTTGCCGCAAGCGCGGCCGGGTCCGGCAGGTTCAGCGCGGCCTGACGCTCAATCCCCGGTCCCGTGAGTGTGACCCCGGACGGAACAAGGCTTTGACGTTCGACGATGAGCGTTGCAGAGCGATCAGGGTATTGCGCCGTGCCTACTGGATACGCCTCCAACGGGTTAAGATCGTCCCACGACCCCAAAGCAAACGCACATGTCTGCGCCGTACTGATGGGTGCGCCAGTGTGAAACGCCAGCCATGTGCGCACGTCATCGCAGTCGAAGGCTCCAGCCAAGTATACTGGCGTATCGGGATCGCAGAGCGTCAAAAGCACCACGCCCGCCGCAACCGACAAAGGTGCCGGAGGCACAGCACCGGCCACGTCCACGCAGGTCCCGGGCCGCGCCATTGCCGTCATTAGCCCCCGAAATGCATGTGACGCATCCCGAGGGGCGTCTTTAAATCCACCCTCTAGCACAGCTGCCATCAGTCTGACTCCCCTCGTACCATCGTGAAGAAATCCACCTTGGTCGCCGCGGCTTTCTTGGCGCGTTCGGCTTTGCGGGCCGTTTCTTCATTCTCCAGCGGCACGAGTATTGCGTCACGGGCCAGACCTGATTTTTCGGTCTGCAGAATTGCGTCGATCAGCGCCGCAGCTTCTGCCCCGGGTTTGCTCCGCCCGGCGACATAGCCATGACCCACGGTGCCGCACGCAAGTGACACGGACGCGCGCGTGACGGTCATCTCGCTCAAGTTGAATGCCCCGCCAGTCGCACCCATGCGCCCGCGCACCATAACCGTTCCGATCTCTGGTGCGCGGAGCGTGTCGAACGTCGGCGCGAGGCCGCTATCGGTCAAAAGCGCGGCAACCCGGCCATCAGGAGCACGGGCCATAAGGCCCAACCAGTGCTGCCGCGCTTCAGTTGCGTTTGTCATCTAGACAACTCCACAACAATCTATACAACTAGACTTAATATATAGGATTCGCCCCGGAAAGCGTGTGAAACTTTCATGACTGGCAGGCCAAAAACAGCGACACCGCTTTGGCAGTCGATTGCCGCCACGATGCGTGCTGCGATTGCTGAAGGGCAGTACCCCGAGGGAAGCCGTTTGCCGACTGAGTCCGAACTGGCAGGGCGGTTTGGCGTGAACCGGCATACAATCAGGCATGCTCTCTCGGCCCTGATCGAAGATGGCCTTGTCCACAGCCGTCGCGGTGCCGGAACGTTCGTGCTGGCGCGTCCGCTGGATTACCCGCTGGGGACACGGGTACGCTTCCATCAGAACCTGCACGATGCTGGCAGGCTACCGGGGCGGCAGCTGTTGTCGTTAGAAGAACGCCCATCGTCGGATGCCGAGGCACATCGGCTGAAACTTAAACCCGGTGACGCAATTTGCGTTCGGCACAGCCTGTCGCTCGCCGATGGCACGCCTGTGGCACTGGCCGAGGCGCTTTATCCTTCCGCTCGGCTGCCGGGGATCGCCGATGCCATGCGATCGGAACGAAGCGTCACCCGAGCGCTTGCCTCCATCGGGGTCGAAGACTACCGGCGGTCGCAAACCCGGATGACAGCCACGCTTGCCGATGCATCTCAGGCCGCACATTTGCGCGTTCGCGAAGGCGCACCGCTTTTGATGACCGAGGCGATCAGTTTCCAGGACGATCTTCCCGTCGAGGTTGGCCAGACTTGGTTTGCAAGCGACCGCGTGACGCTGACGCTGGATCATCTGGAGCCTTAACCCTCGTAGCGCTCCAGAAATTCTTCTGCGGGCAGAACACGAAAATCCTCCAGCGTCTCGCGAAGCCGCTCATGGGACCAATCCCACCATGCCAGCGCCTGAAGCCGTTCGGAAATCTCCACGGGCTGACGCCGCCGTATGATTTTGGCCGGCATGCCCGCGACGATCGTATAGGGATCAACGTCCTTGGTGACGACCGCGCCTGAGGCAATCACCGCCCCGTCGCCGACCGTGATCTCGGGCTTGATCTGGGCATTGTGGCCAATCCATGTGTCATGCCCGATCCGGGCAATGCGGCTTCGGCGCCGATCAAAGAATGACGGATCATGTGTGACATCGTCCCAATAATCCGAAGAGCGATACAGGAAATGGTGCAAAGACGCCGTGTGCAGCGGATGGTCGGTGGCCCCGATCCGCGCGAAAGACGCGATATTGGCGAACTTGCCGACCTCAGCATTGGCGATGTCGGCATATCGATCGCAATAGGAATAGTCCCCGATCACGGAATAGGCGACGCGGCTGCCTTTGCCGATTTCCACAAACCGCCCCATCGTGCTTTCGGTAATGCTGCAATCCTCGTGGATCAGCGGCGTGTCTTCTGAGAGTTTGGGCATTGGGTCGTCCGAAGGATGGGTCAGTGACCCCCATCATCCCCTTTAATCAGTCGCGCACGCAACTTTCCCGAGGCCCAATCCATGAACATCACCATCAAGACAACCAGAACGATGTAGTAGGTCACCTCTTCCCAGTCCTTCTGAGTGATGATCGCCTGCGTCAGCATGAGGCCAATCCCACCACCTGTGATGGCACCGATTACCGTGGCGGATCTGGTGTTGGATTCAAGGAAGTACAAAATCTGGCTGAGCAAGACGGGCATCACCTGCGGGATGACGCCAAAGCGATAGCGCTGAATTGGCCGTGCGCCGGTTGATTGCACCCCTTCGATTTGCTTCTTGTCCACGTTTTCCAGCGCTTCGGAGAAGATTTTGCCAAAAGTGCCGGTATCCGTGATCAGGATCGCCAGCGCGCCGGTCAGGGGTCCAAGCCCAAAGGCGCGGGTCAGGATAATGGTCCAGATCAACGCATCCACCCCACGCACAAAGTCAAAGAACCGGCGCGTCGTGAAGCGGGCCAACCAGAAGGGTGAGAAATTCTTGGCGGCAAGAAACGCCAGAGGCAGGGCTATGATTGCCGCCCCGAACGTCCCCAGAAAAGCCATCAGGATCGTTTCGAAAATCGCCCACGCAACCGAGGAATGAAGCCACATCGGGTTGTTCCAGAAGTCATCCCAGATCTCGGCGTTTTCCCCGGCGGCGAACCGGCTCATGACCTCAACAACATTCATGTTGTGGTAAGGACTGTCGAGCGTGAACCAGAATTGCTCCCACCCGAAGAAGTAGCGGAATACTTCGCTGCGGTTTCGGGTGACGGTCAACCGCCCCGCGTCGGTGGTGATCGCCATCCGGTTTTTTGAGACGTTGATCCACTCAGGCATGTCGCCGTCGGGCAAGACCGCTTGGACGCCTGCGCTGCGGCTGGGTGTGGCCGTGACCATGCCGTAACCGGGAATGTCATAGGTGATCGTTTCCGGACCAAAGGTGACGATATGACCGTCTTCGAGATCAATGATGGTTGTCTCGCCTGGCTCGACCCACGATGGGCTCTCTCCCTCCGGATACCGGCCTTTGCGTTCGCCCTCGATTGCATAAGTTATCTCGCCCGAGCGATTGTCCCGGGTGACGTGCACCTTGTGGCTGTACGTATCAGCCACCAGCGACCTTGCGTTGTCAGCGCTCGCACGTTGCCAGAGGCCCGGCACGTCGAAGGCAAAGAAGGTGTAGGTCAGATAGAGAAGGATCGCGACAGGAACGCTGAACGCGATCATCCTTTTACGCCGAAACAAGGCGCGTGCGTCGTCTTCAAGAGCAGCGGGAGAGATGGTTGCGTCGGTCATGCGTGAAGCCCCCCGTCACCATGGGTCAGTCGATTGCGCATTGCGCTTGAAATCTGATCCACGATCACAATCGTCAGGAACAACATCAGGAACATGGCACCCGCTTCATCATAGCGGCCCTGCCCCCAACTGATGGCATTCTTAAGCTCGTAGCCGAGACCGCCAGCCCCCACAAAGCCCAGGATGGCTGACGCGCGGATGTTAATTTCGAAGCGGAGCAGCGTATAGCTGAGCCAGTTTGGGGCAACCTGCGGGATGACGCCAAGAAGCATTTGCTGCGTCCATGTCGCGCCCACAGATTTGAGGCCATCGACCGGCTTGAGGTCGGCGTTTTCGTTGACTTCGGAGAAGAGTTTCCCCAAGGCCCCGGTCGTATGGAACGCAATGGCGATCATCGCGGGCACCGGGCCACCGCCCAGAATGAAGATCAGGATCAGCGCGATGACGATGTCGGGCACAGCGCGCATGATATCAAGCACGCGGCGCACGAGCCCAATCGCCCAGGGCCACCGAGCCAGTCCGCGCGTTGCCAAGAGCGACAGAACAGTCGCCAACAAAGCGCCGATTAAAGTGGAAACCGCCGCGATATTGACCGTTTCCACGAGGGCGGGGAAATACGTGACGAAATGCGCGGGAAGTTCGGACGCTTTGGACGCGGCTTCGGAGACGACTTCGGACGGGTAATCAAAGAAGTTGGAAAGGCCACCCCAGAAGCTGCCGCCATTGCGTGAAGCCGCGAGGTTGAAACCGGACACCATCAAGAGAATGAAGACAACGAGCGTGATTCCCGAATAGAGCCGCTTGCGCTTGATCTCTTGCAGATAGCTCTCGGTGATCGACTGAGGCGTCACGCCGGAAGAGGTGATGTCAGCCATGGGGCCCCCGAAAAAATGCGAGCGGGCCCCGAAATTCGGGACCCGCAAAATTCAAGCGATCTTAGTTCGACTTCGCTTTGCGCGCTTCGATGATCGACACGTAAGCCTCGTGGGTGATCGGGTCGAAGCCCAGCGAGTCACCTGCGGCAACACCGTATGCACAATCGGGGTCAGCTTCGTGCAGACCATCGACCAGCGCGATCATCTTTTCTTTGACATCCGCTGGAAGGTCCTTGCGCAGCACGATCGGGCCTTCGGGGATCGGCTTGGACTTCCAGATTTGAACGAGGTCGTTCATGTCGACCAGACCAGCGTCCACCGCACGGCGCAGTGCGCCCGAGTTATAGCCGTCTTCCCAGTCGCCCTGACCATCGGCCCAGGTTACCCCACCGTCGATGTCACCCGCGTTCACAGCGACGATTGTTTGTTCGTGGCCACCAGTGAACTTAACTTCGCCGAAGTACTGGCCCGACTCCATGGTGACGCCGTCTTTGTATGTCGGAATTTCAATGGATGGGATCAGGTAGCCCGAGGTCGAGTTGGGGTCGCCAAAGCCAAACACTTTGCCTTCCATGTCGTCGATCGAAGTAATGCCGCTGTCTTTGCGTGCAAAACCAATCGAGTGATAGCCGTAGGACCCATCAAGGTTGATCTTGACCAGAACAGGCTCAACCGCGTCTGGGTTTTGAAGGAACGTCGCTGCATAGGACGACGCGCCAAGCCAAGCCATGTCGAGCGTGCCGCCAACGAGGCCCTGAATGACACCGGCATAGTCAGCAGGTGCGAAGAGCTTGGTTTCGACGCCCAGAGTATCTTCGGTGTAGGCGCGCAGGCATTCGTTGTTGTTCAGGCGATCCTGAGCGTTTTCGCCGCCCAGAAGA
Source organism: Paracoccaceae bacterium (assembly GCA_013214635.1). Taxonomy (GTDB): domain Bacteria; phylum Pseudomonadota; class Alphaproteobacteria; order Rhodobacterales; family Rhodobacteraceae; genus JABSSC01. Next base: position 1,669 of record JABSSC010000107.1, on the reverse strand, counting down.
CCGATGCGGAATTCGGTGATGGCATGGCCGTCGGCAAAAGCTCCGGTCGAAAGCACGGTTGTCGCAAGTGCAATTGTAAGAGTACGTTTCATTGGTCTCTCCATTTTTGCGTGATCGCCACGCGTCTTCAGGGTTTGGAAATCACGCCGTCACAGCGGCATGGGCGTCGGCGCGATCCAACGCGCCGATTTCGGTTGAGGTCGCAGCTTCGGAGAAATCCGCGCCGGCCCCATAAATGTCGCGGGCTGCGCCCGTGGTGAGTTGTTCGGGCGTACCGTCAAACACAATCTTGCCGTCACGCATCCCGATCACCCGATCACAATAGCGGCGGGCAGTATCCAGCGTGTGCAGGTTGGCCACGATCATGCGCCCGTCCTCTTCGTGAATGCGGCGCAGCGCCTCCATCACGACTTGAGCGTTCATGGGATCGAGCGACGCAATCGGCTCATCCGCAAGAATGATCTTTGGGTCCTGCATGAGCGCGCGCGCAATAGCGACGCGCTGCTGCTGTCCGCCGGACAATGCCTCGGCCCGCTTAGGCGCTTGTTCCGCGATGCCCAAGCGATCGAGGATGCCGATGGCCTGGCTGATGTCGTCGTCGGGATAGAGGTTGAACAGAGTCGTAAATGTCGAACGGCGGTTCAGCGTGCCGTGAAGCACGTTCGACACAACGTCCATACGCGGAACCAAATTGAACTGCTGAAAAATCATGGCGCATTCGGACTGCCAGCGACGCTTGCTCGCCCCTTTGAGCGCGGTCACGTCTTCACCTTCAAAAACGATCTTGCCCTCGGTCTCCGCCGTAAGGCGGTTTATCATCCGCAGCAGCGTTGACTTCCCTGCGCCAGATCGACCGATGATGCCGATCATGGCTGGCTTTTCGACGGTGAATGTCGCGGACTGCACAGCGGTTTTTGTCCCGAACCGCTTCGTCAGGTGATCAATTTCAAGCATGCAAGCTCCCCAGATGCGAGGGCACTCCTAGGGAGAAGCCAAGTCGATTTCTTAAAGGTTTCGTGAATTTTAAATGACAGCCCGTGACTCGTAGAGAAGGCTGTCTTGAAACCGCTCAGGGCTATGGTTCATCCGCGAAAAATGAATTTGCAGCGCGGCCCCATGCGCCGATGACAGACCGCAGTGCGCATGCCACGGGGTCGCTCGTTGTGATCAAAAGCTGCCCGCGCAGCCTTGTCAGATCACAAGGATCTTAAGGTGCAGCGTGCGACCTGACGCGGGCAAGCGGTTCGGTTTCCGCTGAAATCATAACATCGAAGAGGATCCAGCCCGTTTTGCCGCGAACAAAACTCATCTGAGACAGATCAAAACCGCGGATCTGGTAAATGCCCTCGACGACTTCGTACAAGCCGTAGTCCTGATTCAGCTTTGCCTGCCGCATGAGCGAGGGGTGCACGCTATCATAACTTTCGGCGGCATCGATGAAGTCGAATTGCGACATATCCCACGCGACATTTCCTGCATCCGCCTGGATTGTCGGGCTTTCCATTTTGGCGATCAGACCGCGATTGCACTCATCAAAGTCGCGGGTGTCCCCAAACGGCAAGCTTTCATTGGCAGCAGTCAGAACGGCCTGTGTATGAGCCGTAGGCGGCTTACCCTTCGGATGAAAATGCGAAAGCGGGGTCTGCGGTTTTGACATGGCGTCACCTTG
>JABSSC010000106.1 GCA_013214635.1 Paracoccaceae bacterium | reverse complement strand
GGCCAACCCTTTTGCAAACATCCTGCACGGGCTTCTCTACTTTTTGCCAATCTACATCACGACGCTGGTCGCGGGCGGCATCTGCGAAGTGATCTTCGCGACCGTGCGGCGGCACGAGGTGAACGAAGGCTTCCTCGTCACATCCATGCTCTACACACTGATCCTGCCCGCCACGACACCGCTGTGGCAGGTCGCGCTTGGCATCATTTTTGGTGTTGTCATTGGCAAAGAGGTGTTTGGGGGGACTGGCAAAAACTTCCTCAACCCCGCGCTCACAGGTCGCGCATTTCTGTATTTTGCCTATCCCGCACAACTGTCGGGGGACAGCGTATGGGTGCCGGTAGATGGCTTTACAGGCGCAACCGCATTGGCAGTCTCTGCCTCCGACGGATTTCAGGAGCTTGCCGCACGCGGCATGACGTGGTGGGACAGCTTCATTGGTGTCATTCCGGGGTCGCTGGGTGAAACATCGGCTCTGGCTGCGCTTTTAGGGCTTGCCTTCCTTCTGGTCACAAGGATCGCGAACTACCGCATGGTGGTGGGTTGCCTTGGCGGCATGATTGCATTTTCACTGCTGTTGAACTGGATTGGGTCTGACACCAACCCAATGTTCGCGCTGCCATGGTACTGGCACTTTGTGTTGGGTGGTTATGCGTTCGGCTTGGTCTTTATGGTGACCGAACCCGTTTCTGGCGCGCATACAAATCTGGGGCGGTATATCTACGGTGCCTTGATCGGTGTGATGGTCGTCATGATCCGCGTGATCAACCCAGCCTTCCCCGAAGGCATGATGCTCGCCATCCTGTTCGGGAACGTTTTTGCGCCGCTGATCGACCACTTTGTGGTTCAGGCAAACATCCGTCGAAGGGCAAAGCGCCATGCATAACGACGACCAGCAAACAGAACCTCAGGGGTTCATTAAGCGCTTTCTTGCGCTGCCATCGGATTCCGTACCAAAGACAATCTTTGTGGCCGTTTCGGTTTGCCTAGTTGCGTCGATGGTCGTCTCGGCGGCTGCCGTGGCGTTGCGTCCGGCGCAGGTTGTGAATGCCCTTAAGGACAAGCAGATCAACATCCTTCAGGTGGCCGGAATTTATGACCCCGACGTTGACGTTGTCGAGGCGTTCGCCGCGTTTGAGCCGCACGTTCTGGAACTGGCAACAGGCGAGTTCACGGACAGATTTGACCCGGTGACTTTTGATGATCGTGCGGCGGCGGATGACCCTGAGATTTCTCGTGCGCTCAGCGATGATCCAGCCGGCATTGGTCGGCAGGCGAACTATGTGACGGTCTACCTGCTTCGAGATGATGCGGGCGATCTTGAGCGTGTGATCATGCCCATACACGGCTATGGGCTGTGGTCGACGCTTTACGGTTTCATCGCGCTTGAGGCCAACGGCAACGATATCTACGGGCTTCAGTTCTACGAACATGCTGAGACCCCGGGACTTGGTGCCGAAGTCGACAACCCCCGCTGGCGCGCCCTTTGGTCCGGGGCAAAGCTCCGTGATGACGACGGTGAGCTGCAAATTACCGTGGCCAAAACTGCGCCACCCGCTGGCGAAGAGTTTCATATCGACGCTCTGGCAGGGGCCACGCTGACCTCTGTCGGTGTTGATAACCTAATCAAATTCTGGATGGGCGACGCAGGCTATGCGCCGTTTCTTGAAAAGATCCAAGCGGGAGGCGTGTAATGGCGCATAAACGCAGAGAAATGTTGACGGACCCATTGGTCGACAACAATCCGATCACGCTTCAGGTGCTCGGCATCTGCTCGGCTCTCGCCGTGACGTCGTCCATGCAAGTTGCGCTCGTGATGACCATCGCTGTGACTTTGGTCACGGGCTTTTCGTCGATGTTCATCTCGATGATCCGCAACCACATTCCCAGCTCGATCCGGATCATCGTTCAGATGGTGATTATCGCCTCACTGGTGATTGTGGTGGATCAGGTGCTCAAGGCGTATGCCTTTGAGATCTCCAAAACGCTGTCGGTCTTTGTCGGCCTGATCATAACCAATTGTATCGTCATGGGCCGGGCTGAAGCCTTCGCCATGAAGAATCCGCCGATCGACAGTTTTATCGATGGGGTCGGCAATGGGCTTGGCTATGGTCTGATCTTGATGCTCGTCGGCTTTATTCGTGAGCTTTTTGGGTCGGGCAGCCTGTTCGGTGTGACGATCCTTGAGACCGTGAACAACGGTGGTTGGTATGTCCCCAACGGGATGCTTTTGCTGCCGCCATCAGCCTTCTTCATCATTGGCCTGATCATCTGGGCATTCCGCGCCTGGAAACCTGCGCAGGTCGAAGAGCGTGAGTACAAAATCCAATCGGTGGAAGCACACTGATGGAAGGGTATCTCGCACTCGCCGTTAAGGCCATTTTCGTTGAGAATCTCGCGCTCTCTTTCTTCCTCGGAATGTGTACGTTCATCGCGGTGTCGAAAAAGATCTCGACGGCGATTGGATTGGGCATTTCCGTGATGATCGTTCAAACGATCACTGTGCCAGCAAACAATCTGATCCTGAACAATCTGTTGGCCCCCGGTGCGCTGGCGTGGGCGGGCTTTCCGGATGTCGACCTGACCTTCCTCGGGCTGATCTCATATATCGGGGTGATCGCGGCATTGGTGCAGATCCTCGAGATGGTGCTCGATAAGTACTTTCCACCGCTCTACAACGCGCTGGGCGTGTTCCTGCCACTGATCACGGTGAACTGTGCGATCCTCGGTGGCTCGCTGTTCATGGTCGAACGTGGCTTTGATTTTGGGGAAAGCGTCACCTACGGCCTGTCGTCCGGCTTTGGTTGGGCGCTCGCGATCACCGCAATGGCTGGCGTGCGCGAAAAGCTGAAATACTCTGACATTCCCGACGGTCTTCAGGGCCTAGGCATCACCTTCATCACAGCCGGCCTTATGGCGATGGCGTTCATGTCCTTCTCGGGCGTGAAACTCTAAGAGGCGAAAGACATGGCGACTTTTGGTCTTGGGATTATCCTGTTCACTATCATCGTGCTGGCGCTGGTGACGATCATTCTGGCTGCGCGGTCGCGATTGGTGTCGACCGGCAACGTCAACATCACGATCAACGGCGAAAAGACGATCTCGGTCCCCGCCGGTGGCAAACTGCTTCAAACATTGGCGGAACAAAAACTCTTCGTCCCCTCTGCATGTGGCGGTGGCGGGACTTGCGCCCAGTGTCGTGTGCGTATCCATTCCGGGGGTGGCTCCATCCTTCCGACCGAGGAAAGCCACATCACCAAGCGTGAGGCCGCCTGTGGCGACCGCCTGTCCTGTCAGGTGGCCGTAAAGCAGGACATGGACGTTGAAGTCCCCGAAGAGGTGTTCGGCGTCAAGAAGTGGGAGTGCACCGTGCGCTCCAACGAAAACGTTGCGACCTTTATCAAGAACCTCGTGCTGGAACTGCCTGAGGGCGAAGACGTTAACTTTCGCGCGGGTGGCTATATTCAGATTGAGGCCCCTGCGCACCACCTGAACTACACCGACTTTGATGTTCAGGAGGAGTACCGCGAAGACTGGGACAAGTTCAATTTGTGGCAATACGAGTCGACCGTGGCCGAGCCGATTGAGCGCGCCTATTCCATGGCCAATTACCCTGAGGAAAAGGGGTTGATCATGCTCAATGTCCGGGTGGCCTCTCCGCCGCCGGGGTCGGATTATCCGCCGGGCAAAATGTCCTCGTACATCTTCAATCTAAAGCCCGGCGACAAAGTCACCATCTCGGGTCCGTTCGGCGAGTTCTTCGCGCGCGACACGCAGAAAGAGATGGTGTTTATCGGCGGCGGTGCCGGAATGGCCCCTATGCGCAGCCACATCTTTGACCAGCTTAAGCGCTTGAAGAACCGCGATCGCAAGATCACTTTCTGGTACGGGGCGCGGTCGAAGAAAGAGATGTTCTTTGTCGAGGACTTCGACGAGCTAGCCGAGGAGTTTGACAACTTCACATGGCACGTCGCCTTGTCAGATGCGCTGCCAGAGGACAACTGGACCGGCTACACAGGCTTTATCCACAATGTCCTATACAACGAATACCTCAAGGATCATCCAGCGCCGGAAGATTGCGAATACTATATGTGTGGCCCCCCGATCATGAACTCGTCCTGTATCACCATGCTCGAGGATCTCGGTGTGGATCGTGAGGACATCATGCTGGACGACTTTGGCGGATAAAGTCGAATTGCACAGGCGGTCTTTCCCGCTCGTGCCCGGCTGGTAAATCGAAAAGGCTGCCCGCGCGACCTAAGCGATCTGCTTACTTCGTCCCGCGGTACGGCCTGAGAAGATGCATCCGCCCAGGAACGTCCCCTCGAGCGCGTTATAGCCGTGATAGCCACCGCCGCCGAACCCGGCGACTTCACCGGCAGCAAAAAGCCCGGGAACGGTGTTGCCATCCGCACCGATCATCTGCCCCTCAAGGTCCGTGTGCAGCCCGCCCAACGTCTTGCGGGTCAGTATGTGGAGTTTCACGGCAATCAGGGGCCCGTTGGCGGGATCGAGAAACTTGTGCGGTTTTGCCGTGCGGATCAGACGATCGCCCAAGTAATTCCGCGCAGCATGGATCGCCATAATCTGCTGATCCTTGGAGTACTTATTGGTGATCTGCGCGTCGCGCGCTTCGATCTGAACGCGCAACTTGGCTTCATCGATCAGATTGCCGCCGCCAATCTGGTTCATGCCCTGAACAAGCTGCGTCAGGTTCTGCGCAACGACAAAGTCCTCACCGCGTTCTTTGAACGCTTCGACATTGTCCGTGGCGCGGCTGCCTGACAAAAGCCGCTGGCGCAAAACCTCGCGCCAGCTTTTGCCGGTGAGGTCGGGGTTTTGTTCCGATCCAGATAGCGCAAATTCCTTTTTGATGACCTTCTGGGTCAGCACGAACCAGCTATAGTCGTAACCCGTCTCGAGGATCATCTTGAGTGTCGAGGTCGTGTCGAACCCCGGCATTGCAGGCGCGGCAAAGCGGTTCCCCTCGGCATCAAACCACATTGACGACGGGCCAGGCAGGATACGAATACCATGCGCGGGCCAGATCGGGTCCCAGTTCCGCAAACCTTCGGTGTAATGCCACATGCGGTCGCCGTTGATCACATGGCCGCCCGCCGCCTCGGATATCCCGATCATGCGCCCATCCACATGCGCGGGAACGCCGGCAACCATATCCTTGGGGGCAGGCCCCAAACGATCCGTCGGCCAGACCTTGCGCACCAGATCGAAATTGCCGCCGATCCCGCCTGAGGACACCAGAACCGAAGGGGCCGTTAGGACAAACTCATCAACTGCATCGCGATTGGTTGATGCGCCCTGGGGGGCGTCATCGTCCGCAAGGATCGTTCCGCTGACGCCGGTCGCCGCCCCATTTTCCATCTCGATCCGGTCGACCTGATGACGAAACCGGAATGTGACCCGGCCTTCGGTCTCATGCTCCCGGCAACGACGAATGAAATGCTCAAGCGTTCCGGGTCCCGTACCCCAGGTGATGTGAAACCGAGGGACCGAATTGCCGTGCCCATTGGCGAAACCGCCGCCACGCTCGGCCCACCCGACGACCGGAAACCAACGTAAACCCATCGCATGCAGCCACGGGCGCATCTCGCCCGCAGCGAAATCGACATAAGCCTCCGCCCATTTGCGCGGCATCTCATCCTCGGGCCGATCAAACTGCGCCGACCCGATCCAGTCGTTCAGGGCAAGTTCGCGGCTGTCGCGCACGCCCATACGCCGCTGTTCCGGCGTGTCGATCATGCAAAGGCCCCCGAGTGACCAATGCGCCTGACCGCCAAGGTTCTGCGGCCCTTCCTGATCGACGATGATGACTGACTTGCCCCGATCCCCAAGCTCTGCAGCGGCAACAAGCCCTGCAAGACCCGCGCCCACGACGATGACATCCGCTTGCGCCACGGTCAGGCCCTCCGGAACCAAAGCACAAAGGGCAGGGCGACGAGATACATCGTGACCCCATAGACCGCGGCCGGAAGCGATAGCACGGTAAAGACGCCGACGGTGCCCATGATCAAGGGTGCGATTGTGATCGCCAACGTGCTGTTTTGAATACCTGCCTCGATCGAAATCGTCTTTTGTTCAAGGCGGGACAGACCAAGCATCGCTGGAATGGCGAACCCAAGCGCCATCAGAAAAACGTTAAGTGCAATCAACGCAGGCCCAAGGCGCGCCAGATTCTCGGTGAAGATGGACCAGTTGGCTGCAACTGCCGCCACGACGATGATCAGAAAAAGCACCCCGGCAAGCTTGGACAAGCCGGGCTCAATCCGGTCGGCAAAGGTCGCCGACAACTCTCTCGTGGCCAGTCCGATCCCGACAGGGACGGCGGTGATCAGGAACATGCTCACCGCGACGGACACCACCGAGATCTCTGGCGCGTTTGCGCCCATGAAATGGGTGACGGCCCATGCCATGGCGAGCGGCATTGTCAGGATGGACAAAAGTGAAATCGTTGCCGTGAGTGAGACCGACAAAGCCACGTCGCCTTTGGCAAGCTTCGACACCACATTGGTTGTGACGCCGCCGGGGCAAAAGCTGAGCAGCATGAACCCCGCCGCAAGCTCTCCCGTCATTCCAAAAATCTGTATTGTGGCAAAAGCGACGAGCGGGACGACCAAAACCTGACAGGCTGCGCCGACAAGGAAGGCCTTTGGGCGTGCGATGACCCGCACGAAATCCGCCATTGTCAGGCCGACCCCGAGGCTCAGCATGATGATCGCCAATGAGAGTGGAAGCACCACGCCTAGTAAGATGTCCATGTATCCTCCCGGACCTGCGCGGCTTCGCGCGCTTGACGCGACTGTCTTTCGCGCGCCCGGTCGTGTCAAACCGGTATGGCGTGAATTGCGTCAGGACGTGACGTAAGTAATTCGAGGTTCGGGCGGTGCACTGTCCTTGGCGTATTCCAACAGATCGCCCGGTTGGCAGTCCAGCACGTCACAGATCTTGGCGAGCGTGTCGAAGCGCACGCCTTTGACGTGCCCTCGTTTAAGCAGCGACAGGTTTGCTTCCGTTATTCCGATGCGTGCGGCAAGTTCCTTGGAACTGATCTTGCGTCGCGCGATCATGACGTCGAGCGTGACAACAATTGCCATCACACAAACTCGGAGTTCTCTTTGGCGAGCTGCGCGGCCTCCTTCCAAAGATGCGACAATACCCAAAGCAACACTCCAAAGAGAATGGCCAGTGCGGCGTTGCTCGACAGGCTGATCGTCAAAACCCTGCTGCCAGGAGCGGCATTTATCGACAAAACCAAACCCAGAAATGTCGGCACGACCAACGACAAGCCGCCCGCGATGACCAGCCACCGTCCGGCGCTGGCCAAAGCCGCCGAGCGGGTTGACCCGAACCAGTCCCGCCGCGCGAACGTATCAAAGCACTGCGCAACAGCCCGCAATGACATCGCCGTGGCGAGCACGGGCAGAAGGCTGAGGCCGATGGCGAGGCTGAGTTGCCCCCCTTCAAGCATATGGCCGGGATCAAGGCCGATCGTTCGCAAAGCAACCGATTTCGCGTCTCCCGCGATCCAACTCGCCAGAACCAGGGCAGGGATCGCGATCGCGAAGAGGCGGCCCGCAAGCGCCGCAAATCTGGCCCGCCGTAATACGCGAAGGATGTCTTCCGAGTGTGTGGTGTTCATCGCTACGTCCTTTCAACAGGTCGTAGGCTACAACAGAATTTCTGTAAAACAATAATTTTTTGTTGGCGGAGGAGGATTCTTCCTCAGCAAGCACCAGCCCACCGGGAATGGCGACGAAATGCCTGCTTTGCATCAGCCACGCGCGGAGCGGTGGCTGATGCACTGTTCCTTGCGACGACCTAGACGGGCACGATCTCACCCGGAAGCGAGTTCACGGTCAGGGTGTCATTCGGTCTGAAATGAATGACCGAGCGGATCGACTTTCCTGCCTTTAAAAGGTCGAAAGCAGTGTTGATTTGGTCGTGGTGCATATGGTGGGTAATGTAGGGATCGACGCTGAAATCGCCGCGCAGCCATTCGTCTACCATGCCGGGCAGTTGGCTTCGGCCCAGAACGCCTCCGAATGCGGTGCCACGCCAGACACGCCCAGTGACCAATTGGAAGGGCCGCGTTGAGATTTCCTGCCCTGCGCCAGCAACCCCAATCACGGTACACTCACCCCATCCTTTATGGCAGGCCTCAAGCGCCGAACGCATTAGGTCGACGTTCCCAACCGCCTCAAACGTATAGTCGAGCCCTCCATTCGTCATTTCAATCAGGACTTCGTGAATGGGTTGTGTAAAGTCCTTGGGGTTCAAGCACTCTGTTGCGCCTAAAGACATAGCCAACGGAAACTTGTTCGGATTGATGTCAATGCCGATGATCCGCGACGCGCCCTTGAGCACCGCGCCCTGGATGACCGCCATACCGACGGCCCCCAGCCCAAACACCGCAACGGTCGCACCGGGCTCCACCTTGGCGGTATTGCGCACGGCGCCGATGCCGGTTGGTACCGCGCAGCCCATGACAGACGCTTTTGACAACGGTGCCTCTTTTGAGATTTTCGCAACCGAGATTTCGGGAAGGACGGTGTATTCGCTGAATGTGCTTGTGCCCATGTAGTGCAGGATTTGTTTGCCCTTGTAGGAAAAGCGCGATGTTCCGTCTGGCATCACACCAGCACCCTGTGTTGCGCGGATGGTCTGACACAGGTTGGTCTTGCCCGATTTGATATAAGGGCAGTTTGGATCTTCTGGGACGTAGAGCGGGATCACATGATCGCCGGGTTTGACCGACGTCACGCCCTTGCCGACCTCTTCGACGATGCCACAGCCTTCGTGGCCAAGAATGCAGGGGAACAGCCCCTCAGGGTCTTCCCCCGAGAGGGTAAAGACATCCGTATGGCAAAGACTTGTTGTGACGATACGCACAAGGACTTCACCCTCTTTAGGACCTTCGAGATCGATCTCTTCGATTTCAAGCGGTTGGTTTGGGCCCCAGGCAATGGCGGCTCTCGTTTTCATGGTCACTTCTCCCTGTGTCTTGTGGATGCATGCCGTCGACCGACCCCGACATGCGAGGTATTGATAAATGGCGTCTAACCTCTTCGGCTTTTCCCATGCGCATTAGCGCTGCAGCTGAAGAGAGATGAATGACTGGCATAAAGTGTTTTCGGCGCGGATTTGGACATCACGCTGATCGTCGATCACCGTGCCGTCATATTGTAATGATATAACATAACTCGCAACAGATACTTGAGGATCGCCTACGGCTGATTCACAGCTTCATGAGGGGCGGTGTGCGAGATTGGATGTTACAAGATCTTACAAGATCGGACCGACAACAGCCAAAGCATTGTTCCACAGGCGTGTGGTCGCGGGCCAGGCGCGCACATCGTCCAAAGACACCTCGTCACTGTCGGCGATGTATTCCATCTGCCGGGCAATCATGTCGGCGGTGAGCTTTTCGTCCTCAAGCAAGATGTTGTTCTCGTAATTCAGATCGAAGCTGCGGCGGTCCATATTGGCGGAACCGATCAAGGTGATCACGCCGTCGATTGTCATGGATTTGGTGTGCAGAAGTCCGGGTCGGTATTCGAACACCCGAACGCCTACCGCGAGAAGCTCGGCGTAGTAGCTCTTGGCGGTCGCGCCCACGGCAAAGTCGTCATTGCGCTTTGGCAGAATTAGCGTGGTGTCGACGCCTCTTTGCGCTGCGCCCACGATTGCGGCCTGCACCATTGGGTTGGGGACATAGTACGGTGTTGTGACAACCAAACGATCCCGTGCGGCATACATGCATGACACGAACATGTCCGGCATCGCAAAGGCGCGAACGGTGGGACCGGTCCCGATCACCTGTGCGGCAAACCCGGGTGTTGAGGGATCCAACGGCTCATTCAACACTTCTGAAAGATCTTCGTCGACGCTGGCCATCCAATCGGTGGCAAACAAGTGTTGATTCTGGCGAACGACGGGCCCGGTGAACCGCATCATCGCGTCGACCCATGGTGCGTATTTCGGCTTTGGCGAAAAGGCCGGGTCGGCACAGTTCTGACTGCCGCAATATGTAACGGCATTGTCGATCACCAGGATCTTGCGGTGGTTGCGCAGATCAATCCGCCCGCCAAAGATACTCAGCACTGGGTTGCCGATGGGCAGGGCGCGTCCCAGCTTCACCCCCGCCGCGCCCATGTCTGACCAGGCGTTGCTTTTGATCATGTCGCGCGAGCCAAGATCATCGACCATCGCACGCACCGTCACACCGCGTTGTGCGGCCCGCGTCAGGGCATCGACAATCTTCATTCCGTTCGTATCCGTCAGCCAGATGTAGAACATCAGATGCACGTGGCGCTGTGCGGCATCGATATCGGCTACCATGCGCGCGATTGTGGCATCTGAATCCGCCATCAACTCACCCGAGTTACCTGCAACCGGCGGGTATCCAGTGATCGACTCACCGACTGCAAAAAGCGGCTTCATTTGTGGGCTCGGATCCAACGCTGGCCAACCCTGAAGCGTCTCAGGTCGCTCAAGGTCGGCCGTGACCCTCTTGATCCTCTCGGTGCGCTTGGCGCCGATGCTTGTTTCCCCAAGCAGAAGATAGGCGAGCACGCCCAGACCCGGGAGGGCAAAGATCACAGCCAACCACGCAACACGCGCTTCCGGCGTTCTGTTGGGTCGAAGAAGCACGCGTATGGCGCAGGCGACGATGATTAAGAAGCCGACAATGATCCAAAACATGCGAGACGCCTCATGCGGTAGCTTGGTCGCGGGCAAACCAATGCTTCGCCCTTCGATTTGATTAGGTTAAGGGCAATTCCGAAGGAATGGGGAAAAACTTGGCGCCTGCGTCTGGCCGGATCGCGCCTGTTGAAATTCGTTTGTGCAATGGGGCACCATGCCGGAGGAAAGGTGTCGATGCCATGAGGGGCGCACGTGGACACAAGACGAGGCTTTGTTGAGGTTTCGACGCCCCACAGGATCGCTGGTTGGGCGCGCGACCCCGCGCGGGGCGACGCCCCGGTGCACGTCGAACTACGATCTGGCGGACAGGTGCTGGCAAGCGTCACGGCGCAAGAGTTTCGCGGGGATTTGCGCGATGCGGGCTTTGGCTCGGGTCACCATGGATTTACATTTGATCTTGAAGATCTGTTCGCCGGAGTCACGTCGAGCGAACGGCAGTTTCAGGTCTGGGCGAGTGATGTGCCCGGGACGAAATGGTGGCGCATTCCCGGGATAAACGCCAAGCCCGGCTTTGCCGAACGGTTGCGTAACTGGGTGGGGCGAAGCCGCGCAGACGAGGACCCCAACGGGATCCAGAGCCTCATTCGTGACCGCGATGCGGTATACGCGACTGGCGACGGGTTTGAGGTGCGCGCACGCGTCACCCCAGGTGCAATCGACGTGGCCCTGCGGTCCGATGCGGTGCAAAACGTTCCCTTTGTTCTGGTGGATGGGTTGCCTGCGGGCCCGGTGCAAGGGCCTTATCGGGCGGGAAATGGTGATGGCGGGCATGAGTGGAAATGCCTCCAACTTCGAGGTGCGTGGGAAGCTGGCGAAAGCGTATCGATTGGCGTGTTTGACGGGCAGCGTGTCCAGGCCGCATGGAGCGGGCACATCCCGGGAGGGCAAAATCAGACCGAACGCATTGCGAAAGCCTCATCGGTTGAAACGACTACGGTCCGGCGACAGGCAGTGCTGGTGTGGAAACAGGTCGACGCGGGCTTTTACGGTCGGCGCGTTGACCAGATTGCGCGCATGCTCGCGCGTGAGATGCCAGAGTTGGACGTCCACATCGTCGAAGTTCTGACGGATGATACGAGCGCGGCACTTGAGGCAAAGCGCGCTGATCCGATGAGTGATGCTGCCGCCCTGCGCGATCTTGCACGAGACAAGCAATCGCCCGGGGTCCAAACCGAGGACGGCGTAGTCCTTTATCAATTGCGCGTGGCGACGCCCCAGCAGGCGGGCGCGGCCATGGCCGCGTTTTTGGCGGCACACGCCAATACTTGCCTCTCAAAGTGAATCAGGCCGGCGTCATGCCGATCATTTTCGCCAGCAGTTTGCTGATGATTCCTGGCATGTTGATGGGGGGATTGGCCAGCTATGCGGGAGGCGGGAACATCC
>JABSSC010000105.1:6602-12188 GCA_013214635.1 Paracoccaceae bacterium | reverse complement strand
GGAAGATGGCGAACTGGCCCTTCCCGCTGCTGATAAACGGCAAGCAGGGCGACAATTCGCTGGTGCCGGGCAACAAGCACATGGCGAACTGGCCGATTGGCCTTCTGGTGCCGGGGCAGAAGTATTATGCCAACAAGCCCATTGGACACCGCGTTTCGCACAACCGGCGCTATGGGCGCTTTCCGTTCGGTCTTACCGTTCCGGGGCAGAAATACATGGCCAAGTTCCCGTTCGGCCATATCGTGCCCGGTCACAAGCATTATGCGAAGTTCCCGATCGACCACCTCGTACCGGGGCACAAGTACATGGCGAACTGGATCTGGCCGCATACCAAGACCAAGGCGAGCTAACCTGCATCGCAATCAATCGAAAAAGGCCCCCGAAGCTTAACTTCGGGGGCCTTTTCATTGAGTGATGGTTTAACTATCGCGCGGTCCGCGCCTGAGCCCATCCCAAACGCCATTCATCATGGGCTGGGCTGCCAAAGTGATACGGGTTTGCCGACACGCGCGCGCCCGAGGATGCCGCAAGTTCACCCAATTCAAACGCCGAATTCGCGGAAGCCTCCCGCGCCATTCGACGGTTCTCATTCGCTACGGCGGTATGATGCGCCACACGAACCCCAAATCCCCAGTCGTTGCCGAGTTTGGAGCTTTTGTTGAAAGGGTTGTCCGCTTCAGCCGCGCCGCCTGCGCCCTCCTGAAACCCCTTCTTGAAAGCCGGGGAGCCAAAAATCATTCCAATACGCGCTGTCGTTAGGTTCATTCTTCTGCTTTCTGTTACACGCTTTCCATTCGCAAAAGAGCGCTCAAACGCGCTGGGAAAAGTGATGCATTGTCGCAGTTTGACGTGTTTTCGCGTGCCGCTTTGTTGCGCCCCTGCGCGCGGCGCGGGTATAGCTTGGGCAATGCACGGGGAGACGCAGACATGGCGCTAACAGTCGAAGGCAAAACCATCGGGCGTGACGCACGGAGTTTCCTGATTGCCGAGGTCAGTGCCAACCATGACCGCGACCTTGATCAAGCGCTAGCGCTGGTTGATATCGCCGCGGATGCCGGATGGGATGCGCTAAAACTTCAGACCTATTCCGCCGATACATTGACGATGCGGTCGGATCATCCCTCGATGACCATCGACAAGGTTTGGGGCACCACCAATCTCTATGACCTCTACCAGACCGCCGGCATGCCGATGGAGTTTCACGAACCCCTCTTCGCCAAAGCGCGGGCGCGTGGGCTGCTGCCATTCACCTCGGTTTATGACCCCATGGATTTGGACTTCATCGAAAGTCTTGATTGCCCAATCTACAAGATTGCGTCCTTCGAGATGACGTTCGATGATCTGCTGATTGCGGTGGCAGGGACCAAAAAACCCATCATCCTAAGCACGGGCATGGCCACAATGGATGAGATCGCCCACGCGCTGGAGGTGCTCGATACCGCAAATTCGGGCGAGGTGATCTTGCTCCATTGTTGTTCCAGCTACCCCGCGCCGCTCGATCAGATCAACCTCAATGCTATGGTCGCAATCGGAGACACTTTTGGGCGGATGACCGGGTTCTCGGATCACACAATTGGTTCCATCGGCCCAATCACAGCGGCCGCGATGGGCGCGGTTGCAATTGAAAAGCACTATACTAACGACCCCAACCGCAAAGGTCCCGATCACCGGTTCTCGGCGACGCCCGAAATCATGCGCGACATTGCCAACGGTGTCAGAGACGTGCACGCCCTTCAGGGTAGCGCGGTCAAGCAGACCACTGACGCCGAGGTGACTAACAAAAAAACCGGGCGGCGATCGGCATTCGCGCAAATCGATTTGGCTGCCGGACATCGGATCACACCGGCAGATTACCGGTTCATTCGCCCCGGCGTCGGAATTCCGCCAACTGACCGCGCGGCGCTCGACGGGAGGGTTCTTAAGCAAAACGTACCGATGGGGCACCCGATCACCTATGGCGATCTCGAATGACCCCCCCTGCCCTTGAGTTGCGTCCCTTGCCAGAGCAGCCGCGTGCCGAACAACGCGCCTTGCTGGCGCTGCGCAACGAACCGGAAGTGCGCCATAACATGTATGACGGCGACCTGATTGAACCGGCCACGCATGAACGCTGGTTGGACGGCATCGCAGCGAACCGGCGGGCTGATTATCATCTGGTTTATCTCGATGACACGTTGATCGGTATGGTGGCCTTCACCAATATCGACCAGACGCACAAACGCGCCGACTGGGCATTCTACATCACAGGTATCTTGCAAGGACGCGGCATCGGCACAGCCCTGGAACGTTCGGCACTGGACTATGCCTTTGGTCCCCTCGGACTGAATAAGCTCAACTGCGAGGTCATCGACTGGAATGAGGCTGTTATTGCCCTGCACAAACGGTTTGGCTTTCTAGAAGAGGGGCGAAGGCGCGCGCATGTCTGGCGCGATGGCGAATATCACGACGCTGTGCTTCTGGGATTGACGCGGCAAGATTGGGCGGCACGGCAACGAACATGAGCGCGACACCGCATTTCATCATCGTTCTGTCGAACACAATGCAACCGGGGGGCGCATTGAATTCGGAATCCCGCAGACGGATGGAACGTGGGGTTGAGGTTTTGAACACCCATCCCGATGCAACACTGGTCACCACCGGATGGGGGTTTGCCTGGGAGCCCGATCTAACCATTGCGCAAAAGATGGCAGAATACGCCGCAAGGCTTGGGGCTGACGACCGGCGTATCGTGGAAAGCCCGCGCGCAAGGGACACGGTGGGAGACGCATTTTTCTTCGCGCGCGACATTGCGCCGGACGGCCCGCTCGATGTGACAATCGTCAGCGGACCTGACCACGTGGCCCGCGCTCAAACGATATTTCAGGCCCTCCTTGGCCCACGTGCGCATGTCGACACTGTTGCATCGTCAGGTCCAGGGACAGACGCGCCCGCGGTACATGCCGCCTCGATGGACGCCTTTCGGCGCACGTTTGACGGCATACCTGACGGCGACCTCGAAGCTTTCGAGGCCCGTCTCTTTTCGGCGCATCCTTTCTACAACGGTGAGGTCTATGCCGCTGACGCCCCCGGCGTCAGTCCCGAACGCACGCCGCCGCCAGAGACGTAACCACGCGGTCCTGATCGGCCTCCGTCATCCCTGGATAAAGCGGGATCGAAATTGCCCCACCGTAATACGCCTCGGCATTGGGAAAATCCCCCGGTTTGAAGCCGTGTCGCGCCCAATAAGGCTGAAGATGAACCGGGATATAATGGACGTTTACGCCAATCCCGTCCGCACGTAGCGCGTCAAAGATCTCTCGTCTTTTTTCGGCCTCTACCCGAACCACGTAGAGGTGGAACGCAGAATACGCACCGTCCTGACGCCCCGGGCGTTTCAACGGCATGTTCCCAAGAACGCGGTCATACCTATCGGCAAGGGCATTGCGGCGGGCGACGTAGTCGTCCAGCCGCTCCATTTGCGTAACACCCAGCGCGGCCTGCATCTCGGTCATGCGATAGTTCAGGCCCAGTTCGATCTGTTGATAGTACCAGCCACCCTCACTAGCGCCTTCCATCAAAGCTTCGTCCCGCGTTACGCCGTGGGTACGCAGCCGCTCCATACGCGCAGCGAGCGCGTCCGATTGAGTTGTCGCAACGCCGCCCTCCGCCGTCGTGACAATCTTTACCGGGTGAAAGCTAAAGACGCAGATGTCGGAGTGTGCGCAATCGCCGACGGGTCGATCCAGATACCGCCCGCCAATCGCGTGGCTCGCATCTTCGACCACCTTGCACCCAAATTCCCGCGCCAAAGCGCCGATCCGCGCCATGTCCGCAGACTGACCACACATATGGACCGGCATGATCACCTTTGGCAGTCTACCAGAAGATTTCGCGGCTTTCAGTTTGGTTTCAAGCGCTTGCGGGCACATGTTGAATGTGTCGGGATCAATATCGACGAAATCGACCTCGGCCCCGCAAAGATGGCCAACATTGGCGGATGCCACGAACGTAATGGGCGACGTCCACAAGATGTCCCCAGGCCCCAGATCAAGCGCAAGACACGCAATGTGAAGAGCCGAGGTTGCCGAATTCACCGCCACCGCATGGGCCGCACCGGTTGCCTTGGCCACAGAGGCTTCGAATGCCGGCACTTTCGGTCCCTGCGTCAGGAAATCCGACGTCAGAACCTCACGCACTGCCTCAAGATCTTCGGGGCGGATATCCTGGCGACCATAGGGGATCATTCCGCCATGGCCTCCGCCGCCATTTCAAGAAAGCGCGCCTCGGACAGCCATTCGGTATTGTTGCCGGAGTTGTATTCGAACCCTTGCAGCACAGGTCGACCCTGCTCGCCCAATCGGTTGGATTTGAAATCCACGGAATGTGCAAACTGGATGGTCGGCTGAATGACGTAATGATCGTCAAACTCCAACGTCAGATGGCTGTCATCTGCGGGGCACATCACCTCGTGAAGTTTTTCACCGGGCCGAATTCCAATGATCTTCTGCGGAAGATCTGGGGCCATGGCGTGTGCCAGATCAACCATCCGCATTGACGGGATCTTAGGGATAAAGATCTCTCCCCCATGCATCCGCTCAAAGTTCTTCAGAACAAAGGAAACGCCCTCGGGAAGTGTGATCATGAACCGTGTCATGTCTGGGTGCGTGATCGGCAGCTCGGTCGCGCCTTCGGCCAGCAACTTGGAAAAGAACGGAACGATCGATCCTCGTGACCCAACGACATTGCCATATCGCACCACGCCAAATCGGGTCCTGCGCCCGCCGACCATGTTGTTGGCCGCTACGAACAGTTTGTCTGACGCGAGCTTCGTCGCCCCATAGAGGTTCACCGGGTTCGCCGCCTTATCAGTTGAAAGCGCAATAACCTTGTCCACGCCGTTCGCGATCGCGGCTTCGATGACGTTTTGCGCTCCGTGAACGTTGGTCTTTATGCATTCAAATGGGTTGTACTCGGCCGCAGGCACTTGCTTGAGCGCGGCAGCGTGAATGACAAAATCCACCCCATCCATTGCCTGCATCAAACGACCCGGATCCCGAACGTCCCCCAGGAAATAGCGCATCTCAGGGGCGTTATAGACCTGGCTCATCTCGAATTGTTTGAGCTCATCACGGCTAAAGACGATGACTTTCTTGGGGTTGTACCGCTCAAGGATCAGGCGGACATACATCTTCCCAAAGCTGCCGGTCCCGCCTGTGATTAAAATTGTCTTGTCGTTAAACATCGCTCTTTCCACGCGAACTTGGTTTCAACGTGGTAGCGCGGTGGGCGCGTGGATTCCATGCCAATCTGCGACACTCAGATCAAACATGAACGCGAGAACGCGCCTTCAACGCGGCTAGGTCCGAGCGCAGAGCATCTCGGATCGACCCGGGGCGCGCTGCATCACGCAAGGTTGTGAACCAGTGTTCCGGTGGCGCACGCCCTTCGCGCCGCCCTTCCCATGACAGATCGCGCAGAACCGCTTCCGCCTGTTGCGGAAGGCGGTCGGGAATTTCGTGTCCTGCAAGCGTGCCCCAAACGCCGGTCCAGAGCCGTCCGACCGACCATGGGTTATACCCCCCACCCCCGGTGACAAGAAACCGTGGT
>JABSSC010000105.1:0-6592 GCA_013214635.1 Paracoccaceae bacterium | reverse complement strand
CCGTGGTGCCAGACTTCGGAGCGCGGCAACCGCCGACCAATGCGCATTGTTGGACAGCTCAAGCCGCGACAACGGATCCTCGGTCACCGCGTCCGCCCCGCATTGCAGCACAATCGCATCCGGCCTCCAATCCTCAACACGTGGCAGGATCAGTTCGTTCAGAACCATCTCGAATTCGGTATCGTTAAAGCCTTTCGCAACCGGCAGGTTCCAGACCTGACCGATACCTCGATCGGCCAGAAGCCCTGTAAAGGGCCACCGCCGCTCCTCGTGAACTGATATCACCAGCGTTTCGGGATCACCGGCAAAGGCATGTTCGACCCCGTCCCCGTGATGCGCATCTATATCAACATAGGCGACACGCCCGACGCCCTGATGCCGCAAGGACAGGATCGCCAGAACCGGGTCGTTGAGATAGCAAAAGCCCGCCGCACGGTCCGGCATGCCGTGATGCGTGCCACCTGCCGGATTATAGATCACACCGCCATGCGCGAGGAGTTCGCCCGCCAAAATCGATCCACCCGCCGCGGTGGCCGGCCGCCGAAACATCTCACCGAAGACGGGGTTGGACGTTGTCCCCAGACCGTGCCTTTCACGTACGTCATCTGTCACGTTGCCCATAGCCTCGGCGCGCTGCAACGCCGCCACATAATCCGGCGTGTGCCATGTGGTAAGCGCGGCAGGCTTGGCGCGTGGCGAGGTCACGAACTGCTCCCGAGGCAACCACCCCAGTGCCCGGCTTAGATCCATTGCCGTGGACACCCGGGGAATGCGCAAGGGATGCCACGTGCCATAGGTCGAGTGACGATAAATCTCACCCCCTATGAAAAGCGGCATCTCGATTGGGTTCTGAGCCATGGACCTCGGACGGACATAAACGCGCTGGAATTCGGCGCATTTTAGCGTACCTAAACGAACACAGCCGCAGATCAATTGTGATAGGGGAATTGCGTTTCCCGGACGTGATTTGCCAAAACACACGACAAACGTGTAAAATCAACGACGTACGGACAAGGAAATGCGCGCGACATGAATGTCAGCATCGCCAGAATCAAGCAGCGGCCTGTGCGGCTCACAACATCGCGCAAGCGCGATGTACGCACGCAATTTGCCGCCTTGTGCTGGCGCATGCGAGGTGAGCGCGTTGAGGTACTTGTCGTGACCTCGCGCCGCACCAAGCGGTGGATTCTTCCCAAGGGCTGGCCGATGGACGGCGAAACACCATCTGAGGCTGCCGCAACCGAAGCGTGGGAAGAAGGCGGCGTTCGCGGCAAAGTCACGCCAGTGTGCATTGGCTTGTACAGCTATATCAAAAACCGAGCGTCCCGTGATCTGCCCGTCATGGTCGTGGTGTTTCCTCTGAAGGTTACGGAACAATCTACCACCTGGCCCGAGCACAAGGAACGCAAGCGCAAGTGGGTGACACCACGGCGCGCCTCTACGATGGTCGAAGAACCGGAACTGCGCCGCCTTTTGCGGGACTTCGATCCGCGCCTCCAAGGTTTGTGAACCTGAGATTGGCATTCCTCTTCGGGTACCTTATCTGGTGGTCTGAAAGGCAAAGACTGGGCACGGCATGATCCGCTACAGCTTGAAATGCGAGCACGACCACAGCTTTGAAAGCTGGTTTCAGTCGGCAGAGGCGTTCGACACGCTTCTCAAAACGGGCATGGTCGTTTGTCCGGAATGCCAGTCAACCGCAGTGACAAAGACCCTTATGGCGCCACAGGTTCAAGCCGCACGAAAAAAGGCGGATGCCCCCACGGGTCCGCTCAGTGCCCCTCCAGAAGATCCCCGTGCGGCCGCCATCGAAGAAATCCGCGCGCATGTCGAAGCAAACTCCGATTACGTCGGCATGAAATTCGCAGATGAGGCCCGCGCCATGCATGATGGCGACGTTCCCAATCGCGCAATCTATGGGGAGGCCAAACCGGAAGAGGCCAAGAAGCTTCTCGAGGATGGTGTTCCGGTCGCCCCGCTTCCGTTTGTCCCCCGCAACAAGACGAACTGACTGATGGTGGTCGTCATCACCGGTGGCTCGCGCGGAATTGGTGCGGCTTTGGCTCAACGCTACCGAGATCGCGGTGCGCGAGTGATCGTCACGTCCCGCGCGGGCGGAGTCGACCCCGACGATCTGGCGCTGGATGTTACGCAGCCCGACGCCTTCAACGCGCTAAAAACGCATCTGGGTGACACGCGCGTCGATCTTCTGGTCTGCAACGCAGGCGTCTATTCTGACAAAGGGCAATCGCTTAACGCCGGGTACGATCCCGCGATGTGGGCTGAAGGCTTTGCCACCAACGTCACCGGTGTCTTTCTGACCATTCAGGCGCTTTTGCCGAACATACGCGCCGCATCGGGAAAAATCGCCATCATCTCCAGTCAGATGGGATCGACCACGCGGGCGCCGGGCGGCAGCTATATCTATCGCGCATCCAAAGCCGCCGCGCTCAATCTGGGGCGCAATCTGGCAACCGATCTTGCTCCGGACGGGATTGCGGTGGGCGTCTATCACCCCGGCTGGGTCCGAACTGACATGGGCGGCCCTTCCGCCGAAATCACAGTCGACCAGTCTGCCGATGGACTGATCGACCGCTTTGACGCGCTTGGCCTTGAAGCCACGGGATGCTTTGAAACCTGGGACGGACGTGCCCACCCGTATTGACTCCTAAAGCCAGGCGATGAAATCGGCCTCGCCAAACTGCGCGGCAATTGCATCGAAATCCGGAACGGGTGCATCGGGGTCCAACTCGAGACCGGAGCCGATCAGCAGGTCATTCCCTATGCCACCTGTGATCGCATCCGCGCCGTCTCCGCCATAGATCACCACGTCGCCGTCGCCACCGATCAACGTGTCATCAAAATCGCTACCGTTAAGCCCCTCGATGGACACGAATACGTCGCCCGAAGCCTCGCCAGTGTTTTGCGCGGTGTTGGCGAGATCGACATAAACACCCGCAACAGCGAACGCGTAGCTGGCCAGATCTGTGCCCGCACCGCCGTCCAGCAGATCGGCCCCCTCACCCCCGTCCAGTGCATCACTGGCATCGCCACCGAAAAGGTCATCTGCGCCTGCCCCACCATTTAGCAGGTCATTGCCACCCTCACCGCGCAATGTGTCGTTCCCGCCTTCGCCAGCCAGCCCGTTGCGCAGAGCATCGCCGCTCAGGTCGTCATCAAACTCTGACCCAAGCAAGGCCTCGACATCGATCAGAACGTCACCTTGTGCGTCGCCGCCCGCTTGCGTGGCCAGTTCAAGATCTATGATCACCCCGAGTGACGACGTGAAATAGGACGCCAAATCAAAACCCTCGCCGCCGTTCAGCGTGTCCGCGCCCGGCCCGCCTTCCAGCGTGTCGCGCCCCGAACCGCCAAACAGGCTGTCATCACCGTCGCCCCCCGGAAAGCCGGGAATATCTCCGAAAAGCGCATCATCACCCTCGCCCCCGTTGAGGGTGTCGCTGTCCGAATACCCCAGAAGTATGTCGTCCCCAGAGCTTCCTGTGATGCTGTCTGCCCCCTCGAAGACCAGATCTTCCAACAAGAAAAGCGATCCCTCCCCCGTCTCGGGGTCAAAGATAACGGCCTCAGCCACGGCAAAACCGAAAACGTCGAGCCCGCCGAGGCTGACAACCTCTTCGCCTCCACGCCGAACCTCGATTTCGGCAATGGTTCCGCCGGTCAGAGCGTCGTCAAAATCGACACCCCAAAAGATCAGTACCTCTTCATCCACGGTTCCCGGCAAAACCGTGATGGTGATCTCGGTTGGAGAAAACGCATACACGGATCCGGCGGGAAGGAATGTAGGAAACGATACTGGCAGGTTGAACGTGACGTCGACCATCTCTGGCCCCCCTCTCACTTTCCCCTTTACCTAGGAGAGGATTGCGACAGGACCATCAAGGTGACAAGCAAATTGGTGTGATCGGCTCCGAACGGCAACCCGTCGCCGATCACCGCTCAGAAAAACGAAAAAACGTCACCGTCTAGGACGGTGTCGAACTCACTGAAATCGGGAGTTGGACTGTCGAAAAACGGCGCGAGCAATCCACCATCGAGCAGGTCATTGCCAAGACCACCTTGCAAGTCATCGTTGCCAAGGTCCCCCTGCAAAACATCATCAAAGTCTGTTCCGATCAGCGTGTCGTCGAATTCACCGCCAGCCAATCCTTCAATTGAGACATAGACGTCCCCTGCCGCCTCACCGGTGTTTTGCGCGGCGTCTGACAGGTCGGCAAAGATATCCGTTTGCGCAAAGAAATAGCTCGCAACGTCGCGACCTTCGCCTCCGTCCAGGGTGTCGCCCTCAGGCCCGCCGCGCAGCACGTCGTTTCCGGCTTCACCAAAGAGACTGTCTGCACCCTCGGCACCATTGAGCGTATCTTGATTTCCGCCACCCCGAAGCGTGTCGATACCACCATATCCGACGAGTTCATTTGGCCCGTCATCGCCAACGATGCTGTCGTTATACTCCGAGCCTAAGACGCCCTCGATACTGATAAACCGATCCCCTTGTGCGTCGCCACCAGACTGCGTCGCCGCCCCTAGATCAACCTGAACCGCCTGCGGGGAAAAAGCGTATGTCGCATAGTCAAAGTCGGCCCCACCATCGAGCAAATCACCATCCGAACCACCATCCAGCGTGTCGACCCCATCGCCACCACGCACTGTGTCGTCGCTCGCGAAATTGGGCGCGGCGAGAAACACGGTGTCCGCAAAAAGGGCATCGTTCCCATCACCACCATCAATCGTATCCCGTCCATCCATTCCCAAAATGACGTCATCAAAGGCACTTCCGGTGATGGAGTCATTTCCGCCAAACGCCCGGAAAAGAAAGACAAACAGATTTCCAAAACCTGTCGGATTGTCAAAAATCACGCTGGGATCAATGGTGGTGGGCGGGACATCCAGACCCGTCAAACTCCAAAGCGATTGCTCTGCCACAAATAGCTCAACAGAGGTGATTGACGCGCCGGGAACGGTCGGCACGTTCAACAGTGACCCGCCGAACAGCAAGACAACCGGCACGTTGTCCGGCGTGAAAAAGCTGATCGTTGCCGCACTGTTAATGGTGGCAAACTGCGCGTCCGCTGGGATTTCCGACAGAAAATCAACCGCGACATCAAAGCTCGCCGTAACCATGTACTCGCCCAACTAGGTTCCCTTTGCGCCACTCTATAAGACGCCTCAACGGTTTCAACTGGGAATGCCAGCAAAAGCGGCGCGCCCGAGGATCGCGCCCCCCTTGCGGCGGGGACCTGCGGAGCGTAAGACGCCACGCGACGAAATTACCCGCTTCTGAGACCCCAGATGCCTGTACTTGTGATGAAATTTGGCGGCACGTCTGTTGCCACGCTCGACCGTATCCGCCGCGCAGCCAAGCGCGTCGGGCGAGAAGTTGCCAATGGCTATGATGTGATCGTCATCGTGTCGGCAATGTCGGGCAAAACGAATGAGCTTGTGGGCTGGGTCAACGAAACCTCCCCGCTTTATGATGCGCGCGAATACGATGCTGTGGTGTCGTCCGGGGAAAACGTTACCGCAGGCCTCATGGCGTTGACATTGCAGGAAATGGATGTTCCCGCACGGTCGTGGCAAGGCTGGCAGGTGCCGCTAAAGACCACGTCGGCACACAGTCAGGCCCGGATCGAAGAGATCCCGACCGACAACATCATGCAGAAGTTCGATGAAGGTATGCGCGTGGCCGTCGTCGCCGGGTTCCAGGGGATCAGTCCAGAGGGGCGGATCACAACGCTGGGCCGCGGCGGATCTGATACAACGGCTGTGGCTTTTGCAGCCGCGTTCGATGCGGAGCGCTGCGATATCTACACGGACGTCGACGGCGTCTATACCACTGACCCGCGCATCACGTCCAAGGCCCGCAAACTCGACAAAATCGCGTTTGAAGAAATGCTGGAACTTGCGTCGCTCGGGGCCAAGGTCCTGCAAACCCGCTCGGTCGAACTGGCCATGCGCTACAAGGTGCGCCTGCGCGTGCTCTCATCATTCGAAGACGGCGGCGACAACGCCGGAACACTCGTATGCGACGAGGAGGATATCGTGGAAAGCAATGTAGTCTCAGGCGTCGCCTTCAGCCGCGACGAAGCGAAAATGACACTTATCTCGGTCGCTGACCGTCCGGGGATCGCAGCGGCGATTTTCACACCGTTGGCCGAGGCCGGCGTGAACGTCGATATGATCATCCAGAACATCTCGGATGACGGGCGCACCGATATGACGTTCTCCTGCCCCGTGGATCAGGTGGTACGCGCGCAGCAGGCCATGGCCGGCGCAAAAGAACGCGGCGAGATCAACTTTCACGAACTTGATGCGGATACAGAAGTGGCGAAAGTGTCCGTCGTTGGGATCGGCATGCGCAGCCACGCCGGCGTCGCCAGCCAGATGTTCCGCGCGCTCAAGGACGAGAATATCAACATCAAGGTTATCACAACCTCCGAGATCAAAATCTCGGTTTTGATCGAGCGGAAGTATCTCGAACTGGCAGTACAAGCGCTCCACGACAGCTTTGGTCTGGAAAACGCGGCTTAGTTCAACGCCTGTGTTGCGGCGCGCATGTCTGCAAGCGCCGCGC
>JABSSC010000104.1 GCA_013214635.1 Paracoccaceae bacterium | reverse complement strand
CAGAGGCGTCGTAGATCGTTCCGATGGATGTGGCCAGAGTCGCGTTGAACTCTTCATCGCTTTGACCGGCAGAAAGCCCTTCGCTCAATGCACGGGAAAAACTGGCGATCATACCTACGTTCTTTGCCAGTATGGCGTTCGCCTCGTCTCGGACATAGCCGCCGGAAAGCGCCACGACACGCATCACCCGCGGGTCATCGACCAGAGGCGCATAGAAGTTATCGACCGTCGGGAGGCTGAGTTTCAGCATGACTTGCTGGCCAGCGGGCAGGGTGTCGAGATGCTTGGTTATCTCGTCGCGCAGGATAGCCTCAGCCTCGGCCTTGTCGGCGATTGAGATGGTGACTTCGGGCTCAAGGATCGGCATCAGGCCATGGGCGCTGATCTGCTGCCCGACCTCGAACTGCTGCGCGACGATGTCTGCAATACCCTTTGCGTTGGCCGCGTCCACAACCGACCGCATCTTGGTCCCGAAAATACCTTTGCCGACCGCACGTTCCAAAAGCGCGTCGAGCCCGTCAATCGGCTTCATCAGTTTTACGCCATCCGCGGCGTCACGAAGGCCCTTGTCAACCTTCAAAAACGGCACCACACCTTTGGAATTCCACAAATATTCCGCTGTGGGCGTCCCGTCGATCTCGCGGTCCATTGTCATTTCGAACAGGATCGCGCCGATGACCTTGTCGCCGGAAAAGGCCGGAGATTTGATGATCCTCGCCCGCATCGCATGCATCAGATCGAACATCTCAGCATCGCTCGAATATGCGTCTTCGCCAATTCCATAAAGTCCCAAAGCCTTGGGCGTGGATCCACCGCTTTGGTCAAGTGCCGCAATAAAGCCCTTGCCGCTTTGCATCTGTTCGGTCTGTGCCGCGTTTGTCATGAGGATTTGGCTTTCCTGTTGTCGTTAATCTTGGTCGAGAACTGCTACACCGGGGAGTGTTTTGCCTTCCATCCACTCCAGAAAGGCGCCGCCGGCAGTCGAGATATATGTGAATTGATCTGCCACACCGGCCTGATTCAGCGCGGCAACCGTATCGCCGCCGCCCGCAACGCTGACTAAGCCTGCTTCGGATGACAAACGGCCCGCTTCCTGAGCCGCCGCAACAGTGGCCTTGTCGAAGGGCGGAATCTCAAACGCGCCCATTGGGCCATTCCAGATCAGGGTTCGGGCGGATTGCATTGCGTTAACCATGCGCGCCACCGTTTCGGGGCCAGCATCCAGGATCATCGCATCAGCCGGGCAGGCGTCTGCCGGGACCACTTCGGAGGGTGCGTTGGCTGCAAACTCACGGGCAACAACCACGTCAGTGGGCAGTATTACTTCGCAAGCCGCCTCATCGGCTGCGGCCAGAATGCTGCGCGCGGTGTCGGTCATGTCGTGCTCGGCCAGCGATTTTCCAACATCGACCCCTTGGGCAGCCAGGAACGTGTTCGCCATACCCCCGCCAATCACCAGCGTGTCAACTTTGCGCACGAGGTTCCCCAGCAAATCGAGTTTGGTAGAGACTTTCGCGCCACCGACCACGGCCATGACCGGGCGCGCGGGTGTTCCAAGCGCCGCTTCAAGCGCGGTAAGTTCGGCTTCCATCAAGCGCCCCGCAGCGGCAGGGAGCAAGCGGGCGATGCCTTCGGTCGACGCATGGGCGCGGTGCGCGGCAGAGAAGGCATCGTTGACATAAACCTCACCCAAGGCCGCGAGCGATGCTGCAAACATGGGGTCGTTCTTGGTTTCGCCGGCATGAAAACGAGTGTTTTCGAGGAGGAGTACCTCGCCATCCCCAAGCGCCAGCACCGCTTCCTTCGCGGGGGCGCCAATGCAATCTGATGCCGATTTGACCGGCACGCCCAAACGATCTGCCACCGTTGGCGCAATAAGGGACAGCGACATCTCGGGTACGACTTGTCCTTTGGGACGCCCAAAATGCGCCATCAGGACAGGTTTGCCCCCCTTTGCCAGAATGGCGTCAACGGTTGGTTTGATGCGGTCGATGCGGGTGGTGTCGGTCACGACGCCGTTTTCCACGGGTACATTGATGTCAACGCGTGTCAGCACGACCTTTCCGGCCATATCGAGATCATCAAGCGTCTTCCAAGCCATTTTTCGGCCTCGTCCAAGGAATTTGCCCCTTTCCTACAGCGCGCATCCGCCGGGTCAACCGAGATCGCGCGCGAGTGCGCTTTCCCTTCGGCGGCTTTGCGCATAGGGTCGCGCCAAACGCGAACCAAGGAGGCCCTGATGGCCGATATAAACGATCCAGAAAACACCCTTCTCGTCGAACTGAAGGACGGGACAGTCACGATCGAGCTTTTGCCAGATGTTGCACCACTTCACGTCGCGCGCATCAAAGAACTGGCGCGCGCAGGTGCCTACGACAACGTTGTCTTTCACCGGGTCATCGACGGCTTCATGGCGCAAACGGGTGACGTGGCCAACGGCAATGCCGAGAACAACTTCAATATCCGCATGGCGGGCACCGGTGGGTCCGACCTTCCTGATCTTCCAGCCGAGTTTTCAAAGCTTCCGCATGATCGCGGTACGCTCGGTGCGGCACGCTCGCAAAACCCGAATTCGGCCAATAGTCAGTTCTTCATCAACTTCTCGGACAACCATTTCCTCAACGGTCAGTACACGGTCTATGGCCGGGTCATTGACGGGATGGAACATGTGGATGCCATTCAGCGCGGTGAGCCGCCGATGAACCCCGACCGCATGATCAGCATGAAGGTTGCCGCAGATGCGTAACGACACGATGATCGTGGGCGGGCTCGGTCTGATTGGGGCAGGGGTGATTGCGTTCATGCTTGCCGATGGATCAAACGGCGCCGCAGTTGCCCAAGACGGCCCCGGTCCAAACCTTGAAATTACGGTTTCGGGCGAGGCAAACGGCACCATCGTGATCGATATGCTGCCTGACGTGGCCCCGGCCCACGTGGAACAGATCACGGGTTTGGCTGCCGAAGGTGCCTATGACAACGTCGTCTTCCATCGGGTGATCGATGGCTTCATGGCGCAGACCGGCGATGTGCAGCACGGGCTCGTAGGTGGCGATCTTCGTCGGGCCGGGACGGGTGGTTCGGATCGTCCCGACATCCCGGCCGAGTTTTCGGACGTCCCCTTTGACCGGGGTGTCGTGGGCATGGCGCGTGCGCAAAACCCCAACTCTGCCAACAGCCAGTTCTTTATCATGTTCGACCAAGGCTATTTCCTAAACGGTCAGTACACGGTTGTGGGCCGGGTCGTTGAAGGGATGGAAATTGTCGATACGATCAAGCGCGGAACCGGGCCCAACGGGTCCGTCGTAGGTGATCCTGATGTCATGACCTCGGTCCGGGTCGTCGAATAAGCCTTCTAACAAGCTTTCAAACCAACGTGAGGGGGGCTATGCGCCCCCCTTATTGTTTGCCACATCTGGAGCACCGTTCGCAGAGGAGTGCCCAGATGCGCCTGAAGTCTATGATCCTTGCGGCCACGATCGCAGTTGCCGGTATTGCGGCCCAAGCCGACCCAAATTTCTGGCGCCATGAATGGCCTCAAACGGATTTTTCGCGCACCAGCGTTGATAACTGGGTCGAGATCATGTCTGGCGGCCCCCCCAAAGATGGTATTCCAGCGCTGGACAACCCAAATTTTATCGCTGCTGCGGATGAGACGCGGTTGGGTTCACGCGAACCGGTGATCACTGTCGAGGTTCCCGGCGAGACGCCGCGCGCCTATCCGATCCGCTACCTAACATGGCATGAAATCGTGAATGATGAGGTCGGAGATATCCCGGTTGCCGTCACTTTCTGTCCCTTGTGTAATTCCGGCATCACATTTGACCGCCGGGTCGGCGATCAGGTGCTAAGCTTTGGGGTCTCGGGCAAGCTGCGATTTTCAGACATGGTCATGTATGACCGCGAAACCGAAAGCTGGTGGCAACAGGCCATTGGGGAAGGCATTGTGGGAGAGATGACCGGTGTGGAACTGGCGCAGTTTCCAAGCTGGATGGAGGGCTGGGGCGAGTTCCTTGACCGCAATCCGGATGGGCTGGTTATGGACACTCCAAGTTGGCCGCGCAGATATGGCAGCAATCCCTACGTTCGCTACGACAGCTCGCAGCGCCCCTTCCTCTATAACGGTGAGATGCCGCCACATGACATCCCGGCTCTGGCCCGCGTCGTCCGGGTGGGCGAGGCGGCGTGGCCCATGCAGCGCATCCGTGACGAAGGTGTCGTGACCGAGAATGGCGTGACCCTGACGTGGAGCGAAGGTCAGGCCTCGGCGCTTGATAGTGCCACGATCGATAAGGGACGCGAAGTTGGAACCGTGCGTGTGCGAAACGCGGCTGGAGACAACGTACCCCACGATGTGATGTTCGCCTTTGCGTTCCACGCGTTTTTTCCAGACGGCGAGTGGAAGCTAGGAAGCTAAGACAGGCTAGGACCTGTTCGCGCAAGTATGTGTGGTCTATGCTGACCTTAACGAACTTTGCGAGGAACGAAGATGCGGACGGCGTGCAGTTTCAGCGTTGCCTTCACTGTTGCGGTATTTGGCTTGTCTCAACCCGTTATCGCACAAGAATCGCTTGATGATTTTGTTATCGACAACGATCTTCAGCTTGATGAAGATGCGCAGGACGCCATTGGATTTCGGCAAGGGTCGTTCGTTGCCGTTCCGATCCCGTCACAAAACCCGACATTTGGCACCGGCCTGGCTGTGGGGGCAGGTTACGTTTTCAAAGCTGACGAAAAATCCTCAAACTCATACTTTGGTATCGCGGGCTATGGCTCGTCCAATGGCAGCCGTGCTTATGGTCTGGCGGCTAAAGTCTCGCTTCTGGAAAACCGTTGGAAATTCTTTCTTGCCGCGGCCGAGATTGACCTCAACTATGACTTGATTGTCTTTGATCGGGCGATCCCACTGAAACAAGACGGTGACCTTGCATCTGCGACGCTGTCTTATGGGTTTACCAACACCTTTTCGGTCGGCATCGGGGCGCGATACCTTGCGACGACCGTCACGCCAAACATCGCACTTCCGATTCCGCCCGAATACATACCGCGCGCGACCACGTCGATCATCAGCGCCGGTGTATTGGCGGATTGGGACCGGCGCGACGACACGTTTTTTTTCGACAACTGGAACAAATCTGGCATTTGATTTCTACACGAACCAGTTTGAGCAATCGGGGACGACATACCAACGTGGTGTGATCACATTCGACGCTTATTATCCTGTTATTGCTGACAACGTCGTGGCTGGACGTCTGGCTGCCTGTAGTGCAACAGAAGATGCCCCGTTTTTTGATAGCTGTGCTTTGGGCGCGCAGGATGCGTTTCGCGGATTCTCGGTCACTGAGAACATCGGGCAGGACCTGACATCGCTCCAGCTCAGCTGGCGCGGGCGTTTTGGCGAAAGCCGCTTCGGATACGAACTTTTTGCTGGATCGGGTCGAGTATTTCGCGGCTTCCCAGGGTCCGGTGAACCCCGGTATCGTTCTGCCGGGGGGGTCGGAGTGAAGTACCGACTGACCAAGGACTTTCCGCTCGATCTTGCACTGGACGTGGCCTTTAATGACGTCGGAGAGCAATTCGCCTATATCTACGTCGGGCAGCGGTTCTAGGCGGTCTCGGGCATCCTGATCTGCCGCAAATGCCCTGTTTTGACCCAGAGCTTGGCACCCTGATCGCCGGCGACGAACTCCGCTGTCGCATCAACAGGAAGCCGCAGCCAATCCCATTTGCCCAAGTGGTCGGCGCTTTCGGTCACCGACCCGGCAAGGACAAACGCCTCGAGCCCATCGGTTGCCGAAATCTGGGCCATTTCACCTGGTTCAAGCCTCAACATCCGAACGTGCTCGTCCTGGTCCGAGAACAGTTCATCCGCGCCCGCGGCAGAGGTGTCGATGCGAACTTCTTCCCGATCGGCAGGGTCGAATTGGTGAAGCTTGACGAAGATCATGCAGCCGGGCGCCGTCGCAGGGGTGTGCCGAGATGTCGGAGGGTTGCGAACATACATGCCTGCGGGAAAATCGCCCAATTCGTCTTGAAAGACACCGTCCAACACGATGTATTCTTCACCGCCATCATGGGTGTGTGGGGCAAACTGGCTGTCAGGCGCAAAGCGTACGATTGTCGTGGCGCGTGCGACCTCGCCACCGATCCGATCAAGCATCTTACGCTCGACACCCGGACTGGGGGAGGGGACCCAAGGCGTTTCGTCAAACCGAACGACGACCCGTTCGTCAAAATTGGCGTTAACGCGCATTGGCTTGTCCTTTCCGTCTACTTCCGACACAGGATATGGGGCATTCGGATGCTTTGTGAACAGGGTAGATGTCACAACCGCGAGATGGGGTATAATAATACCATAATTTTAAAGCATTGAAAAACAACAAGTAAACTTGCCTTGTTGACCTTGACCCGGTCACAGAAATCCTTAGAAACCGCGCATCGAATTTACCCAAACGGGCAGAGACCATGAAAACCTATACCGCAACTCCGGCGGATATCGACAAGAAGTGGATCCTGATCGACGCCGAGGGCGTTGTTCTGGGCCGTCTTGCCTCGATCGTCGCCATGCGCCTGCGTGGCAAACACAAGGCGACCTTCACGCCCCATATGGACATGGGCGACAACGTCATCGTCATCAACGCCGACAAGGTTCAGATGACGGGCAACAAGCGTGCTGAAAAGACTTATTACCGTCACACGGGACACCCGGGCGGGATCAAGTCGCAAACGGCACAGGAAATCCTCGAAGGCGCGCATCCTGAGCGTGTCGTCACCAAGGCCGTACAGCGGATGCTTCCTGGCAACCGCCTGAGCCGTCAGCAGATGACAAACCTGCGTGTTTACGCAGGAACAGAGCATCCGCATGAGGCGCAGCAGCCAGAAGTGCTCGACGTTAAGTCGATGAACTCAAAGAACACGCGGAGCTGATAACGATGGCTGAAGAAATCAAATCTCTCGCCGAACTCGACGTTGTTGCTGCCGATGGTGAAGTCATCGTCGCAGAGGTCGAAGTTGAACTGAACCGCGAACCCCAGCGCGACGACCTTGGTCGGTCCTATGCCACGGGTAAGCGTAAGGACGCTGTTGCACGCGTCTGGATCAAGCCCGGTTCGGGCAAAGTTACCGTCAATGGCAAGGACATGGACAAATACTTTGCACGTCCCGTGTTGCAGATGATCCTGCGCCAGCCGTTCGAAGTCGCCGGTGTCGAAGGCGAATTCGACGTCATGGCAACCGTCAAGGGCGGTGGTCTTTCCGGTCAGGCCGGTGCCGTTAAGCACGGCATCTCCAAGGCACTGCAGCTTTACGAACCCTCGCTGCGTGCACCGCTTAAGGCGGCAGGCTTTCTTACTCGCGACAGCCGCGTTGTTGAACGTAAGAAGTACGGTAAAGCCAAAGCACGTAAGAGCTTCCAGTTCTCCAAGCGCTAAGCGTTCCGACACACACATTCCAAAAGCCGCCCCACCATGGGCGGCTTTTTTTGTCCCGTGGGAACGGGACATGCGAAAGACCACGACGTACCCCACATCCTGAGCAGTATTTTGCCACAGGAGGGCACCATGCCCTGGATGGAAATGACATTCTTTGCGGGGGCGTTGTTCGGCTTGGGCTGGATATCGGCCCGTGCAGCACATGACCGTTATTTGACCGATCGCTAGAAAAAGCGGCGTATTTGCGTTGTTTGGTTTTGATTAGCCCTTGCGAAGCACCACTGTCCGCGCGCATTTTTCTGCGAACGGACGGGTGGAATCGGAAAGATCGCACAAGCAATCGACACACAGGCGCGCAAAGGGCTGATCCTTGTCAGCGGACCGCTGACCTATGCCCTGCTGTTGCTTGCGGCGCCTCTGGCGGCGGTCGTGATGTTTTCGTTCTGGACACAGGATTTTCTGTCGCTCGACACGACGCCAACCCTGAACAACTATCGCGAGTTTCTGGCTGAGCCTCTCTATCAAGAGCTTTTGCGCCGCTCCCTGATTATCGCAGGATCAGTTACGGTGGTGACGGTCCTGCTGGCCTTTCCCATCGCTTACTATGTGTCGTTCTACGTACGGCCAGAACGCAAGTCGCTGTGGCTCTTCCTGATCACGATCCCGTTTTGGACGTCTTACCTGATCCGCGTGTTCCTTTGGCGGGTCATCTTGGGGTTCGATGGCGTCGTTAACACGGCTCTTATGAATCTTGGCCTCATCAACGAGCCGCTGACCTTTATCCTCTATAATCCCAATGCGGTCGTCATCACGCTGGCCCACGCCTTTGCGCCATTTGCGATATTGCCGATTTTCGTGGCGCTGGAGCGTATTGACCGTTCACTTTTGGAGGCGAGCCGCGATCTGGGCGAGAACGCGTTCAACACCTTCCGCCGCGTGACGCTTCCCCTTGCGATGCCGGGGGTGGTGGCGTCTGTACTGATCGTGTTTATCCCAACCATCGGTGATTACGTCACGCCGCGGTTGGTTGGCGGCCCAGAGGGGCTGATGATCGCCAACATGATCCAGACCCAGTTCTTACGGTTGAACAATGCCCCCTTGGGCGCCGCATTGGCGGTAATCGCAATGCTGAGCGTGACACTGATCTCGCTGGCGTTCATCTGGCTGACACGCAAATACCTGAGGGCGAGATGAGACGGTCGGGCTGGTTGGGACTTTATGCGGTTGCGTATCTGATTTTTCTCTACGCGCCGATCATCATTCTTCCGCTCTTTGCGTTCAATGACAGCGCGGTGATTGCGTTCCCGCTATCTGGCTTCACGCTCAATTGGTTCCGCGAGTTGACGGGGATCGAGGCGATGCATGCCGCTTTGCGAAACTCGCTTTTTATTGCCGTTATGACGGCGCTGTTTTCCACGCTTCTGGGGATTGCCGCTGCGCGTGCCGCGACCCGCTACAACTTTCCGCTCAAGGCCGGGATCATGGGGCTCATCATGCTGCCACTGGTCCTGCCGGAAATCATCGTCGCGGTTTCTTTGTTGGTTGTCGCCGTTCAGATTTTTGGGATGCCGCTCAGTGCCTGGACGGTGATAGCGGCCCACACTCTGATCTGTACGCCGTTTTGCATCGCAATCCTCAATACGGCCTTCCAGAACCTTGACCCGGCTTTGGAAGAAGCTGCAGTTGATTTGGGGGAAACGCCGCAGTCTACGTTCCGGCTTATCACGTTGCCACTTGTGATACCGGGGATCATCTCGTCGCTTTTGATCTCGTTCACGATATCGCTGGACGAATTCATCATCGCGTTCTTCCTGACCGGAAACGAACCGACGCTGCCCGTGTACATTTGGGGCCTCTTCCGCTTCCCCGCACGGATCCCGGTCGTGATGGCGCTGGGAACGATCCTTGTCGCGGTGTCGATCATCCTGCTTGCCATTGCTGAATACTATCGCCGTCGCGGCCTTGCCCGCGCGGGCCAGAAAGACACCGGAGGGTTCTTGTGACCGACCGAAACGCCATCATCGATCTTCGCGATGTCCATAAGCATTATGGCGAGTTTCACGCGCTCAAAGGCATTTCGATGGAGATTGCCGAAGGGGAGTTCTTTTCGCTGCTTGGACCATCGGGGTGCGGCAAGACCACTTTGTTGCGGTCGATTGCCGGGTTTGAAGATATCTCATCCGGGGCTCTGATGCTTGATGGGGCGGATATGGCGGGGGTGCCGCCTAACAAGCGGCCGACAAACATGGTGTTCCAGTCCTATGCAATCTTCCCACACCTGACCGTGGGCGAGAACGTAGCCTTTGGCCTGCGCCGAAAAACAGGTCTGTCGAAGTCTGACAAAGCCCGGATGGTGGATGAGGCTTTGGAGATGGTCGGTTTGGTTGGTTACGGCGCGCGCGCCGCCCATGCGCTCTCTGGAGGGCAAAGGCAGCGCGTGGCGCTCGCACGCGCCCTGATCCTCAAGCCGCGCGTTCTGCTGCTGGACGAACCGCTCTCGGCGCTCGACAAGAAGCTGCGCGAGCAGATGCAAAGCGAACTTAGGCGACTGCAGCGGCAGGTTGGCATCACCTTCATTCTCGTGACGCATGATCAGGAGGAAGCGTTGATCATGTCGGACAGGATTGCCGTCATGTTCGAAGGCCGCATTGCGCAACTGGCGTCGCCCCAAGACCTCTATTTGCGACCAAAATCTCGGGACGTGGCCGAATTCATAGGGGTAATGAACTTCTTTGAAGGCGGTTTTCAAACGGGTGCAGCCGGGATTGAAATGACGGCCCAAGGGCTGGGGGCAGCGCGCATCACGGGCGATCAGATCATGGGATCGGGGTCAGGGACCTCCTGCGCCGTCGGGATCCGCCCGGAGAGTCTCTCTATCCTCTTTGAAGGGGAGACGACCTCGGAACGCATCGCCGAAGGGGTTGTGGATGACTTGGCCTATTACGGTGACATGACATATTATGAGGTGCGGCTTGACGGTATGGATCATCCGCTGACGATCTCGATGAAGAACCGCGCGGGTCGACCTGTGCTTGAGCGTGGCGTCAGGACGCGGGTCGCGTGGGATCCAAGATCCCTCGTCGTATTTAGCTGATCGTGATCAAAAATCGCGAAGGAACACGAGGCGGATGGTCCAGCTGTCATCAACCTTGGCAAAGTCGCCGGGGGCCGATCCCGAAACAAGGTTGGACGTGTCGGTGGAATTGCTAAAGCGGTAATACTGCCCTTCGACGCGGCCGTTCCATCCGTTTCCAAGCACGTGTTCCGCGCCGACCCCAAAGACAAGTCCCGGCGTATCGATGCCAATCTTGCGCCGACTGTCACCCGTTATGGCCGTCCATGACACGTCTGCATACGCAAGGCCCGCGGTGCCATAGATCATCCAGTTCGGGGAAACAGAGCGCCCATAGCGCCCTCGGATCGTGGCGATCCACTCCACATCGGCAGATAGCTCGGTCGCGTCCCCGGGATTAGACACCGTGTCAAACCAGTCCGTCCCGGTGATGTCCCATTCAAAACCCCAAAGGCCGCGCCCGCGTTCCCACGCCACCCCGCCCAAAAGGCCGAAGGTTGGACCGTTCACGTCAAGATCGCTTCCGCTAACGGATCCGCCGTCAACCCCGCCTGAATAGGTCGCGTCCCCCCAACCGAGAGACACCCCCCAATAAAGACCGCTAAATTGCGCAAGAGAATTTTGGGCCGACGCCGCCGGTGCGAGACACACAAAGAAAAGAACCGACGCACATCGCCGAAAAAGGGACACGATCATTTCAGACCTCACTTGTACAATCGAGGTTAATATCTGACGAACGCGGCGAGAATACGCGTAGAAAATGGAAAATCTCTAAGAATCCGGGTCAACGAGGCCTAAACCACGCAAATATACGCCGATTCCGGCCTCAAGCAGGTCTTCTGGAGAGAAGGGAGCGTTGGTGCCGGCGGGTCCGCGTGAAAAAAGTTCGACCACGCCGTGGCTCATAGCCCACACATGAGCCGACACCATTTGTGGGGGCGGGCGCTTTTCCGGGGGAATGCCTTCCGACAATTCCAGGGCTGCGCGCTGCAAAACACCAAAGGCGCGGTTTGCAGCCAAGGCCAATTCCGGTGAATGGTTTACAGAGATGCCGGATTCAAACATCGCCACGTAATGCCCTGGATGGCGACGCGCAAAGGCAAGATAGGCCCGACCGGTCGCCTCGAACGACGCCAGCGCCGATGGCTGCCCGGTTTCATAGGCATATTCCATCAGATCCGCGAACATCTCGTACCCTTGGCGCGCCGCCTCAGCAATCAGATCCTCACGGCCCTGAAAATGCCTGTAGACCGCAGCAGGTGTGACGCCCGCGGCCTTCGCGGCTTCGGTCAGCGTAAAGCCGTTGGGACCCTTGTCCTCGATCAGCTTTAGCGAGGCGTCGACGAGCGCCTGCCGGAGGTTGCCGTGATGATAGCCGCGTTTAGGCA
>JABSSC010000103.1 GCA_013214635.1 Paracoccaceae bacterium | reverse complement strand
GAAAACCCGTTGAGAAAGCTCGAGAAATCGCCTGTAGCGGGCGGTTCAGTTTT
The DNA here is from genome assembly GCA_013214635.1 of Paracoccaceae bacterium. Lineage (GTDB taxonomy): Bacteria > Pseudomonadota > Alphaproteobacteria > Rhodobacterales > Rhodobacteraceae > JABSSC01. The sequence goes on along the minus strand of JABSSC010000103.1, from coordinate 12,194 downwards.
GCGCGCAAACGGCAACAAAGCCATCAGTTTGTCCTTCCAACCCGGTTCATTCATGCCCGCCCGTCATTGGCGATCAGCGCCTTGAGACGGTCAGGTGTGTATTCAGCATCAATGCGGGCAACCTCTGCGTCGACCACATCGGCATCGGTCCCGCTGATTTCGATCGGTTCGGCTTTCCGCCATTCGGCCAGATAAGCGTCGGCGTCTTTCGCACCAACTTTCATGGCAGCGCGGTCGATAGCCTGTTCAAATCGTTCGGGCAGCGGCTTTTTCACACCACGGCGCCCCTTGCCAGCAATGACCTGCGCCGGGATGTCCCGCCAATAAACGATGGTGATCAGCGCCATGTATTCGATTCCTTCGGCTTTCGCTCTTGTTACGCGTGGACGGCGGTTCTTTTGGGGGCATTTTCGACATTTTCGACGTCGCCAGCGACCACGCACATCTAGCGCAACGCACGGAGGGCAGCACCCGCAAACGCTTCATGAAGATTATGAGCCGCGCAGAACCCATGGAATTGCGAAAGCTTTTCTTGCGCGAGCACGGCTTTCGCCATACTCTATAGCTAACTTCGAATGGAGGGCGATATGCGCCCCGTGCGTCCCAATGGTGCGGACGCGTTCCCGATACCGGTCGAGCCGACCGCGCCAAAATCACCCGACCCGGCGTCGCTTTACGCGGCGTTGGACCTCGGGACCAATAGCTGTCGGATGCTGATTGCCCAGCCAAAGGGCAATCAATTTCATGTCGTGGACAGCTTTTCGAAATCTGTGCAGCTTGGCGTTGGGTTGGAAGCAACGGGGCGGTTGTCGCGCTCGTCGATGAGCCGCACGCTCCATGCGCTCAAGATTTGCAGCCGGAAGATTATCAAGCATGACGTTAAGCGCATGCGGTTGGTAACGACCGAGGCGTGCCGTCGCGCGGCCAACGGTCAGCAATTCCTCGACCGGGTGAGCAAGGAAACGGGACTTGAACTGGAGGTCATCGAACCTGAGGAAGAAGCGCGTCTTGCCGTGATTTCCTGCGCGCCGTTGGTTTCCAACAAAACACGGCAACTGTTGGTCGTCGATATTGGCGGTGGTTCCACCGAGTTGGTCTGGATCGACCTGACCCGCGTGCCAGCAGTCGAACGCCCTCGCGCGATCATGCGGCTTCATGCTGGCTTCAAGCCCGGTGACAGCTCACCATTTCCAAATGCGCGGGTTGTCGATTGGATCTCGGTGCCACTTGGCGTCGCGACTTTGCGGGATCAATTCAACGATGTGGCGGATGACCCTGCGCGGTTTGCCCTGATGAGTTGGTTTTTTGAGGAAAACCTTTCAGAATTCGCGCCCTATTCCGAGCAGCAGGACCGCGATGGCTTTCAGATCATTGGTACCTCAGGGACGGTAACAACCGTGGCCGCCAGCCACCTTGGTTTGCGCCGCTATGACCGTAACAAGGTGGACGGGCTGAAAATGACGTCGGACCAGGTGGATCACGTCATTCGCGGCTATCTTGAAATGGGACCAGACGGTCGTCGCGCGGACCCTCGTATCGGCAAAGATCGGCATGCGCTTATCATGTCGGGCGCCGCTATTCTCCAGGCGCTTCTGCGGATCTGGCCAACGGATCGGTTGAGCGTGGCAGATCGCGGTCTTCGTGAAGGTTTGCTTTATGCCCAGATGTCTGCGGATGGCGTTTTGGAAGACGGCGCGTAGCGACGCGACCGCTTCGGGTGCGACCAACGACGAAGGTGCTTTGCCTGAATTTGCATTCGGCCCGACGTCACTGTCCCCAATGCGTCGGGCCGATCCTGCAACTCGGTATGGTTAAACGTATTCGCGTTTTTGCCACGAGTGAGGTAAGCGCCTGTGAGTGGTGCTAGTTGCCAGCTTCGCGACAGTTGACGCGTCGGTCAATCCACAGGGGTGGCGGATATGGCCACCCTAAGGCCTTCGAAGGACACATCGACGTTTAGTTTTTGCGGAAAAGACACGGTTGCGATGTCCTGATCGATCTTCCAGCGGTCGCGCGGCAGGTCTCCCAGCTCCGTCAAAAGCTCTTCCGACAGCCCCGCTTGATCTCCGCGACAGATTGCGTCGATCTCGGCGTGTAGCCAAAGGAACCTTTTTCGGCCTCTTGGCGTAAAGTAATACAGCCCATCGTCGCGCCGTTCGATGGCGTTCTCGCTTTCCATCTTTTCAAGGTACGTGCGCGTCGTTGTGCGCGACTGGTGCGTTAGCGCAGCAAGAGAGGCCTGGGACCAGCCATCGCCCTCGGTGACAAGCGCAAGCGTGATCCGGCGACGCACCGGGTTCCAATCGAGAAGATCGCAAACCTTGAGAAAGCGATGTTGATAGACCAGCTGCGCCATTTGGTTTGGCGTCGGAGCCTGGAGATCGGGGGCGTCAGAGGACATGGCGGTCGTCACTCGTAATCTTGTGGTCGGGGCGATTGTATCATCCATGGACCGTTGAAAGCCCGCCGGATGTATCGCAAACAGTGTACAGTGCCGCGCTATCCGGGAAAAGCGGCGAAACACAGGTATGATAGATGCCCCCGAAGAAAAGCAGTGGGCGCGGACAGCGCGATCTAAGAGTCAAGGTAAAGTCCGCGCGCGGACGCAAGCTGTCGTCGACGCGGTGGTTAGAGCGGCAGCTCAACGACCCTTATGTCAAACGTGCCCGTGCAGACGGGTATCGGGGCAGGGCGGCGTACAAAATTCTCGAATTAGACGACAAGTACGGGTTCCTTGTGCCAGGGGCACGGGTTGTGGACCTTGGTTGTGCACCTGGTGGTTGGTGCCAGGTCGCGGTGCGCCGCGTGAATGCATTGGGTGAGGCGCCTGACAAGAAGATTGGCACGGTGCTGGGCATTGATTTGCAAGAAGTTGAGCCGATCGCCGGTGCCGAGGTCTATCAGCTGGATTTCATGGAAGATGGTGCGGATGACAAGATCAAGGGCTGGCTCGGCGGGCAGGCCGATGTGGTAATGTCGGACATGGCTGCCTCTTCATCAGGACACAAGCAGACAGATCACCTTCGGATCATTGCATTGTGTGAAGCCGCGGCGGAACTGGCGTTTGACGTGTTGGAAGAAGGCGGAACGTTCGTTGCCAAAGTGCTCGCGGGTGGTGCCGAGGGCAGCTTGCAACAGGAGCTGAAAAAACGCTTCGCAAAAGTTGCGAACGTCAAACCGCCCGCGTCGCGGTCAGACAGTTCCGAGAAGTTCGTTGTCGCCACCGGTTTTCGTGGCTGAGCGCACTTTCTCGCGCTCAATCTGCATTGCAACATCAAGGATTTGTGCCAGCACCGAAACAGCGAGCGTGCCGGCATCGCGGGCCGACTGGATCAAGCCGACGGGGCCATACAGGCGCGCACGTGCCTCTGCCGTTACGCCCATTCCTTCCAGGATCAGCATCCGCGCATCCCGCGCCCTTTGGCTTCCTTGTGCACCGATGTAAAAGGCCGGCGTCTCCAACGCGCCAGCCATAATTGGCGGCTCCCACTCGTGATCATGAAAAAACAGAACAACCGCTGTTCGATCGTCGAGTGTGAGAGTGTCGGGGAATGCAGCCGACACCATGTGCTGAATGTCGCATCCCGCGGCCTTGCCATCGTCTAGCGTCTCGCTGTCGGGCGATAGGAGTAGCGTCGGATACCCGGCGGAATGAACGAGCGTCGAAAACGTGCTGGCTTCCGGTCCCTTGCCAAAGACCACAAAGCGCAAATCTGGATCAAAGCGCACAAGCAAAGTGTCGCCTGAACGACCAGTCGCGCCGGAGTCTTGAAGGTGCATGGATCCGGTAACGGTGTCGACGACAAGCGTGCATCCGATCCGGGCATCGCGTCTGGTCATCAATTCGGCCATCACGCCGCGATCTGCGTGCGGCAGTAAGAGGATATCCAAACCGCCTCCGCAAGGCAGTTGAATGTCTGCAAAAGGCGACCCTTGCCCGTAGCGCAGAAGCTTGGGATCTCCCTGGTCGCGCGCTTCCATCGCATGCAGGCTGATGTCAGATTCGACGCACCCCGAGGACAGCGTGCCCACACGATCAAATTCGGTGAAGACGGTCATGGTTGCGCCCACCGGTCGGTAAGATGGTCCTTCGACCCCGGCAATGATGGCCAGCACGGCATCTTCGGGTGCCGCAAGGAACGCTTCAATCGGATCGCGTGTCGTATTCAGCATTTTCGCCCTCTGATCAGGCCCTTTAGGATGGCGCGCTACCCGGGACTAGGCAAGTCCCCGGTCGTGCACTGGCGCACGTCACGTGTGCAATTCGCGCGCCCGCTCACACCTAGTTTGGGGAGAATGGCGGAGAGACAGGGATTCGAACCCTGGGTGGGCTTGCACCCACAACGGTTTTCGAGACCGCCCCGTTCGACCACTCCGGCACCTCTCCGCGAAGGGTCTGGCGGCGCATTTAGACCACGCAACGACATGGCGCAACCGCTTTTCCAGTTATGTGCTTCCCATTGGAATTTCGGTATCGACCGATTAGGTTTGCAGCATGAAAAATTTTGCTCTTTCCACCGTTCTTACGCCCTTTGCTGTGACTGCTGCTGCTTATGTCGCCTTCGCCGGTCCCGTAGTGGCTGATACCGATGCTCTTATGGACGCCATGCAAATTCCGACGCTTCTGGAGATTATGGCGGAGGAGGGTGTTGTTCACTCGGCCGATCTTGAAGAAGAGCTTTTTCCCAACCGCGGTGGTGCGGGATGGCGTCTTGTAACGGGCAATATATACAACATCGACCGGATGCAGGACGAGTTTGCGACGCGTTTTGACGCCGGTCTTACTGATGCGCAGGCCGAAGTGTTGACGGAGTTTTTCGCGTCACCGCGCGGTGCGCGTATCGTGCAGCTAGAGATCGATGCGCGGCGCGCGTTTCTGGACGAGACATTGGAAGAGGCCGCGATCGACGCGTACAACGCGGCTCGGCAGGAGGATGCGGATGCGGATGCGCTCGCTCCGCTTGAGCGGTTTGTTGAGGCCAATGACCTCGTTGAGTCCAACGTCATGGGCGCGTTGAATTCCAATTACGCCTTTTATCAGGGGCTTAACGACGGTGGCGCTTTCCCACGCCGCATGAGCGAGGGTGAGATCCTTGCCGATGTGTGGTCGCAAGAGGATGAAATTCGCGCAGACAGCACAGAGTGGGTGTATTCATACCTCTCCCTTGCCTATGGGCCTTTGGAAGAGGGTGATCTCGATGTGTACACCGCACTTTCCGAAAGTGCGGAGGGGCGCGCGCTGAACTCGGCCTTGTTTGGCGCGTTTGACGATCTGTTCACCCGGATTTCGCGCGAACTGGGCGAAGCGGCAGCAGGCTTTGTCGTTGGGCAAGATCTCTGATCTACCGCCACTATGTGGGCTTGACAATTAGGACGCCGGGCATCAAAAGGCGGCTTCGTGGCGGGCAAAGGCTCGCCACTTTGCTTTAACACAGCCGAAATGGCGCGCAGTCCGAGGTGACCAAAGGGTCGCGAAACGCCTGTAAATCAGGGACCAAAGGGCGCGGGATACGAAGGAAACGAAACATGTTTGCGGTTCTCAAGACCGGCGGCAAGCAGTACCGGGTACAGTCGGGGGATGTCCTCCGCGTAGAAAAACTCGCAGCTAGCCAAGGTGAAACAGTCCAATTCAACGATATCCTCATGGTCGGTGCGACCGTGGGCACCCCTTTTGTGGACGGTGCCGGCGTTCAGGCCGAGGTGATCGATCAGGTTAAGGGTGACAAGGTCATCCACTTTGTGAAGCGTCGTCGTAAGCATTCGTCGAAGCGTACCAAGGGCCACCGCCAGCAACTGACGCTGCTCAAGGTCACGGAGATCCTTGAGAAGGGCGCTGACAAATCGGGCGTGAAAGCTGCCGTAGGCGCAGGGTCGGTGTCGGCAGCTGCAGTTGAAGCAGCGACGCCCGCCAAGAAAGCACCAGCCAAGAAAGCAGCCCCTAAGGGGGAAGCGCCGAAAGAGGCACCTAAGGCAGAGGCCGGCGCAGACGATCTCAAAAAGCTGTCCGGCGTTGGCCCGGCACTTGAGAAAAAGCTTCTGGCCGCTGGCATCACGACATTCGCGCAGATCGCTGCGTGGACCGAAGCAGACATCGCAGACTTTGACGAAAAGCTTTCGTTCAAAGGCCGCATCGAACGCGAAGGCTGGGTCGAACAGGCCAAAGCATTCGCCGCAGAATAGGAGTAACGACCAATGGCACATAAAAAAGCAGGCGGTTCATCCCGGAACGGGCGCGACTCAGCTGGTCGTCGTCTTGGCGTGAAGAAATTCGGTGGTCAGGCCGTGATCCCAGGTAACATCATCGTGCGTCAGCGCGGCACCAAGTGGTGGCCAGGTGAAGGCGTTGGTATGGGCAAAGACCACACCATTTTCGCCACCGTCCAAGGCGCCGTGACCTTCCACAAAGGTCTCAAAGGCCGCACCTTTATTTCGGTTCTCCCAGTGGCGGAGGCCGCTGAATAAGCCGAAACCCATAGGTTGAAATTAAAGGGGATCGGCACAAGCCGGTCCCCTTCTTCGTTTCAGGGATCGGCAGGCGGCTCGCAGCATCTTGAAGTGCAAGTGACCAATCGCCACGTGAAGATCCCCATGCAGGTCAGAGGAGGGCCAGCATGATACTGGATAGAATTGTGAACCAGACGACGATCGAAGCGCATCGGTTCGATCTGCGCCCGCTGAGACGGTCGGATGAAGGGCTTTTAAACCTTTATGCGAGCGATCGACGTGTGGCTGAGGCAACCCGGTCGATCCCTCACCCATTGCCGCCCGGTGCGACCGAAGCGTTTATTGCGCGTTCGCAGTCGGACGCGCGCGATGAGGACGTATGGGTGCTTGACGGAACGAAGTCGGGCCTGAGCGAGGTTTTGGGCGTCGTCGGACTTAAGCGTATGGATCGTAACCAGTCCGAGATCGGCTATTGGATTGCTCCGGCGCTTTGGAACAGCGGCTTTGCGTCTGAGGCAGTTCGGGCGATGATCGATGCCAATCCGCAAGGGATTGAGACGCTCTTTGCGTCTGTCTTTCAGGAAAACGCGCGCTCCGCGCGCGTCCTGACAAACGCAGGCTTTGAATATATCGGTGATGCCGAGGCCTTTAGCGTGGCGCGCGGAGCGACAGTTCCGACATGGACTTATTTGAGGAAACTCGGGTGATGGCATGTCACCCGGGAGCCTCCATCTAACTGCATTAGAGCGGTGCGGTCTCGAAATCGGCCGCACTGCCTTACGGCGGGCAAGGGTTGAGCCTTGCCGGGTGGTCGAGTATCGCCAACCCAACGAAGCATTCAGGTGGCGCCGTGAAATTCCTTGATCTAGCCAAAGTATACATCCGCTCTGGTGGCGGCGGCGGCGGTGCGGTCAGCTTTCGCCGTGAGAAGTACATTGAATACGGTGGACCTGATGGTGGCGACGGCGGCGATGGAGGCGACGTTGTTGCAGAAGTCGTGGATGGCCTGAACACGCTGATCGATTTTCGCTATCAACAGCATTTCTTTGCCAAGAACGGCCAACCCGGCATGGGCAAACAAAGAAACGGTCGTGACGGCGATGATATTGTTTTGCGCGTTCCTGTTGGGACCGAAATTCTGGATGAAGACGAGGAAACCGTTCTTGCTGATCTGACCGAAGTTGGGCAGCGCGTCGTTCTTGCCCAAGGTGGAAATGGCGGTTTCGGCAATCTTCATTTCAAATCCTCGACCAATCAAGCGCCCCGCCGTGCCAATCCCGGGCAGGCAGGGGTAGAGCGAACACTTTGGCTGCGGCTTAAACTGATTGCCGATGTGGGGCTGCTTGGGCTGCCGAACGCCGGCAAGTCGACATTCCTTGCTGCAACGTCAAACGCCCGGCCCAAGATCGCCGACTACCCCTTTACGACATTGCATCCCAATTTGGGCGTTGTCGGTGTGGACAATACGGAGTTTGTCGTCGCCGATATTCCCGGTCTCATCGAAGGCGCGCATGAGGGGCGCGGGATCGGTGACCGTTTTCTGGGCCATGTAGAGCGCTGTGCAGCGCTTTTGCACCTCGTCGATGGCACGTCCGAGACGGTGGCTGAAGACTGGCAGACGATTATTGGCGAGCTTGAGGCATATGGCGGAGCCTTGGCGGACAAGCCGCGCGTAACAGTTTTGAACAAAGCGGACGCCCTTGACGAAGAAGAGCTGTCTGAACGCAAAGCCGCGCTTGAAGCCGTCGCTGGGCCGGTGATGGTGATGTCCGGTGTAAGTGGCGCGGGCGTTAAGAACGTTCTGCGGACGCTCCGACCCATCGTCGATGCTGGTCGTGCACCGCAAAAGCCCGAGGATGAGGAGGACACTCCGTGGACGCCCTGACGCCCAGCCTCACGGAGGCGCGATGCCTTGTCCTGAAAATCGGGTCTGCGTTGCTGGTGCGCGACGGTGGGCTGGCCGCCGGTTGGCTCAAAGCTCTGGCCCTGGACGTCGCGCAGGCTCATGCAAATGGTGCGCGGGTCGTGATAGTGTCATCAGGCTCCATTGCCTTGGGCCGCGCGGCGCTTGGTTTGCCGTCCGGTGATCTGCCGCTCGAGCAAGCACAAGCCGCGGCTGCGGTGGGCCAAATTCAACTCGCCCGCGCTTATGAAGAAGCTTTGGCACCGCACGGAATCAAGACAGCGCAGGTTTTGGTTACGCTGGAGGACAGCACAGATCGCAGGCGATACCTGAATTCTCGTGCGACGCTGGAACAACTTCTGTCGCTTGGCGTTGTGCCGATCGTGAACGAAAACGACACGGTTGCGACTGATGAAATTCGCTTTGGCGACAATGATCGACTGGCGGCGCAAATTGCAGTGACCGTCGGGGCGGATTGTCTTGTTTTGCTTTCGGATGTCGACGGGTTTTACTCCGGCGACCCAAAGAGTGGCACCGACGCTAAGCGGTTCGAGGTCATCGAAGAGATCACGCCAGAGATTGAGGCCATGGCAGGGGATGCCGGAACTGGTTTGTCAAAAGGCGGGATGAAGACCAAGCTGATGGCGGCCAAAACCGCCACCTCAGGTGGTGCGGCGATGGCCATCACTCATGGTGCGCCGGAACGTCCGCTTGAGCTGTTGGCAAATGGGGCGCCGGCAACGTGGTTTTTGCCCCAAACTGACCCTCAGGCGGCACGCAAACGCTGGATCGCAGCAATGAAGCCGCGCGGCGACATCGTGATTGATGACGGTGCGGTTGCAGCGTTGGGTCGCGGCAAGTCGCTTTTACCAGCCGGCGTGATCGAGATTGCAGGACAGTTCGGGCGCGGAGATCCAGTGCGCATCGTTGCGTCCGGAGGTCGTCAGTTGGGCATTGGGCTCACGCGGTACACAGCGCAGGAAACGCGCGCCATCGCAGGGCGCCGCTCGGGCGAGATTGCTGCCATACTGGGGTATCCGGGCCGCTCTGTGCTTATTCATCGCGATGATTTCGCACACTAGAACAGATGGGATTGCTGGCGCATAATTGGCCCAGCCAACGGAAAGACGACCGATGAAAGACATCGAAAACATCGACGCCATCATGGACGACATGGGCATGCGCGCGCGCGCGGCGGCCGCCGAACTTGCCTTTGCGTCTGCGGAACGCAAGCACGCAGCCCTGATCGGCGCGGCTGAGGCCGTCTGGCGCCGACGCGCTGAGATCATCGAGGCCAATGAAAAGGATATGGTCTTTGGACGCGACAAGGGCCTATCGGCGGCGATGTTGGACCGGCTGATGCTGGATGAAGATCGCATTCGCGGCATCGTTGACGGTCTGCGCGCCGTGGCTGAGCAGGCAGACCCCGTGGGTGAAGTGCTTGCTGAGTGGGACCGTCCCACCGGATTGCACATTCGTCGGGTCCGCACGCCCTTGGGCGTGGTCGGCGTAATCTATGAGAGCCGTCCGAACGTGACCGCAGATGCGGGCGCCTTGTGCCTCAAGGCTGGAAATGCCGTCATATTACGAGGCGGTTCAGAGAGTTTTCATTCATCGGGCGCAATTCATGCCTGTCTCGTCGAGGGGCTTGAAGCGGCAAATTTGCCCGCAGATGCGATCCAGCGTGTGCCCACGCGAGACCGGGCCGCGGTTCAGGCGATGCTGACGATGACCGATTGCATCGATGTGATCGTCCCCCGCGGAGGAAAAGGATTGGTTGGGCTCGTTCAGCGCGAAGCGCGCGTGCCGGTTTTTGCGCATCTTGAAGGAATTGTGCACATCTATCTCGACAAAGCGGCGGATCCGCAAAAGGCTTTGGATGTCGTGGTCAACGCAAAGACCCGCCGCACTGGCATTTGCGGTGCGGCCGAGTGTCTTTTGATACATGAGGACATTGCAGAGGGGTTAGGGCGCGCCGTTGTCGAGGCGCTTCTTGAAGCTGGGGTCGAGGTTCGTGGCGACAAAGCGCTTCAGTCCATCGATGGCGTCGTGGCGGCCTCTGACGAGGATTGGGGAAAAGAATATCTGGATATGATCATCGCTGCGCGCGTGGTCGAATCCGTGGACGCTGCAATTGATCATGTTCGGACCTACGGCTCCAACCATACGGATTGCATCATCACAGAGGATGACGCCGCCGCGGCCCGGTTTTTTGAGCGGCTCGACAGCGCGATTTTGATGCGCAACGCGTCCACACAGTTCGCAGATGGTGGTGAATTCGGCATGGGTGCCGAGATCGGGATTGCAACGGGCAAAATGCATGCGCGCGGTCCAGTTGGCGCGGCTCAACTGACGAGCTTCAAATACCTTGTTGATGGAGACGGTACGGTCAGAAACTGATCCGTACCTCTTCTTCTGTCAGATGTGTTTCGACGACGGTTTCGGCGCGGGCTGCCGCGTCTGATACCAGTGCGAAATGGACGTTACCGGCCCGAATCTCGGTACCGGGATCTCGCGAGACAAGGGCTTGCCATTCGGCTTGGTCAATCCGCAGTTTTTCTGATCGAGCATCAATTGACCAATGCTTTTCGTTGGTTCTGATCGTGGTGCGCCCGCCAAAGGGCATGGCCGATTCCAAGCACAGCAAGAGCAGGAACAGGACTTTGGTCCGCCGCCGGTCAAGCTGGTCAATCTGCGTATCAAGTGAAAAGCTCACGCGACCGCCACGCCTCAGATCGTCGAGGATCGATCTGACTTCTTGCGTGCTGACGACCGACGCCTCCGACGCTTCGCCAAAAGCGATGCGAAACAGCCGAATTCTGGCATTCGCGTTTTCGACGCTTTCCGTGATAAGCGATATTTCCGGCGTTGGTCCGGTTTCTGTCATCGTCAAAAGCTCGACACCGTTGCCAATTGCCCCAATTGGACTGATGAGATCGTGGCAAATACGAGAACCGATGAGAGCAGTGATGTCTGGTGAATTGGCGCTCATTGCGCGTGCCTTTTGTTTGGAGTGCTAGGAATGATCGATCTGAATGCGGTGCTTGAGCCAGGTATGCTGGTACGCCATCCCAAGCACCCCGATTGGGGGCTGGGGCAGGTCCAATCCAATATCGGTGCAAAGCTCACTGTAAACTTTGAGAACACAGGAAAAGTTGTTCTGGATAGTACGCGTGTAGCCGTGGACATGGTCTTTAGCCCTGAATGACAATCACAGGTTGTGGTTGTCAACATAGAGCAACTATAGAGTGGTGCAAGCCGCGCATTCGCATTGCATCATGAAGGCGGGCTGACTATTTACCGCCATTCCTTTGGCTTCAACGACAGGCCTGATGCAGACTGACCCTAACAAACTTGTGCTTCGGCTTGCTGAAAGCGAGCAGGATCGGCTTGGCGCGGCGCGGCTTCGTTACAACGTGTTTGTTCGCGAATTGGGCGGCGACGGGGAACTGGTCGACCATGGTCGGGAGCTTGAGATGGATCGGTTTGATGCGTTTTGTCATCAGTTGATTCTTGTCGACACCGCCCGGGATTCCACGAACTTGGATCATGTCGTGGGTGTCTACCGGATGCTCGACGATGCCGCCGCTACGGCAGCAGGTCAGTTCTATTCCGAGGACGAGTATAATCTGACCAAGTTGAGAGAAACTGGTCGCACGTTACTTGAACTGGGACGTTCCTGCGTTCACCCTGATTACAGGGGAACCGCCGCAATGTTCTTGCTTTGGAACGGATTGGCAGATTTCGTGCTGGATCGAAGCATCGAGATCTTGTTCGGTGTGGCCAGTTTTCATGGGACAGATGTGGATGCGCTGACTATGCCGCTGTCCTATCTCCACCATAATCA
>JABSSC010000102.1:10033-12248 GCA_013214635.1 Paracoccaceae bacterium | reverse complement strand
CAGCTTGCGCATGTCCGATTTGCCGCCCGAAAGACCTAGAAGCCCACTTTCGTGGTTCAGAATACTCTTGGTGCGCTCCAGCCCGTTCTCTTCCACCAGCCGCAGCACCGCATTCGCGTCGATCCCGCCCGAACGTGAACCCATAGTCAGACCGTCAAGCGGCGAATACCCCATTGTCGTGGCAACGCTTTTACCATTCTTGATGGCCGCAACGCTTGCTCCGTTGCCAAGGTGAAACGCCAAAAGCCGCGACGGCAGGGCAGTTCTGGACACTTCCGGCAAACACTCCACGAGGGAGGCATAGGACAACCCATGAAACCCATAGCGCCGGATGCCCTTGGTCTCCATCATTCGGGGAATGGCGTACCGGGTGGCCACGTCTGGATTTGTCGCGTGAAACGCCGTGTCAAAGCTTACGAATTGCGGCAAATCCGGCGCCAATGACTGCAAAGACAGGATCGCGGACAGATTATGCGGATTATGAAGCGGCGCGAGTGGCGTGCAGCTTTGAATTTCAGCGATCACGTCGTCATTGACGCGGGCAGGGGCAACAAGCTTGCGCCCACCATGCACCACTCGATGGCCGGCGGCGCGCAAATCAGATGAAGGATAGCCCGCATCTTCCAAGGTTTTGATAATCGCGCGCAGAGCCGATTGGTGATCGATAAAGGGGCTGAGCCGTCGCTCGCCATCGCGTTCAAGAAACGACGCCCCACCGATCTCTGCTGCAATGCCGCTTGTAAGCACGCTCAGATCTTCGGAAAAAACGGCATACTTGATCGAGGATGATCCCGCGTTCAGGACAAGGATATTTCCCGACATGCCAAACCTCCCTGATGGCCGCCAATCCTTCGTATGTGGGGGAGATTGAGGATCGGTCAAATACAGAAGATGACCTAGGGGAACTGGCACTTGATGCCTTCGCGTCTTAGATCGGAGCGGCGCAAGACCAAAAATTATGCGGGTAAGTGGAGTTTGCTGGCCGTGTTGAAGTATCTCAATCTCACCCTTCTGGTGGCCTTCCCAATCGCGTGGTTCGCCCCTCTTTTGCGCACGGGCCTGTTGCCCTCATGGACGATGCCGGAGTGGTTGGGGGGCAGTACGCTTTTCGCCCCTGACACGCTGACGGTGATGTCGGGGCTGATCAAACTTTGGGAAACTGACGTGTTTCTGGCGGTCGTCGTCGCGTTCTTTGCGCTGGTTGCACCGATTCTGAAATGCAGCGCTTTGGCGTTGGTCCACTTCGGGCGACTGACGCCGGCGGCCAAGCCCGCTCTGGCATGGCTCAGCAAGCTGGCGATGGCCGATATCTTCTTGGTGGCGCTTTATATTGTCATCGCCAATGGCATCGGGGTTGGAACGATTGAAGTGGCCTGGGGTCTCTATCTGTTTACTGCTTGCGTCATCACTTCTCTGGGGATTTCCGTCGCGTCGACGTTGGCGGGCGCAGACCGCTGAAACCCCGGGCGCAACTGGAGCGCCCGAGGTGGTGATACGGTTTCAGACGGCCGCGATCATCTCTTCCGAGACGGCCCAAAGCCGTTCCGCCGCGTCGCTGTCGATGGCATAAGGGCGGACTTTGGACATGTCCTCGGTCCCTTCCTCTACGGGCGCGATTTGAACATCCGCCAGATACGCACCGCCTTTGCCGTCCAGTTCCGGTGCAGTTGCGGCATAGACTTGGGTCGCGGCACCCTGCGGGATGGATTTGATCTGAATCGCACCGGACTCGATGCCGCCTGAGAACATTGCCATGTCCTCTTCCGTCATGTGACGGGCCAACTCGGTTTGAATGACGCCGGGATGGACAGAAAACGCTTCGGCGCCCTGTTCCTTGAGGCGGGCGTTCAGCCCAAGTGCGAACAGCGCATTTGCGGTCTTTGACTGTCCATAGGCCGCCCATTTGTCGTAGGCATTGGTCTTGAAGCTGATGTCATCAAACAACACTGGTGCGAATTGGTGTGCAGATGAGCTAAGCGCGACAACCCGGCTTCCTTCGCCAAGTGCAGGCATCAGCAGCGTCGTCATCAGGAAATGGCCCAGATGGTTCGAGCCAAACTGAAGTTCAAAGCCGTCATCGGTTTCCATGTAGGGGCTCGCCATGACGCCGGCATTGTTGATGAGGATGTCAATCCTGGGATGGGCGGCCAGAACACGCTCGGCGAAGGCACGGATCGATGCCAGCGATCCGAGCTCAAGCGCCTCGACGCTGACA
>JABSSC010000102.1:9575-10023 GCA_013214635.1 Paracoccaceae bacterium | reverse complement strand
CCGTCTGCGACGGCCTGAGCCTTTTCCATGTTGCGTCCCGTTATGATCACCTTGGCGCCCTTCGCGGCCATGGCGCGGGCGCTCTCCTGACCAAGTCCGCTGGTGCCTCCGGTGATGAGGACCGTTTTGCCGGTCAGATCAAGTCCGTCGAGAACTTCGTCGGTGGTGGTGTCTTTGTTGAATGTGGTGCGGTCGGTCATCGGTCTCTCCAGTTTTTGGTGCGATGGACAAATTATGTCTGTTTGTCTAATTTGACAGTTGGCCGCAAAATGTCAATATGTCGTTCATGAAAAAACGCGATCAGAACATTCTCGATGCCGCGACGCAGGTGTTTCTCCGCTATGGGGTCAAACGCGCGAGCATGAGCGACATCGCAGCGGAGGCGGGCGTGGCGCGCCAAACGGTCTACAACGCCTATGCCAACAAAAACGAGATCCTGCGCGGGTCC
>JABSSC010000102.1:0-9565 GCA_013214635.1 Paracoccaceae bacterium | reverse complement strand
GAGCCTTCGGGGAAGACGCAATGGTCACACTTGAGGCCGAGCTTCCGCAGGCAGCGACCCTATCGGACAAGCTTGACTTGGTGCTGAGCGAGATGGTTCTGAAACCCTACGCGTTCCTTCATTTCTCGCCCAACGCGCTGGATCTGCTCGAAGGTTACAACGACGCCGGACGCGACGAGATTGAGGCAAACTACCTGCTTTTCGAAGAGGTTCTCACCGAGCTTTTCAGCCCGTACGCTTCGGCTTTGCTACACAATGGTCTGACACCGCAGTCGCTGGCAGAAACGGTGCGCCGTGCGGCATCTGCTTTCAAAAACCAGGCCCGCGATCTCGATCACGTGACACGTCTGGTCGAAAGTCTGCGTAACATGGCGCTTTCGACCACCGCAGGATCGGTCGCGCTGCGCCCAACACCGGATGCGGCGGCGGTGACGCTCTAAAATACTGGCAAGTTAGCGCTAACGTGTTATTGGTAGCCGCATGATTTAAGGATATGCGGATCACCAACTGTTCCGCTGCTGCTCATGGGAGATTCGTGATGCCATCCGTCCTTCAACAACTGCGCGAGATGACCACCGTTGTGGCCGATACGGGCGATTTTGACGCTATCCGCCAATTTGCCCCCGAAGAATGCACGACCAATCCGTCGCTTGTTCTGGCCGCTTTCAGCGATGAGTCCGCCCAAGACCTGATCGCCAAGGAACTCGACACCAGCCGCGCCGCGGGAAAAACTGCCGAGGAAGCCTCTCAAACTTTGACGGTTGCGATCGGGGCGGAGCTTACGACGCTTGTTCCGGGCCGGGTATCGACCGAGGTGGATGCGCGTTTGTCTTTTGACACCGACGCTTCTGTGGCCCGTGCCCGCGATATCATCGCCGACTACGCTGCGCGCGGGATCGCGAAAGACCGTGTCCTGATCAAGCTCGCGTCGACTTGGGAAGGTATTCGCGCAGCGGAAATCCTCCAAGACGAGGGGATCGACTGCAATCTGACGCTGTTGTTTTCCATGGCGCAAGCCGTGGCCTGTGCTGATGCCGGGTCTTACCTGATCTCACCTTTCGTGGGGCGGATCACGGATTGGTACAAAAAGGCGGACGGCGTGGACAGCTACGCACCAGACGAAGATCCCGGCGTCAAATCAGTGCGGTCGATCTATAACTATTACAAGGCGAACGGGATCAATACGGTCGTCATGGGCGCCTCGTTCCGCAACACCGATCAGATCAAAGCGCTTGCCGGTTGTGACAACCTGACAATCTCACCAAAGCTGCTTACAGAACTTGAGAACGACCAAGGCGACCTGCCGCGTGTTCTCTCGCCAGACTCCGTCGAACCCGTGAGCCCACTGGTCATGACCGAACAGGCCTTCCGTTGGGATATGAACGAAAACGCGATGGCCACCGAAAAGCTGGCCGAGGGCATTCGCAATTTCGATAAGGATTACAAGCGGATGGTCGCGATGGTGGCGGAACGCCTCTGACCCTTGTCACCCATGCGGCGGCCGGATGAGAAGCCCTTGTCCGGTCGGGAGCGATAGCACCGCCACCCCGTGGCGCGTGGCAAAATCGTCAATTGCCTCGTGTTGGGGCCGATAGCCGCAATAGGTGTAGTCGTCGAACAGAATAATTGCGCCGGGTGCAAATCTTGGCCAAAGAAACTCCATTGCGGCGATCTCGGGCGGCGCAGAGTTCATATCGATGCTCGCAAACGCAATTTGTTCTGATGTGACCTCTTCGAGGGTTCCAGGGACGGAGCCCACAACAATCCGCGCGTCCTTCCATTCCTCGAAATTTGCCCGGATTTCATCGAGTTCGGTGGAATAGAGCCCAACCTCAAAAAGCTTTTTGTCCCGCTCGGCGGCGCCGGGATCATTCTCTTCGTTGCTGATCCCTTCGGTGTCGAGGCCGGCAAACGTATCCAGCAGCCAGAAAATGCGGTCTTGAGCGTTCCAATCGAGATCCTGCATGATCGCAGAACTCAGGAAGCCACGGTTCACGCCGCATTCGATGAAGTCACCCGGAACATTCAGCGCGTTGCGTGCGGCCCAAAGCCCGGTATGCACGCGCCAGTGCCAGTTATAGTCAAAACCCCCGTTCGCAGCCAAACCGCGGTCGTAGGCTTTGCGAAACTGCGGCGTTTCTTTGAAGCTCGCGTCGTGGATCGTAACAAGTCCATCTTGCGCATAGCTGGGCTTGTAGCGCCTGTTTTCGGCCTTGCCCCGCGACAGATAGTGTTCGAATGGGTTCTCGCCCGACAACTGCAAGTCATAGTTCAGCGACAGATAGGCCGACGGGTTAAAGTCTTCTGGCAATTCCGAGATGTCGTGGCGGCGCGCGGAACCCAAGCCAAAGGTTTTTCGGATCGATGATCGGAGCTTATCGAGCACGGCTTTTGGCCCCTTGGCTGGTCTCTGGAGTGCTTCCTGCGCTAGCTCATCCCCGATCACCAGTCAATCGCGCCACGCGGTTTGTGGCAATGCAGCGCTTGGGCGGATCGCGGCGGGCCGCAAACTTTCACTGGATCACGGCGTTTGAAGCCATTATGCGGCGGAAAGCTTGGCCAAATGCGGTCGCGCGGCGCCTTTGGGGGGGAAATTGCAAATGACGGTGACGCTTCTCGATGGAGGGATGGGGCAAGAGCTCGTGGCCCGAACGACCGACACGCCTACGGGACTTTGGTCCACAAAGATCATGATGGATCACCCGCATTTGGTGACCGAGGTGCACGCCGAGTATTTTGAAGCCGGTGCCGATATTGCGACGGCGAACACCTATGCCATTCATCGTGACCGGCTTGGGCCGCATGATCTTGAGCATTTGTTCGAAGACTTGCATCGCAAGGCGTGCCAGCTGGCTTGTGCCGCGCGCGATGCGCATGGGGCGGGGCGTGTTGCTGGCGCGTTGGGGCCCCTGGGGTGGTCTTATAGCCACGAAGGCGCGCCAGAGGCCGCAAGAGCGGCTGAACTCTATGCTGAGATTTGTGGAGTTCAGCGCGATTATGTCGATTTGTTTCTGATCGAAACCATCGCCTCGGTCGAACAGGCCAAAGGCGCGCTGCAGGGCACGGTTGGGCAGGGGCGCCCGGTCTGGCTCGCCCTGACGGTTGATGACAGTGACGGGACGAAACTGCGGTCGGGCGATGCCTTGGCCGATCTTGCACCCGTCGTAGCGGAGACAGCGCCTGACGCGATCCTTTTGAACTGCTCGCGCCCGGAGGCGATTTTGCAGGGGCTTGGCGTCCTCGGGACCCTTGGCGTGCCTTTCGGTGCCTATGCCAACGGTTTCGAACGCATCGAGACGTATTTCCTCAAAGCGGACAGCGCGGTCGAGGGTTTGCAGGCGCGCAAGGACTTAGGCCCGGTTGAGTATGCGGATTATGCGGATGGCTGGATCGAACGCGGTGCCGAAATCGTCGGCGGTTGCTGTGAGGTCGGCCCCGCCCATATCACAGAAATCGCAAAGCGACTGGGTCGAGGGTAATCGGCGCGCTGCCCATTTGGGCACGCCGACCTGCGCTCCGTCAGATCGCAGCCGGACCAGCGGTCTTTTGTGTCCTGCATGGACTCTTTTGTGCCGGCAACTACAAACAGAGTAGTCGACATGAGGGAGCACCCAGTGAGCAACGCGCCGGACAGTATCGATCATACGTTAGAGTTATTGGCCTCTCAGAACTACGTGTGTGGTCGCGACCTAGCGACGATCTGCTACCTTGGTCTGACCCTGCAAAAACCGATCTTTCTGGAAGGTGAGGCGGGCACCGGCAAAACGGAAATTGCCAAAGCCGTGGCCGCAATGCTGGGACGCCGGCTGATACGTTTGCAATGCTACGAAGGGCTCGATGTCTCTTCGGCGCTTTATGAGTGGAACTTTGCCGGGCAAATCATCGCGGTGCGGACGGCGGAAGCTGCGGGGCAAGCCGATCGTGGTGCGCTTCAAAGCGAGCTGTTTTCGGATGAGTTCTTGATCCGGCGGCCGCTGTTGGAGGCATTGGAGCCACACGCCGAGGGTCCACCTGTTCTGCTGATCGACGAAGTGGACCGGACGGACGAACCGTTTGAGGCATTCCTTCTTGAGGTGCTGTCGGACTTTCAGGTCACAATCCCTGAGATCGGAACAGTCTCGGCTCAGGAGCCGCCGATTGTCGTCCTGACCTCGAACCGCACGCGCGAGGTGCATGATGCGCTGAAGCGGCGGTGTCTTTATCATTGGGTCGACTATCCGGCGTTTGATCGTGAACTTGCTATCCTTCAGGCCCGTGTACCGGGCGCAACAGAAACGCTTTCGCGCGAGGTTGTGGCCTTTGTTCATGCGTTGCGGGGGCAAGACCTTTTCAAGGCGCCCGGTGTCGCGGAAAGCATTGATTGGGCGCGGTGCCTGGTGGCGTTGGACGCCGTGGCGCTGTCTCCGGACCTGTTGACCGATACGATGGGTGCGCTTCTGAAGTATCAAGACGATATCGCCAAGATTTCCGGGGCTGAGGCGACGCGTTTGCTGAATGAGGCAAAGGTGGCGTTGGCCAAAGCATCGTGACCGAACTGGCTGACGGCAGGCTTGTCGATAACATCCTGCACTTTACGCGCGCCCTGCGGAAAGCCGGGGTCAAGGTGGGCACGGCGCAGGTGGAAACCGCAATACAGGCGGTTGAAGCGACAGGGTTCGGAAACCGTGAGGATTTCTATGCCACGCTGCGGGGGACACTGATCACGCGAGCGGCCGATCTAGACGTGTTCCATCAGGTTTTCGGGATGTTCTGGCGCGATCCGGAGTTTCTGGAATCGATCATGCATATGCTGTCGCCCGAACTCCGCGACGATACGCCCCCGCGGGCGCCCGAGGCTGCGGCGCGTCGTGCTGAAAACGCGCTGTCAAGGCGCGACAAGGCGCGCGACCCCGTCGCCCCGCGCGAAGAGATTGTGCAGGATGCAGCGTTTAGTTGGTCAGAAAACGTTGTCTTGAGGCGCAAGGACTTCGAGCAGATGAGCGCCGAGGAAATGGCCGAAGCCGAGCGGGCAATCTCCGGTCTGACCTTGCCGGTTCAGCCGATGCCGGGGCGCCGGTTGCGGGCGCATCCATCACAAGGCCGTGCTGATCGTGCGGCCACCGTGCGCAAAGCGGTGCGGAGAGGTGGGGAGATCATTGAAATTCCGCGTCAGGCGCCGGTTCCGCGGCGCCCCGACCTCGTGGCGATCTGTGACGTGTCAGGCTCGATGTCGGTCTATTCGCGCATGATGATGCGGTATCTCCATGCGCTGTCACACGCCCGAAAACCAAACTGGGGCACCGTCCACGCGTTCACCTTTGGAACAGAACTGACCAACGTGACGCGCGGTTTGGGAAAGCGCGACCCGGATCTGGCGCTTGCATTGGTGGGACAAGAAGTCACGGACTGGGAAGGTGGCACGCGGATCGGGGCGGCTTTGGATCGATTCAACAAGGCGTGGTCGCGCCGCGTCTTGGGGCGAGGCGCGATCGTTCTTTTGATCACGGATGGGCTTGAACGTGGCGATCTGAGCGTGTTGGCCAATGCTGCCGAGCGGCTGTCGCGTTCAAGCAAACAGTTTCTTTGGCTCAATCCTCTGTTGCGCTATGACGGGTTCGAGCCCCTGGCAGGCGGCGCGCGCACGTTACTGCCAATCGTGGATGGATTTCACGCCTGCCATTCGTTGGACAGTTTGCATGACCTTACGGAAGCGCTGGGCGCGGATGCGCGGTTTCCCGTTTGATTGGTTCTTTTTTCGAACCAAACGCTTGCCTTGTGACGTAGGCGCTATAGGCTCTGAGTATCGCCACCCCCGACCCAACGTCCGGGACATCAATAATTCAGTAGCAACAAATGCTACGATGGGAGGAAGCTATGACAACGATCACCGTTTCGGTGAATGGCAAAGCCGTAACACGCGACATTTCAGATAACACTCTGCTGTCGGATTTTTTGCGCGAGGATTTACGCCTGACCGGGACCCATGTCGGCTGTGACACCAGCCAGTGTGGGGCCTGCGTCGTTCATGTCGATGGCACGGCCGTAAAATCCTGTACCGCTCTGGCTGTGTCTTTGGACGGAGCGAACGTGACAACCGTGGAAGGGGTTAGCACTGGCGGTGATCTGCACCCGATGCAGCGGGCCTTCAACGACAACCATGGCCTTCAGTGCGGCTTTTGTACGCCTGGCATGATCATGGCCGGCATTGATATCGTGAACCGGTATCAGGCCGAGGGCAAAACATTGACCGAAGACGCAATACGGGCAGAGCTTGAAGGCAATATTTGCCGCTGCACCGGTTACCATAACATCGTCCGCTCTATCGAAGATGCCGCCGCCGAAATGGCCGGTATGTCGAAAGCTGCGGAATAAGGGAGGACTGAGATGAGCGACGGAATTGGCGCGCGCGTAAAGCGCAAAGAAGACAAGCGGTTCATTACGGGTAAGGGCAAGTACACCGACGATATTCGCACCGAAAATCAGGCATACGCCGCATTCGTGCGCTGCCCGGTGGCGCATGCCAAAATCAACGGCATCAATGCCGACGCGGCGTTGGCGATGGAGGGCGTGATTGCCATTCATACAGGTCCCGAAATGAAGGAAGACGGGATTGGTGACATGATCACCGGTTGGGCGATCACCTCCAAGGACGGTAGCCCGATGAATTGCGGCGTGTGGAACCCGATGGTGACGACCTATGGCCGCTATGTCGGTGATGCGATTGCCATCGTTGTCGCTGAGACACAGGCACAAGCACGTGCGGCGGCAGAAGCGGTTGAGCTGGATTACGAAGAGCTGCCCGCAACGGTTTTCACAGGCGACGCGTTGAACGATGGCGCAGCGCAGGTGCACGAGAACGTGCCTGGAAACATGATCTATGACTGGGAAATCGGGGATGAAGCCAAGGCGAATGCAGGCCTCGCCAATGCGCATCACGTGACCGAGTTGGAGATGGTGAACAACCGTCTGAGCCCGAACCCGATGGAGCCACGCTCGGCAGTCGCGATTTATGACGAGGCCGAGGATCACTATACGCTCTACACCACGTCTCAGAACCCGCATGTGGCACGGCTGGTGCTGAGCGCGTTTTACAACGTCGCGCCCGAGCACAAGCTGCGCGTGATTGCGCCGGATGTCGGCGGCGGTTTCGGCTCCAAGATCTACATCTATCCCGAAGAAATTACCTGCCTCTGGGCGTCGATGAAGACGGGCCGTTCGGTCAAATGGACGTCGGACCGCACGGAGGCATTCCTGACGGACGCGCACGGGCGCGACCACGTGACCAAGGCGACGATGGGTTTTGACGCCGATGGGCGGATTGTGGCGTTCAAAACCGACACGATCGCCAATATCGGTGCCTATGTTTCGCTCTTCGCGACGGTGACCCCAACATATCTGCACGGCACGCTGTTGTCGGGCTGCTATGACATGCCGGCGATCTACGGCAACGTCAAAGCTGTGCACACCAACACGGCGCCGGTTGATGCCTATCGCGGTGCAGGTCGGCCCGAGGCGACCTATACCATCGAGCGGATGATGGAGACCGCCGCGCGCGAGATGGGAATGGATCCCGCCGAGTTGCGTCGCAAGAACTTCATCAACGAGTTCCCGTATCAAACTGAGGTTATCCTCCAG
Source organism: Paracoccaceae bacterium (assembly GCA_013214635.1). GTDB lineage: Bacteria > Pseudomonadota > Alphaproteobacteria > Rhodobacterales > Rhodobacteraceae > JABSSC01. The sequence continues at coordinate 1,951 of JABSSC010000102.1, read as the reverse complement.
TATGATAGCGGCGACTATCACAAGCTCTTGGATATGGCGCAGAAGGAAGCTGATGTTGCAGGGTTCGAGGCCCGCAAGGCCGAGGCTGCGTCACGCGGCAAACTGCGCGGCATCGGCTATTCAACCTTTGTAGAGGCGTGTGGCCTCGCCCCGTCGGCGGCTGTTGGGTCGCTGGGGTCCGCTGTTGGTCTTTGGGAAAGCGCCGAAGTGCGCGTGAACCCGGTCGGCACGATCGAAATCCTGACCGGAAGCCACAGCCACGGTCAGAGCCACCAGACCACCTTTGCGCAACTCGCAGCGGATCGTTTCGGCGTGCCGATCGACAACGTGCAGGTGATCCATGGTGACACCGACAAGGTTCAGTTCGGCATGGGCACCTATGGCTCACGTTCCGGTCCGGTGGGCATGTCCGCAATCATGAAGGCGCTCGACAAGGTCGAGGCAAAGGCCAAAAAGATCGCGGCCCACACGCTTGAGGCCAGCGAAGACGATCTTGTCATCGAAAATGGCGAAGTCAAAGTCGCGGGCACGGACAAGAAGATGGCGTGGCACGAGATTGGTCTTGCTGCGTATATCGCGCACAACCTGCCGGAAGGGATGGAGCCGGGCCTGAAGGAAACGGCGTTCTTTGATCCTGTGAACTTCTCGTTCCCGTCGGGTGCGCTGATCTGCGAGGTTGAGGTCGATCCCGACACGGGCGTCACCGAGATCGTAAAGTTCACTGCGGTCGATGACTTTGGTACGATCATCAATCCGATGGTCGTCGAAGGTCAGGTGCACGGCGGTGTCACTCAAGGCATCGGTCAGGCCATGCTGGAAGGCGTGGTGCATGACGAAAGCGGGCAGCTCTTGACGGCGTCCTACATGGATTACGCCATGCCGCGCGCCGATGACGTGCCGAGCTACACGCTCGACCACAACAGCACGCCGTCGCCGCTTAATCCGCTGGGTATCAAGGGCTGCGGCGAAGCCGGGGCAATTGGGTCGCCTCCGGCGGTGATCAACGCGATCACGGATGCAATCGGCAACAACGATCTGGATATGCCGGCCACGCCGTCCAAGGTGTGGGCCGCACTTCAAGCGGTCAAACCTGCAATGGCTGCGGAATAAGGAGGGACAGAGATGTACGATACCAATTACCACAAGCCCTCTTCGGTTGCGGATGCAGTTTCGGCACTTTCGGGGGCCGAAGACGGCAAAGTCCTGGCTGGCGGTCAGACGTTGCTGCCAACAATGAAGCAGCACCTTGCCGCGCCTTCTGACCTTGTCGACATTCGCGCTATTCCCGGAATGGTTGGTGTGGATGACGACGGCGACGCGCTGACCATTGGGGCGGCAACGACCCATGCCGAGGTTGCCGCAGATCCGACGGTCAACGCGAAACTGCCAGGATTGGCCAAGCTTGCTGGCGGGATCGGTGATCCCGCGGTGCGCCACATGGGCACCATTGGCGGATCGGTGGCCAACAACGATCCCGCTGCTGACTACCCGGCGGCGGTTCTTGGCCTCGGCGCCACCGTCATCACGTCAAAGCGTGAGATCGCAGCGGATGATTTCTTTGAGGGGATGTTTACGACCGCCCTTGAAGACGATGAGATCATCACGGCAATCCGGTTCCCGCTGGCTTCAAAGGCGGCCTATGCCAAATTCCCAAACCCTGCATCGCGCTATGCCATGGCCGGGGTGTTCGTGGCGGAAAGTGGCGGTTCCGTGCGCGTGGCAGTCACGGGCGCTGGAGCCGACGGGGTGTTCCGGCATGAGGGTATGGAAAACGCGCTGTCAGGCCAGTTTTCCGAAAGCGCCCTTGATTACACGGACGTGGATGCGGGCGATATGCTGTCGGACTTGCACGGAGATGGGGCGTATCGCGCCAACCTCGTCAAGGTTATGGCAAAGCGCGCGGTCGCAAAGGCGGGCTAACCCGTTCATAGTGCGTCGGGGCGGACCGCGC
>JABSSC010000101.1 GCA_013214635.1 Paracoccaceae bacterium | reverse complement strand
AAACCTTTGTTGACCTTGTTTTCGCGTCGAATGCAGGCACGACTAAGGCATAGGAGGGGTAATTTGGGCGCTGTTTGGGGGCCGAGCCGTTTCTAACCGCGCAACAGAAACCGGTTAACTACGTGGAACTGTTTCCCTTCAAATTCTCCAAAAAGCGCAAGATCCCTTAAAATAAAGGGCTTTGCGAGGGGATCGAACAGCGGTGCCAGTTTTTGGATTGTGTCTTTCGCCACATTCTCATCGAGCTGCCCGGACAGAGTGAGGTGAAACCGGAACGCGTCAAAGACATAAGGATATCCCCATGCCAAAAGGTTCGCGTCCTGCTGCGCTGTCAGCCTGGATTTTCGACGTTTTGCGATCTCTTCCGGTGTAGCGGGCGCGCGAAACCCATCGAATTCCCGCACGATTTTGCCCGCCAGATCGGAAAGTGCGTCGGTGGGACCTGTTGGGATCATCGCAATGAAGTTGCCTAGTCGGGCCGTGGCGAGGCTTTCCAGTGCGACAGCGGCGGTCTGAGCCGCGAACGTGTCCAACGCGGCCTCAAGCTGTTCTGGCGTTTTCCCCTCGGCAAGCCGAAAGGGCGGCTTGAGCGTGCCGTGAAACCCGTATTTGCGCGGTGTCGCCGTTATCTCGGCCACAGATGCCATCAAGCCGGGCACGTTTGGGTGCGCGCAAGATGCGGCTGCAGCGGCATCCCAGCCCAGCCAGGCCGCGCCCAATGCGCCGAGCGCACCGTCCGGCGCGGCGTAGATTGCATATCGCGTGAAACTCACGACGTCGTCTCTTCAAACGGGTCTTCCGGATACCCGACGCTGGTCAGATACAGGCCCTCAGGCGGTGCCACGGGCCCGCAGCGACTTCTATCAGCGGCTTGTAAAGCCTCTGCGACATCGGCTGCGGACCATTTCCCGGCACCAACCCGTTCGAGCGTGCCGACGAAACTGCGAACCTGGTTGTGAAGAAAGCTGCGCGCGCGGAAACGGCAGCGGACCTCGAACCCGTCATGGCGCGCGACGGCTTCGACTGTAGCTTGATCAAGGGTTTTCACCGGGCTGGCTGCCTGGCACATGGTGGAGCGGAATGTCGTAAAGTCATGCTTGCCCACCAGTGCCTGCGCGGCCTCATGCATGGCGACGGCATCGAGCGGGTGGTTGCGCCGCCAGACAAGGCCCGCTTCATGCGTCATCGGTGCCCGGCGGCACACGATCCGGTAAAGGTACCGTCGCTCCACCGCACTGAACCGGGCGTGCCAGTCGTCAGAGACCTGTGCGGCCGCCAGAATGGCGACAGGCGAAGGTTTAAGGTGATAGTTCAACGCCTCGCTGAGCCGAAAAGGATCCCAGATTTGTGCAAGGTCGCAATGGGCGACTTGTCCTGCTCCGTGCACACCAGCATCGGTGCGCCCAGCGGCTGCGATGCTGCCCGCCGTAGGGTCAATCTTGGCCAGCGCGGCTTCAATCGCGCCCTGGACCGAAGGATGGTCATCCTGCCGCTGCCAGCCGGAAAACGGACCACCATGATATTCAACTTTGAGCGCATAACGAGGCATGCCTCGCCATACCGTCAAGCCGTGGCTCCGGCAACAGGGCTGGCGAAGCGGCCCGGCCATCCTTATGTGATCTGACAACAAATGGGACGAGCGACGCGTGATACTGAATGACATTGCTGACCGGGTGACCCGTGGCGTTGAAGCCGCGGCAGACACCGTGTCGGAGGCTTTTTTTGAGCCGGTCTTGCGGCTGGGCGTCACGGGTCTGTCCCGCTCAGGCAAGACCGTCTTTATAACGTCTCTGGTTGCCAACATGCTGGACCGCGGGCGTATGCCGGGTTTGGCGGCTGAGCGTTTGGGGCGGATTGAAGCGGTGTTTCTGCAACCCCAGCCGGATGACACGGTCCCTCGCTTCGATTTTGAAACACACCTCGCCAAATTAACCGGCCCGACGCCTGAATGGCCGGAAAGCACGCGGTCAATCAGCGAACTGCGGCTATCATTCAAGGTGCGCGGCGGCGGAATGTTAAGCGGGTTCACCGGGCCGCGAACCGTCCACGTCGATATCGTGGATTATCCCGGTGAGTGGCTGCTCGACCTCGCCTTGCTCGACAAGGACTTTGCGACATGGTCAGCGGAAACGCTGGCGCGCATGGAACAAAGGGAACTGGCGCACCCATTCCTTGAGTTGACCAGGGATATTGATACTTCCGCGACGCTTGATGAGCAGAAAGCGCAAGCGCTTGCTGGAACATTTACCGAATACCTGCGCGCCTTGCGCGAGGCCGGTTTTTCCGATTGCGCTCCGGGGCGGTTTCTTTTGCCCGGTGATCTGGAAGGGTCCCCTGCGCTCACATTTGCGCCGCTGCCGGGTCAAGCGGGCGCAACGCGTGACAGCCTTTGGCGTCAGTTTGAACGGCGCTACAATGCGTATCGTTCCAAAGTCGTCCGGCCGTTTTTCCGCGATCATTTCGCGCGGATTGATCGGCAAGTCGTGCTGGTCGATGTGCTGGAGGCCATACACAATGGCCCCGAAGCGCTGGAGGACCTGCGCCGCGCGATGGGTGAAACGCTGACGGCCTTTCGGCCCGGAAGGAACGCGTTCCTTAGCCAGCTTTTGCGCGGCAAGAGGGTCGAACGCATTTTGTTTGCGGCGACAAAAGCAGACCATCTGCATCATGAGCAACACGCGCAACTGGCAGCAATCGTTGAGGCCATGGTTGCCGACGCCAAGCAGCGCGCCGAATTTGCGGGTGCCAAGACTGAGGCGCTGACGCTGGCAGCTTTTCGAGCAACGACAGAGGACAAAGTCGACCATAACGGGTCAGAAGTCGGTGTTGTTCGCGGGATCCTTGCATCGAGCGGTAAGCGCGCAGCGGCCTATCCCGGCGCGTTGCCCGATGATCCAGCACAACTTTTGTCGCCTGCGCGGTCAGGAGCGCCGGAGTGGCTGGACGCAGATTACTCTGCGATGAAGTTTGCGCCACCCGTGATGAACCTACGCCCAGGGGATGGTCCGCCCCATATTCGGCTGGATCGGGCGGCGGAGTTTTTGATCGGAGATCGGCTATGACGACGTCCAAATCACCCTTGCTGATCGAAGATGATGCGGAACGCTTTGAAAGCCCGGCAGAGGCAGCGCCGGTCCCGGATATGCTGGCCGCCGAAGGCGCTGCGATGCAGGCCGTTGCGGCGATTGCCGCACGCAAGCCCAGCCGCCTGTCAAAATGGTTCTGGCGGCTCCTGCTCGCACTGATGACTTTTGCGCTGTCCGTCGCAGCGTGGGACTTTGTCACGTCACTCGTCACGCGCAATCTCTATGTGGGGTATGCCGCATTGGGCCTGCTGGCTCTTTTCCTCGGCGTTTGCGTCATTATTGCCGTCCGGGAAATGGCCGCGCTCGCCCGCTTGTCGCGCGTTGGCGATATTCAGGAAGAGGTGCGCAAAGCGCGTGAGGCGGATGATCTTGCCGCCGCGCGCCATGCCTCCGACCGCCTGGCCAAGCTCTATTCCGGGCGTAGTGATCAACGCTGGGGGGAAGCGGCACTGAGCGAACGCGTGGCGGAGTCGTTCGACGGCACCACAGTTCTGGATTTGACGGAAACCACACTTCTCGCGCCGCTCGATCGCGCTGCGCGCGCCGAGGTCGAAGCAGCTGCCCGTCAGGTTGCAGCGGTAACCGCGCTCGTTCCGCTTGCTTTGGCAGATGTTGTCGTGGCGCTGACCGCGAACTTGCGAATGATCCGACGGATCGCGGAAGTATACGGTGGGCGCGGCGGGACACTCAGTGCGTGGCGCCTGACCAGAGCGGTGATGACCCATCTGCTGGCCACAGGCGCGATGGCCGTTGGCGACGATCTGATTGGATCGGTCGCCGGGGGCGGGGTCCTGTCGCGCGTTTCGCGCCGGTTCGGTGAAGGCGTCATAAATGGCGCTCTCACGGCGCGGGTCGGCGTGGCGGCAATGGAAGTCTGCCGTCCCATGCCATTTCATGCCGAGCCACGCCCGTCTGTGACGTCTGTCGTCAAGTCCGCGCTGACCGGGCTCTTTTCGTCCAGCAAGGACGCATCCGACTAGCACCGTGTCAGCCGATGCATGGTCAACGGTATCGTACAGTCTGCGATGCACATTTTCGCGTGTAATCGGCCCAAAATCAGCCGCTTTACCCCGCCCCGCGCCCGGCCTATAAGCGCGAGCATGTTTGACGGTGTTGCGATCATTGCACGAATTACCGGCCCGGCGCTGTAATCATTCCAGCGGCCGGGTAATGGGCGTCGAGAGCCCGCCATTCATCCAGACAAAGACCGATCATCCGGAACTGATCCCATGTGCGCAGACACCCCCGATTACAAAGACACACTGAACCTGCCAAAGACCGATTTCCCCATGCGGGCGGGATTGCCCAAGCGCGAGCCCGATTGGCTGGCGCGCTGGGAAAACATCGGCGTCTATGATCGCCTTCGCGAGAAAGAGGGGCGCGCGTCATTCACGCTGCACGACGGTCCTCCCTATGCCAACGGCCACCTGCACATCGGGCACGCGCTGAATAAGATCCTCAAGGATATGGTGGTGCGTAGCCAGCAGATGATGGGCCGCGATGCACGCTACATCCCCGGTTGGGACTGCCACGGCCTTCCTATCGAATGGAAGATCGAAGAGCAGTACCGCCAGAAAGGCCGCAACAAGGACGACGTGCCCGTGACCGAGCTTCGGCAGGAATGCCGGAAGTTTGCGGAAGGCTGGATTGATATCCAGCGTGAGGAGTTCAAGCGGCTCGGCGTGACCGGCAAATGGGAAAAGCCCTATTTGACGATGGATTATCACGCTGAACGCGTGATCGCCGAAGAATTCATGAAGTTCCTCATGAACGGCACACTTTATCAGGGGTCGAAGCCCGTGATGTGGTCACCAGTGGAAAAAACCGCGCTGGCTGAGGCCGAGGTCGAATATCACGATCATCAAAGCCACACGATCTGGGTGAAATTCCCCGTCGTCAGTGCGGTCGAAAAGACTGGTGCACGGTCCGACCTGCGTGGTGTGGATGTCGTGATCTGGACAACGACGCCTTGGACAATCCCGTCGAACCGCGCCATCGCGTTTAACCCAGACCTCTCCTATGGGCTGTACGAAGTCATTGGACGGCCCGAGGAATGCTGGGCCCGTATCGGTGATCGGTATCTTTTGGCTGACAATCTTGCCGAAGAAGTCATGGGACAGGCGCGTCTGGACACGACAATGTTTCGCCGTTTGCGCGATGTGACAGCAGATCAGCTTGATCTTCTCGTTTGCGCGCACCCGTTCCGTGAGATCGAGGGTGGCGAGGGTGAGTGGGACTATGACGTTCCCATGCTGCCGGGCGAGCACGTAACGGACGAGGCCGGAACAGGGTTCGTTCATACTGCGCCCAGCCACGGTGCCGACGACTTTATCCTCGGCGTGCGCCACGGGCTCAAAATGACCCACAACGTGCTCGAAGACGGATCGTACCGTGCCGAACTCCCGCTTTTCGGGGGCGCGAAAATCATGGACCACAAGGGCAAGGAAGGCGATGCAAACAAGCGCGTCATCCAATCCCTGCTCGACAGCAAGGCCCTGATCGCTCGCGGGCGGCTCAAGCACTCGTACCCGCATTCCTGGCGGTCGAAAGCGCCCCTGATCTTCCGCAATACACCACAATGGTTTGCGGCCATCGATCGTGAAGTCGGCGATGGCAAGGATCAACTGGGCACGACAATCCGCGAACGTGCTCTGCGGTCAATCGATGAGCTTGTAACTTGGACCCCGCAGACCGGGCGGAACCGCCTGCATTCGATGATCGAAGCGCGACCTGACTGGGTTTTGTCGCGGCAACGTGCCTGGGGTGTGCCGTTGACCTGCTTCGTCAAAAAGGGCGAGTTGCCCGATAGTGACGACTTTCTCCTGCGCGACGAAGCTGTGAATGCCCGCGTGTTGGAGGCGTTCGAAGCTGAAGGCGCGGATGCGTGGTATGCCGATGGCGCGAAAGAACGCTTCCTCGGGAACGACTACAACCCTGACGACTACGAGCAGGTGTTCGATATCTTGGACGTTTGGTTCGATAGCGGTTCGACCCACGCGTTTGTCCTGCGCGACCGTGAGGATGGGTCGGATGACGGGATGGCGGATCTCTATCTCGAAGGCACCGACCAGCATCGTGGGTGGTTCCATTCATCGATGCTTCAGTCCTGCGGAACCAATGGCCGCGCACCCTACCGAGGCGTGCTGACACACGGGTTTACGCTGGACGAGAAGGGCAACAAGATGTCCAAGTCGCTCGGCAACACCATCGTGCCCGAGCAGGTTGTCAAACAGTACGGCGCAGACATTCTGCGTCTCTGGGTGGCTCAGTCCGACTATACCGCAGACCAACGCATCGGGCCGGAAATCCTGAAAGGGGTTGCAGACGGCTATCGTCGTTTGCGCAACACGATGCGCTTCCTTTTGGGCAATCTCTCGGAGTTTTCGGACGATCACCGCGTCGATGCAGCCGATATGCCAGACCTTGAAAAGTGGGTTCTGCACCGTCTGGCCGAACTCGACACGGTCGTGCGCGAAGGCTATGCGGCCTACGATTTCCAGGGCGTCTATTCTGCGGTTTTCAACTTCGCGACAGTTGATCTGTCGTCCTTCTACTTCGATATCCGCAAGGACGTGCTTTATTGCGATGGTCCGACCGAACGGCGCGCTGCCGCACGCACCGTGCTCGATATCCTGTTCCACCGCCTGACCACTTGGCTCGCGCCGATCTTGGTCTTCACGATGGAAGAGGTTTGGCTTGAACGGTTCCCTGGGGATGACAGTTCGATCCACCTGACCGACATCCCGGACACGCCTGCCTCATGGCGCAACGATAACCTTGCCGATGCGGTTTCCCGCATCCGCACCGTGCGTCGCGTTGTGACGGCGGCACTGGAGATCCAGCGTCAGGACAAAGTCATCGGGTCATCACTTGAGGCTGCGCCGGTTGTGCATGTCGAAGACGACGATCTGCGCGCATTGCTGAAGACCATTGAGATGGACGATCTGTGCATCACGTCCGGACTTGTGCTGTCCGGCGATCCCGCGCCGGCCGAAGCCTTCCGTCTGCCCGAAATCGAAGGGGTTGGCGTGGTGTTCGAGAAGGCCGAGGGTGAGAAATGCCAGCGGTGCTGGAAAATTCTGCCTGATGTGGGCCTACATGCACATCCCGGTGTTTGCGGGCGTTGCAACACCGCGCTTGGTGGATAACACGGCTAGCTTCGGCGCGCCCCTGTGCCACTGGCTTTGGGGTGCGCCGCTTCATAGACTTCCATAAGTCGGGCCGTATCGACCGCCGTGTAAGCCTGAGTTGTGGAGAGCGAGGCATGACCTAAAAGCTCTTGGATCGCACGCAGATCTCCGCCCGCCGCCAACAGGTGCGTTGCAAAGGAATGGCGCATGGCATGGGGCGTGGCAGTCGCCGGTAAACCCAGCTGGGCCCGGGTTTGCGCCATGACTTTTTGCACGACGCGCGGGCTGAGACGCCCCCCACGCGTTCCCCTAAACAATGGTTCGCTAGCGGTGATCTCGAAAGGTGCCGCGCGCACATAAGCGTCCACGGCTTCGCGCGCGGCTGGCAGGACTGGTACGACGCGTTCTTTCCCGCCCTTGCCCAGAATCCGCAAAGCGCCCGCCAGCGGGACGACGTCTCCATCCAGTCCAAGAGCCTCTGAGATGCGCAAGCCACAGCCATAAAGCAGAGTGATCACGGCCTCATCCCGCCGTGCGACCCAATCCTCCCGCGACTGAAACTCAACCGTATCGATCACGGCGCGGGCGGCGGATTTGTCGAGCGGGCGGGGGAGCTTCTTTTGAAACTTCGGCGCTTTGACCGACAGAACAGTCGTCGCATCAAAACCCTCGCGTTCAGACAGCCAGCGGACATAGGATTTCACCGCTGACAATGCGCGCGCGATTGAGCGCGGCGCAACACCACGTGCGTTCTCATGAGCAAGCCATGCGCGCATATCCGATTTGGAGAGATCGCGAAGTGCGGCCAGCCCTTGGGTGTCGCCCAAGTGCTGCTGCAGAAAGGCGAGAAACCCCTCAACATCTGTTCTATATGCTCGGAGCGTGTTGTCCGATGCGGCTTTGAGTGCTGACATGGATGCCAGCCACGTGGTGAGACTGTCGTTGAGCGCGGGGCTGATCACGCCAGCCAATGGCGCATGTGCAATTCCAGCACAGAGGCGAAGAAGCTCAAAAGGTCCGTGCCCTGGCTGGGCGAGAACTCATCTGGGTCGCAAGATCCAAGCGCCAGCATGCCGGGAAGGCGTTCATCACCAAGGTCGATGATCAGGCAGGCCTCGGATTGGATATGAACGTTCGGCCCATAGAGGCCGCCCTCTTCGGGGTGAACGCTGCGCAATGTGATCTGACGGGGTGAGATATCGCGGCCATGCGTGACGTAATCGCGAACAAAGCCGGGCTCACCCACCATCATGACACCATCGAGACCCGAGAGCGCCGGGCTGCCATCGTCCTGATGACTTTCGAGGATCAGACGCGCGCGGTCCACGCGCAGGATATGGGCAACTTCGCCGCAGAGCGTTTTGACGAAGTCAACGAAGTCCGTCGGTTCCATCATCGTCAGGATGGCGCGGTGGATTTGGTTGGTACCACTGAGGTTTTCGTACGCGGCGGAAATGACGGTTTGATGGGTGGCTTCCAAGCGGTCGAGTCGCGCTTCGAGACGGTCCATCGCGATCCCGCGCATATCCACAACATTTTCGCCGCGCGCACGGTCACCCGCAGCGGCCAGCGCACGCATCACATCGGTGTCTTCCAGGATTGCATCCGGTGCCTTCAGAATGCGCTTGCGCAGTTCCTCGGCCATCGCCGATTTTTCACTCATACCTGCCCCGTTTTCCTTTTGCAGGGGACCATATCACACGGCCCAAGAATTTTCTGCCCTGTTTTTCCCCAACCACGAGGGGGTCGTCCAGACCTTTGTCTGCCGTCGGGCCCGAGGGTGTCCTACGGATCACATCGGGCGGTGCTGTGGCAACAACCGCACGAATTTGAGCCAGGCTGGCGAATTCACAGGTTTTGGGCTGGATATGTTCAGGGGAAAGCCCGGGTGTTGAGCGAAAAAAAATCACCTCAAGGGTCCTTGTTGGCCGGCCCAACTTGGCAGATGTTGACCACGATGGACCGCCACACCAACAGTGTTGATCAGGATCTGACCTTCTTCGAAGAAGGGGCGCTGATTGGTGTCCTGACAACTCAACCCATTGATCGACCCTTGGATTACAAAGCACCCGAAGGCGGGTGTTTTTTGGGGGCATTTGTGGAGGTCCCGCTTGGACCTCGCAAAGTGATGGGCGTCGTCTGGGGCCCGGGCGAGGGGGGGTACGACCTCAAGAAAGTTCGCAGCGTTCTTCGGGTTCTTGATGCTGCGCCGATAAGTGGCGGCATCCGCGAATTTCTGACCCGTGCAGCCGCCTATACGCTCACCCCCATGCCCGCAATGTTGCGGTTGGCGACGCGGTCGCCCGGGCTAGGCAATCCCCCGTCGATGCAGAAAGTCTATCGCTTGGGGAACGTAACCCCCGATCGCATGACAGATGCGCGGCGGCGCGTGTTGGAGACGCTGCAGGACATTGGGGGTCTGTCCTATACGCTGAATGAACTGGCAGAGGCGTCTGGCGTCACAAGCTCTGTCGTCAAAGGATTGGTAAAGCAGGGGGCCGTTCTGGAAGAAAACACGCCCCGCGATCTTCCCTTCCCAAGGCTCAGTCCCGGCCATTCCGAATATGATCTGACTGCCGAACAAGATGCGGCGGCGAAAGTGTTGCGGAAAGGGATCGCGTCCAAAACCTATGGCACATCTCTTTTGCGCGGTGTGACGGGATCGGGAAAGACCGAGGTTTACCTTGAAGCGGTTGCTGAATGCCTCGCACAGGGGCGACAAGCCCTTGTGCTGTTGCCGGAGATCGCCCTGACATCAGAGTTTCTGACGCGCGTCGAGAAACGGTTCGGCGCGCAGCCTGCGGAGTGGCATTCGGGCGTGACCATGACCACCCGGCGTCGAGTGTGGAAAATGGTGGGAGAGGGAGGCGCGCAATTGGTCGTCGGCGCGCGCTCGGCCTTGTTTCTTCCTTTCCGCGACCTCGGTCTGATCGTGGTCGATGAGGAACACGACACCTCCTACAAACAAGAGGATGGTGTGCTCTACAATGCCCGTGACATGGCGGTCTTGCGCGCATCGCTCGCGGGCGCGCAGGTCATTCTGGCCTCTGCAACACCCTCGCTGGAAAGCTGGGTCAACGCGCAGTCCGGGAAATACCGTCGTCTCGACCTGACCCGTCGTTTTGGTGCGGCGCAAATGCCTGAAATGGCGGCGATCGATATGCGCGCCGAGGCTTTGCCGGCCGGTCGCTGGATATCCGAGGAATTGGCGCGCGAGGTTCGAACCCGGTTGAATGCCGGGGAACAAAGCCTGTTGTTTCTGAACCGGCGCGGCTATGCGCCTGTCACTCTTTGCAGGGCCTGCGGCCATCAAATCGGTTGCGACGAATGCGACGCGCGCATGGTCGAGCATCGGTTCCTAAAGCGGCTCGTTTGCCATCAATGTGGTGCAACCAAACCGGTCCCAAATGTTTGTCCAAGCTGCGGGGTTGATGGGCGTCTTGCACCGGTCGGTCCGGGTGTCGAACGATTGGGAGAGGAAACGGCCGAGCTGTTTCCCGGTGCGCGCGTTGCAATCCTGTCTTCAGACCTCTTTGGGTCGTCCCGCGCGCTGAAAGAGGCCGTGGAGGATATTGCGAACGGAGGTGCCAATATTGTCATCGGCACACAAATCGTCGCCAAGGGGCACAATTTCCCCAACTTGACGCTTGTCGGGGTCATTGACGCCGACCTTGGACTTCAGGGCTCTGACCTGCGCGCAGCGGAACGTACGTTTCAACTGATGCGGCAGGTGGCAGGGCGGTCCGGGCGCGCGGAAAAGGCCGGCGTGGCGCTTTTACAAACCTATCAGCCAGAGCATCCCGTCATCCAAGCAATACTCGGCGGCGATGAAGAGGCGTTTTGGCAAGCCGAAGCGGCCGAGCGTCGTGCCGTGGGTATGCCGCCGTTCGGGCGTTTGGCAGGTGTCGTGCTGTCATCACCCGATGTGCAAGCGGTCTTTGATCTGGGCACGGAAATGGCCCGCAGCGACGAACCCCTGCGCCGCGTCGGTGCGCAGGTCTTTGGCCCCGCGCCAGCTCCGATTGCCCGCATCAGAGGACGCCACCGCGTGCGGCTCTTGGTAAAGGCGGACAAGACCGCGCCTCTCCAACCCGCGCTCGCCGCGTGGGCACGGCAATTCAAACTGCCCGCCAACCTTCGTCTCAGCATCGATATCGATCCGCAGACGTTTTTTTAGCCATCTGTCGTGTCAACGCGTGTTGACGTCGGAAACTGTCTTGACCCGTGGTCGGAATCGACGTTGTGTGACCGCGATGGTTCTCAACGGCGCACAGCCAATGAGATGAAAAGGGAACACGGTGCGGCGCCGAAAGGTACCCAGTCCGTGACTGCCCCCGCAACTGTAGGCGGTGAGCGACCCCAACGTGACCACTGGACAACGACGTCCGGGAAGGTTTGGGAAAGCTTTGACCCGCAAGTCAGGAGACCTGCCATCTCCGGCGCCTCGGCGCTGCAGACACCTTCAACCTGGGCGGGGTGCCCTGGGACGGAGCGACTGAGATGGACCATTCAGGCCCGATGACATCGCTGGTTTCCAAACGCACACGCCCCCTTGCGCGGAGGGCGCGATGCTTTTGGAACGAACGATCTTTCAACTCGATATAGGGGATGTTCCGCCCGCACGAGCCAAAACGCTGGCTCAGTACGGATATATGCAATGGCTTGGCGCGTTGGCAGGCCACGCAAACTATGCGTCTGAGGCCGCGCGTGCACTGGACCAAGCACGACCGTTTTGCGCCTATTCACCTGCTGTTTCGGCGTTTTGCGGTCTGATCAGGGCGTCGCTCGCGGCACCGGGACATGCAATCGAGCTTGAGGCCGCAACCCCCGCCCGGCGCGGTGGCGCGCAAGCCCGGCGCATGGGCCTGTGATCACTGGCCACGCCAACAATCCAGGATGCGCCTTGGAATTGCGCGGCGTGTCCTGGCGCCCCAAGGCGGCCCGCGAGCTTGTTTTGCGGGAAACGAGCCTCAGTCTGGACGGCGGTCGCGTTTTGGGGGTCGTCGGGCCAAACGGCGCAGGCAAAACAACATTGCTGCGACTTCTGTATCGCTTTCATCGCCCCAGCAGCGGTCAGGTGCTGATTGATG
>JABSSC010000100.1 GCA_013214635.1 Paracoccaceae bacterium | reverse complement strand
GCCACCGCATCCTTCCTTGAGGTTGTGGCGGTGATGGAGCTGAGCTGGTCGATGCTCTGGGATGAACTGGAAAACGGTCTTCTTGATCCTCAGGGTCTCAAACCGGAAAACTTCCCGCGTCTTCCCAAAACGATTGATTTCACCGTCGATTACTTGCGCACCGGTCTTCCGCGAGACGCCTACGCGCGGGCGCGCGTCAATCGGTCTGGCCGTCGCTATGCGTCGGTCCATGTCGAAGCGTGGCAGGACAATCGCTCAAAGCTGTTCGCGCAGGCCACAGGCCATTTCCTTATGCCGCCAAAGGATGGCTGAACTGACGGCTCCAGACGCGCCACTGACCCATCGGCGCATTCTCAACGTTGCGGTCCCAATCGTTCTGTCGAATGCGACGGTGCCTATTCTGGGTGCCGTGGACACCGGCGTGGTGGGCCAAATTGGCGACCCCGTTCCCATTGGTGCCGTTGGCATCGGCGCGATCATTCTGGGCGCGGTGTACTGGATTTTCGGGTTCCTTCGGATGGGCACGGTCGGCCTGACCAGTCAGGCGTTGGGCGCAGGCGATCGGGCCGAGGCGGACGCGCTTTTGGCGCGGGCGCTGATGATCGGGTTCGGCGCGGGATTGCTAATGATCGCCGCGCAAGCAGCCGTCTTTTGGGCGGCATTCGCCGTTTCCCCGGCCAGTGCAGAGGTCGAAGCGCTCGCCCGTGACTATATGGCGATCCGCATTTGGTCCTCGCCCGCGGCCATTGCGATTTTCGGGATCACGGGCTGGTTAATTGCTGCCGAACGCACGCGCGCTGTTTTGGTCATCCAGCTTTGGATGAACGCGGTCAACATCGTGCTCGATCTCTGGTTTGTGCTGGGGCTTGGTTGGGGCGTCGAAGGCGTGGCCTTTGCGACCTTCCTTGCCGAATGGTCGGGTTTTGGGCTGGCCCTTTGGCTTTGCCGCGGTGCATTTAAACGTCCTTACTGGCGCCAGAAAGCGCGTGTCTTCGATATCGTGCGATTGCGTCGCTTCGCCTCGATTGGAAATGATATTCTGATCCGGTCGATCTCTTTGGAGGCGATATTCGTCTCTTTCCTGTTTTTGGGGAGTGATTTCGGCAACGTCGAATTGGCGGCGAACCAGATCCTACTCCAGTTCATCCATATCACCGCCCACGCACTCGATGGTTTTGCATTCTCGGCTGAGTCTTTTGTGGGTCAGGCGACGGGCGCGAAAAGCGCGCGGCGCGTGCGACGCGCGTCGGTGATGACGAGTGTCTGGGGGGCGGCGACGTCTATCGCTTTGGGGGCTGTCTTTTTGATCTTTGGTCCGCTTGTGATTGACGTCATGACGACCTCAGAAGAGGTGCGCGAGACGGCACGCGTCTATTTGATTTACATGGCGCTGGTCCCGCTTTTGGGGGCGCCTGCATGGATGCTCGATGGCATTTTCATTGGCGCGACGCGGAGCGGCGATATGCGCAACATGGCATTGCTGTCGGCGGTTATTTATTTTGCATTCGTCTTTGCGCTTGTGCCGAGTCTTGCCAATCACGGCCTCTGGATTGCGTTTCTGATCTCATTCGTGGCGCGCGGAGTGACGTTGGGTGCGCGGTATCCCGCGCTCGAACGCGCCGTAGCGTCAGGCTAAAGCCAGCGTTCGCGGTCGGTTCCGACAGCCTCAGCGACGCTGCCAAAGCCGTCACGCTCCAACAGCGCATCGAGCCCCTTAGCGATCCGGGGGATAAGCGAGAGACCCTCATAGACCATCGCGGAGTAAAGCTGCACCGCGCTCGCGCCGGCGCGGATCTTGATATAGGCCTCTTCGGCCGAGCTAACCCCGCCCACACCCACAATCGGAACTGTACCTTCGGTCAGCTCCGACAGGCGCGCTAATATCCGGGTCGACAGCGCGAAAAGCGGCGCCCCCGACAACCCTCCGGTCTCATCCTTGTGCACGCTCTTGAGGTTGCGGCGGCCCAAGGTCGTGTTCGTTGCGATCACGGCATCAATCAACGGTCCCGTCGCGATTTCGGCAATATCGCTCAGGTCCTGATCCGTCAGATCGGGCGCGATCTTGAGGAAGATAGGTTTCGGTTTGGTGAGTTGTGCGTTCGCCGCGGCAACACCGTCCAAGAGCGCGGTTAAGGCTTCCTTGCCCTGAAGATCGCGCAGTTTCTCGGTGTTAGGGGACGACACGTTAACCGTTGCGAAATCCACATGCGCCCCGCAGGTCGTTAACACTTTGGCAAAGTCCGCCGCACGGTCTGCACTTGTTTTGTTCGCCCCGAGGTTCAGACCCACGGGAATACCCTGTGGACGCGCCGCTAACCGTTTGGCAATCGCATCGGCCCCTTCGTTATTGAACCCGAAACGATTGATCACCGCGCGGTCGTCGGTCAGTCGAAAAAGGCGAGGTTTGGCGTTGCCGGGCTGGGGCACCGGTGTGGCCGCGCCAACCTCCAGAAAACCGAACCCCGCGCGCATCAACGGCGCGAGGCTGACTGCGTTCTTGTCATATCCGGCGGCTAAACCGACCGGGTTAACAAGCTCTAAACCGGCCAAGGTGGTTGAGAGCCGTGGGGAGGTGACCGGGTCGGGGAGGCTGACGAAGGGTGTCCGCAGCGCACGCAGCGACAAATCATGCGCCTGTTCCGGGTCCATCCGATGCAGGACGGACAGCGCGGTGCGTTCAAGACGGCTCATGATAGGTCGGGGAAGGCGTGGACGCCGTTAACCAATGGTAACGGACGGTCCCACAACACATCCTCAATCCGCAGAGCGCGGTAGAGATGCGGAAAGAGTTGCCCGCCCCGCGAAGGCTCCCATTTCAGGTCATCGCCAAGCGCCTCGGCCTGCAGCGCCAGCAGAACCAGACCCTCTTCGCCCGCAAAGTGTTTCGCCGCGGTCTCTTGCGCTTGTTCGGCGGTCGAGAAGTGGACGTACCCGTCCGCCACATCAATCGGCGCGCCGTCGGTCACGCCGTCGGCTTGCAGCGTTGACCACTCGTCGGCTCGGAAAATCTTGTAAATCAGCATGGCCGCGTCGATGGCAAGCGGGGCCAGCAGGGTCAAGAGGCTTTGACACTCCTCCACGAAGATTGCAGTCTACGCTGATAATAATTCACTGGGAGATTCTGGATGTTTGCGAGACTCGCGACGGCCTCGGCCATTGCTTTGATGGCGGGGTCTGCCTCGGCCGATTACACGCTTCATGTGCTTCATATCAACGATTTGCACAGCCGTATCGAGCCAATCAACCGCTTTGATTCTACCTGTTCGCCCGATGACAATGCCGAAGGTAAGTGCTTTGGCGGCGTTGCGCGCGTTGCGACCAAGATCAACGAGCTGCGCGATGCGCTTACAGCGGATGGTCAAAATGTCATCGTTTTGGACGCGGGTGACCAATTCCAAGGCTCGATGATGTACACGACCTATAAAGGCGATGCAGAAGCCGAGTTCATGGAGGCCATCGGCTTTGACGCCATGGCGGTCGGCAACCACGAATTCGACGACGGCCCAGAAGCGCTGGCGGAATTCATCGACAAGGTCAGCTTTCCGGTGATCTCGGGTAATATCGACGTCTCAGGGTCCGACGTGCTGGCGGGCAAAGTTGCCAATCACACGGTTCTGGAAGTTGGTGGCGAGAAGATCGGCATCATCTCGGCGCTTGCGACCGACACGGTTGACACCTCCAGCCCTGGCGACGACGTGGTGTTTACGGATGAGGCGACCGCGCTGGCGGAGGACGTTGCCGCGCTGGAAGCCGAAGGCGTGACCAAGATCATCGCGTTGACCCATGTTGGCCTGCCCAAGGACATCGCAATCGCTGAAGCCGTGCCCGGCATTGATGCGGTCGTTGGTGGTCACAGCCACACGTATTTGTCGGCCTCTGACCCCAAGCGCGCGGGTGCCTACCCGACCTGGGTCAGCCAGGAAGACGGCACGCTGGTTCCCGTGGTTCAGGCCTATGCCTATTCCAAATACGTGGGCCATCTTGAGCTGACCTTCGATGACAATGGCGATCTGGTCTATGCCTCGGGCGACACCATCGTTCTCGACGCCTCGGTGGCTGAGGACGAAGCCATCGTCGCCCGTGTGGCCGAGCTTAATGGTCCTATCGAAGAGCTGAAGAATACCGTCGTTGCCGAAAGCGCCGATGCGATCGAAGGATCGCGTGAGGTTTGCCGTGCCGTGGAATGCCCAATGGGTAACCTTGTGGCAGACGCGATGCTCGATCGGGTCAAGGATCAGGGCGTGACGATTGCCATTCAAAACGGTGGCGGATTGCGTGCTTCGATCGACTCAGGTGAAGTCACGATGGGCGAAGTTCTGACCGTGCTTCCGTTCCAGAACACGCTCGCCACGTTCGAAGGCACCGGCGCGATGATCGTCGCCGCGCTTGAGAACGGCGTCAGCCAGGTGGAAGAGGGCGCAGGCCGCTTCCCGCAGGTTGCAGGCATGAAATACGTGTGGGACGCCGCAGCCGAACCGGGCAGCCGGATCGTTGAAGTGATGGTTGCCGATGGCGATGGGTTCGCACCGATTGATCCGGACGCGACCTATCTGGTCGTGACCAACAACTACATGCGCAACGGCGGTGACGGCTATCGGATGTTCCGCGATGCCGCGAATGCCTATGACTTTGGTCCGGGGCTCGAGGTTGTCGTGGCCGATTACCTTGCCGCGAACCTGCCTTACACGCCCTATACTGACGGCCGTATCAGCCAGAAGTAAGAGCACGCGCGCGCCCGGCCACCCGCCGGGCGCGTCGCCTTTCCGACCGCTGCGCAACGCGATATGTTGCGCCTATGTGTGGTCGATTTGCCATCACCCTTCCTGACGATGCCATGGCGCAGCTTTTTGAGGCGACGCCCGCCAATGATTTGCCGCGCGTGCCGAATTACAACGTGTGCCCAACCAATCAGGTGCATGTCGTCATGCGGGACGAGACGGGGAGGCGGCTGGTGCCGATGCGGTGGGGCTTCATCCCGCATTGGTACAAAAAACCGAGCGACGGGCCGCTTTTGATCAATGCACGATCCGAGACCATTGCGGAAAAACCTGCCTTTCGCACTGCCTGCCGCGAGAGGCGTTGTCTGATCCCGGCAACAGGGTTCTACGAATGGACGAAGACGCCTGAGGGCGCGCGCTTGCCTTGGTATATTCACCGTAATGACGGAGACGCCATCGCCTTTGCCGGGGTTTGGCAGGTTTGGGAACGGGATGATCAGCGTCTGACCACCTGCGCGATTGTCACCACCGGCGCCAATACCTCAATGTCGAAAATCCATCACCGCATGCCCGTGAGCCTTGCGGCCAAGGACTGGCCATTGTGGTTGGGTGAGGCTGGAAAGGGGGCGGCGACGTTGATGACGTCAGCGCCTGAAGAGACGTTTAGCTTTTATCGTGTTGATCCCGCGGTGAATTCAAACCGGGCGTCAGGCGACGCGCTTATTGCACCGTTCGAGGCTTAGGTTCAGACCGGGCCAAGTGCCGCAAGTGAGACATCGGCAGCATGGTCCCGCCCATATGCCACGAGGCCGATCGATCGAATGGAAGCAGCGTCTGGTACCCGTGGCAGCATGCCGCCCGAAGGTGCGAAGTCTGACAAGGGCAAGGTGACGTCCGACCAGTCATTGGTCGTAGGAAAACGCGCCTGATAGTATTGCCACGGCAAACGTGTTGACCTGGTGCGCAGGTGAACGAAGTAGTCTTCGCCGTTGCCCCGGACCCGCAAGGTCAGACTGTCCCCTGGCAAGCCGTTCACGTTGGTCCTGAGTTGGATAAAACCGCCATTGTTGGCGGTGCTGACCTGACCCGTCAGCCGAACGCCGCCTTCGACAAATTGTCCGGTCCCCTCGCTCACGCCGCCCATGACTGTGTCGGCCAAATACACCCATTCCAGCTTTTGGGCGTCGGTCATCGGTTGTGCGGCCGTGGCCATGGTCGGCACCGTAAGGCTTGTTGCGAGGAACGAGAGAAGAAACTGTCGGCGTTGCATGGGCCATAAGGTAGGTGGCGACCGAACGCCGGCCAGAGCAAAAAAAATAGGCCACGCTAGGCGCGGCCTGTCCAGTCAGGGAGGACCGATGTTCCACGCGCAGAGGCGCGCAGAGAAACTCTGTGGCAATGATCGCTGTTACTCGAACCTCGGCCGGGGGATCTTATCGCCGCTCTCGGCCAGTGGGGGTCCACGAAATTTGGACCATGCCTGTGGATAGGTTATCCACAGAATGTGGCAAAATCAAGGCAAAGCACAAAATGTGGGCAAGTGCCTGATATTGGGCTGTGATTTTCCTAGGGCAGTATCGCCAGCCACACCCAGATCGTCAGGATCGATGCAAGAGTGCCGAAGAGCACTGACGAGGCCGCGACGCGGCGCGCCACGCCGTACATGTTGGCAAAGATGTAGGTGTTGATCCCAGGGGCCATCGATGCGGTCAGAACGGCGGAACGGAGCGCATCGCGGTTGAGGTCAAACACCTGTGCCAGCGTGAAGACGATGACCGGATGCAGGACCAGAGAAACGGCGCAGATATAGATGATCGTCCGCGTGTCGCCTTCGGGGCGGTACCGATAGAGCACGCCACCGAGGCCAAAGAGCGCGGCGGGCAGCGCGGCCCGGACCATAAGATCAACGGCATCCAGGATCGTTGCAGGCAGGGTGATGCCCGACAGGTTGACCAAGAAGCCCAGTGCGATGCCAATCACCAGCGCGTTTCGAAACATCGCGCGCCCGACGCGCGCGGGCAGTCCCGCAACGCTTTGACCACTATTGCGCACAAGCTCCATCGCGAGCACGCCCAGCCCGTAGCAAAAGGGCGCGTGGATAGCGACGATGGCAAAGTTGGCAGCCAACGCCTCGGCCCCATAAGCGCGTTCTGTTATCGGCAAACCCAACAGGACACTGTTGGAGAACAAGCAGACAAAGCCGATGGCAACGCTGTCTTCCCAAGGGCGCCCAAAGAGGTATCGCGCGCCAAGCAGGCCCGCCGTGAAGCCCGTGCTGGCCCCCACATAAAAGCTGATCAGAAGCGGCCAGTTGAACTCGGCCCCGAGATCAAGTGTGGAGATCGCGCGGAACAATAGGCAGGGGATCGCGAAGTTCTGCGTGAACTTCATCAGGGCATCGACGCCCTCGTTCGAAAAGAGGCCCCGCCAAACCGCAACGTATCCGAACCCGATCACAAGAAAGACCGGCAGGATGACGTCAAGCAGGGCCTGCATCGCGCTCAGACCTCGAAACGGAGTGTCATTCCGTCAAAGGCCGGTTCGATATGATCGGGCGTTTCGGCCATCACGGTGGCATAGTCGAGATCGATATGCATGTTGGTCAGAACGGCGTGCTTTGGGGCTACGCGATCAATCCAGCCAAGCGTTTTTTCAAGATGCGCGTGGCTGGGATGAGGGGTGCGTCGCAGCGCGTCGATGATCCAGCAGTCGAGGTTTTCAAGCAGCGGCCACGCCGCGTCCGGGATCTCAGACACATCCGGCAGGTAAGCGACATCGGCCACGCGCAGACCCAGCGCGGTGATGTTGCCATGCGCCACCTCAAACGGTGTAAACGTGATCGGTCCGCCATCCCCTGTAATCGTCAACGGGCCGTCCAGCGGGTTAAGGTCAAGGATGGGCGGGTAATCCGACCCTTCAGGTTGAACAAAGGCGTAACCGAACCGCGCCATCAAATCGGTCCGTGTCGGTGCATCCGCCCAGACCGGAAGGCGTTGGCGCATGTTAAAGACGATCATGCGCAGATCATCCAGCCCGTGCACGTGATCGGCATGGGCATGCGTATAGACGACCCCGTCGAGACGCCCGACGCCAGCGTCGAGCAGCTGGTTTCGCATATCTGTTGAGGTGTCTACGAGCACCCGGGTGACTGCGTCACCCTCGTAACGGCTGACCAGCACCGAACAGCGTTGCCGCCGGTTTTTTGGGTTGTCTGGGTCGCAATCGCCCCAAATTCCACCCAAGCGCGGCACCCCGCCGGAAGACCCGCAACCGAGAATACGAAACTCCAGCTGCGCCATCAGGCTGCCTTTTGCCCAAGCTTGGCCTTCGAAAAGAGCCGTTCAAAATTC
This sequence comes from Paracoccaceae bacterium, assembly GCA_013214635.1. Taxonomy (GTDB): domain Bacteria; phylum Pseudomonadota; class Alphaproteobacteria; order Rhodobacterales; family Rhodobacteraceae; genus JABSSC01. The sequence continues at coordinate 4,415 of JABSSC010000100.1, read as the reverse complement.
GCCTCGGTGGCCCTTGCGAAATCTTCATATGGCAGCCCGAACACGTCTGCGCCTACGCGTGCGGTGTGAGCCACATAGGCCGGTTCGTTGCGCTTGCCCCGATAGGGCGGTGGCGCAAGATAGGGGGCGTCGGTTTCAACCAGAACACGGTCCAGCGGGGCGGCGGCGAAAATATCGCGCAAGTCCTGCGATTTTGGGAAAGCCGCGATCCCCGACATGGACAGGTAAAACCCCAGATCAAGTGCGGCCTCGGCCAGCGCTGGTCCCGAGGAAAAGCAATGCATCACACAGGAATAGGCGCCCGCCGCAAATTCGCGCGACAGGATGTCAGCCATGTCGTCATCGGCGTCTCGTGCGTGGATGATCAGGGGCAAACCTGTCTGACGCGCCGCTTCGATGTGAATGATCAGGCTTTCAATCTGCTGAGCCTTGCTGTCAGCGGTGTAGTGATAGTCCAATCCGGTTTCCCCAATCCCAACCATTTTGGGGTGTTGGGCAAGTGCGACAAGCTCCTCCACGCTGGCCATTGTCACCTCAGCCGCGCTCATCGGGTGCGTCCCGGCCGCATAGAACACTGGTGCGTGCGCTTCGGCAATGGCGCGCACGCGGGGCTCGTTCTGTAAACGCGTGCAGATCGTGACCATCCGATGCACGCCCGCTTCGGCGGCTCGCGAAATGTACTCGGGCAAAGCGCCGTCAAAATCGGGAAAGTCGAGATGGCAATGGCTATCGGTGATCGACGGGGTCATCGGGCGCTCATGGGCGGCCACGTTGCGATGCCGCTGTCTGGTTGATGGTGTGCCCCATATCAAGGATGACCGCCGCAGGGTCAAGATTGACCGCGCGCGCACGTGTGGCCCGTGTGTTCAACTCTTGCTGGGTTTGCGCCCAAATCCGCGCCGCATGCGGGGTCGGGCACAACTTGGCGAACGTGGCGAATTCGCCATCGGTGGCCTCGGCCATCGTCGCCCCCGCGCCGAAAAGCGCCAGGCGCCCCAGAGCCACATTCAACATTCCGAATGTTGCATCAAGCCGTGCCTCGGCCCCTCGCGCCGCGGCAGCATCTGCGAGCTTTAGCAGTTGGTCGCTTTCGGGTCGTTCGAGTGTGTCAAAGTAGGCCAGCCAAGCCGTATAGATTTCAGCACCTCCCACCGAGAGAAGGCGCACAGCCTCCCCCGGCGCGCCTGCGGCCAGAACGCGCGTCGTGTCATCCAGCGCAATGTCAGGGTCCGTTTGCGCGACTGCACGCGTGACGTCGTCTTCGTTCAGGGTTGCAAGCGCTAGTGTCCGACACCGCGACCGGATTGTTGGCAAAAGCCGCGCGGGTTGGTGACTGACCAACAAGATGGTCATGTCCTCCGGTGGCTCCTCCAGCATTTTCAAGAAAGCATTGGCGGCTTCGGTGTTCATCTCGTCGGCCGCATCCACGATCATTACGCGCGCACCATGATCGGAGCCCGCCATCTGCGTGAAGTTACGTGCGCGGCGCACTTCGTTGATCCTGAGTTGTGCGCTCAGTTTGTCGCCTTTGTCATTGGGGCCACGCCGGAGAAGAAACAGACCCGGATGGGATAAGGCTTCGGTCTGTGGCCATGCTGGATGGTTCTGTGGGATTTCAAGCGTTTCGGGCTTGGCCGGGGCATCGCCGAACAGACCGCCGTCGTCATCGCCAACGGGTGGCGTGGCCAGCAGGAACCGTGCGATCCGCCAAGCGAGCGTTGCTTTGCCAACCCCGCGGGCCCCGGTGAGCAGCCAAGCGTGGTGTTTGCGCCCGGAAGTGAAGGCGACGAGAAACTCCGCCTCGGCTCTGTCCTGTCCGAAAACCTGTCGTGTGTGGCGTGGATGCGGGGCAGGGAGGCTGCGGTCAGGTTCCGGAAGCTGGGTGTCGTCGCTCATGCTAGTGCCGCATCGGTCAGCGCCGCGATATCCCGCGCCACGTCTTCGGCGGCGCGGAGCGCCTCAACCACGCGGCACCGGTCAGGGTAGGCGCGCGCAAGATCCAGAAACCCTGTGCGGAGCGCCTTTTGGAAATCGGCCCCGAATTCTTCGAAGCGATCTTCTGCTGTGTCGCGCGCGACCCCGCGCGCATGCGCCACGTCGGCGGGCATGTCGAGGATCAGCGTCAGGTCCGGTTCGCGCCCGATGGTCAGGTCGTGCAGCGCATCGACCAATGCGCGATTTTCGCTGCGTACCGTTCCCTGATAGACCCGCGTGCTGTCGGCGAACCGGTCTGAGATGACAATTTTGCCTGCCTCCAAAGCCGGAACGATTGTCTTTTCCAGATGGTCACGGCGGGCAGCGGTAAACAGAAGTGCCTCTGTCGTTGGCGACCAACGCTCTGGGTCACCCTCTACGAGGATCTGCCGGATCAGTTCCGCGCCGGGTGCGCCACCCGGCTCACGCGTCAGGACAACCGCGTGTCCCTGGTTGGTGAGATGCTCGGCAAGTGCGCGCGCCTGAGTGGATTTCCCCGACCCGTCTATGCCTTCGAAGGTGATGAATATTCCGGACGTCATTCCGTGAGGGCTTGTGCCTCACCAATCGCGCGCGTCAAGAGGATTTGTGCAGCGGCGCGGGCCCGAGGGACAAATCCACCCTCTGCCACGGCGCGGTCTGCAACCAATGGAAGCCTTGCCGGCGGCATGCCGTCAATTTCGATCACCAGCTCGGCAATCTCTTCGCCCTCGGCAATCGGCGGCTCAAGCGGGCCGTCATATTCAACGTGAAAGGCTGGATCTTCCCCCATCACCGCCGGGAAAAGAAGTGAGATGTCGCGTGGTGCAACAAGTCCCACGCTCGTCGTATCGCCCATCCAAACAGGTGCATCTGCGATGCGGTCGCCCTCGGCCGCGACGTCACGTTCAACGAACTGGCGGAACGCCCAATTGACCATCGCCTGAGATTCTTGCGAGCGGGACGCCACAGACTCCAGTCCAGCCACCACAAAAATCACACGGCGATTGCCCTGAAGCGCCGAACCGACAAGGCCGTACCCTGCCTCTTGCGTGTGGCCGGTTTTGAGCCCGTCAGCGCCAATACCCATGCCAAGGATCGGATTGCGGTTAAATCTGTTGGCCGGTGAGCGACCGTCATAGTCAAACTCTTCCAGCGCAAAGTAGCTGTAGTACTCCGGGAATTCCGTGATGATCAGCCCGGCCAGCGTCGCCAAATCCCGCACACTCATCCGGTGATTGGCGGCGGGCCAGCCCGTGGAATTCACGAATGTGGAATTCGTCAGCCCGATGGCCGTGGCCCGTTCGTTCATCAGGCGGGCAAAGGCATCTTCGGACCCCGCAAGGCCTTCGGCGACCACGATGCAGGCGTCATTGCCCGACACGACGATGATGCCCTTGATCAGATCCTCGACCGTGGGGCGGTCCGTTTCATCGAGAAACATCGTCGAGCCGCCGATCTGGCGCGCTTTGGTCGAGACAGAAAACTCGGTGTCGAGCGTCACGCGACCGTCGCGCAGCGCTTCAAACAGCATGTAAAGCGTCATAAGCTTGGACATTGACGCCGGAGGCAGGGGCATATCGGCCTCTTTCTCCATCAAAGTCAGCCCCGTCGTCACATCATAGAGGATGGCCGCGCGGGCCTGCGTGTCATAATCCGCCCGCACCATCGTGGTTGAAACAACCACGAAAATGGATGCGATCAGAGCCTTCCCCAGCTTCAAAACCATGAGTTCCCTCAGTTGGTTACAAAATATGCGTCGGAAAATCCGAGCCCTTTGACCTTGGCCAAAACGTCGGCGCGTTCGGGTGAGGTTTGCGACGGACCAACAATTACCCGCCAGAACGTCTTGCCTTGACTGGATTGCTTGAGGACCGTTGGTGTCACGCCCACAGTCTTGAGGCTTGCGGCCGTGTTGTTGGCGTTGGCTTCGACACTGAAAATACCGATCTGAACGAAGGGTTTTTCCAGCGATGATGTGGCTGTCGCGGCTGTGGATCCGCCGGTTGCCGCGGCGGCTGTCGCTGTCGCTGCGATGCCGGGTGCGACAAGCGGGGCGTTGTCCCCACCTGCGGCCTCAGATTCCTCGATTGCGGCTGCTGCTGCGGCGATCGGGTCGTCCAGTGTCTCTTCGGTGACCTCTGCTGCCGCCACTGTGGTTGCGGTTTCCTCAGAAATTTCCTGAAGCGGCGCTGGTTCGACCACGATCTCTTCACGCCGCAGCGCGACGACTTCAATTTCGACCGGTTGCCCTGCAAGCATGCCAAGCTCAACCGCTGCATCAGACGACACCTGAATGCGTGGACCAGGCACCTCGCGTTCGCGTCGGAAGAGCGCGCCGATAACGGTTTGCCCGTTCGAAGCGTTGCGGATCAGAACACGTTCAGGTTCAGGTACGTCAGGATACGAGACCCACACCCCACCGAGCGACGGGCGCCCGTCCCAAAGTCCTGCCTCAGCGG
>JABSSC010000099.1 GCA_013214635.1 Paracoccaceae bacterium | reverse complement strand
ATCCCGATCCAGGTCCCGCCGATTTAGCTTTGCAGTTTCAGCAAACCTCTCGATCATGGCTGATCTGATGCTTTCTGAGATTTCGCGGCGAGCGTCCCGCAAGAGCGATGCCAGATCATATGCGATGGGTGCGAGAAAAGCGTCTTGGAAATCAAGCAGCCCGGCCTGTGCCAGTCCGGAGCGTTCCGCGCAGAAAACGATGTTCTCTGCGTGAAAGTCGCGAAAACTGAAGACGGGATCGGGGAAGTTCAACGTTTTGAGCGACTGCGTAACCGCCGTTGCCAATTCATACTTAAGCTCCAGATCGGCCCCGGGATACCACTCCAACGGCTCAACAACTGTCTGTCCGAGAGATGTGAAAGACGCTTTTGGAAGATCGTCCGGAGGTGTCGCGCGGCCCGCGTGACACAAAACGTCTGTGGCGACACCATAAAGGTCGCGCGCTTGGTCCGGTGACGTATCGAGGCGGGTTGCGAAAAGATCGTCGCCGAAATCCTCGATCAGCAAAAACGGCATGCCGGGTTCGCAACCCAACTCGTCGGGTGCGTTTAAGCCCTCGGATGTCAGCCACGCTGAAACCCGTCGGAAACGCTCAAGCGATGCGATGTCGTATTCGGGGACAATCATCAAGATCGCGGTGGACCCGTTGTCGTGCGTCAGGCGTTTGTACCTTCGCGACGATGCGTCGCCCGCAAGCGCCTGAGCATGGGCGTTTTCCCAGCCAAACTGCTTTGCAAATGCGCGTTGACTCGCCGTCAATTCACCCGTCATCCGCAATCCCTTTGAGGGCTGCTTGCAGCGTTGAGGTGTATGCGGTCAGACTCAACAGTCGACTCACGCCGTTGTCAGGGATCGACAGTTCAACGCCAAGCGCAACGCGTTCACCTGCCGAGACAAGCAAATCCGGCCATTCAACAAGTAGGATTGCGTTGGGCAAAGCGTCACTCAATCCAAGCTCGTCCAAACCATCGATGCCACCCAACCGGTAAAGATCGGCGTGCAACAGTTCGACGGCGCCGTCCCAGTAGCTTTGGATCAGGGTATAGGTGGGTGAGGGCACATCGTCCGTAAGCCCGTTTTCGGCCAGCCGCGCCTGAATTATTGCCCGCGCAAAATGCGTTTTGCCGGCTCCCAGATCGCCGGTCAGTGTGACCAGATCCCCGGCGCCCAAATGGGGCGCAATCTGCGCGCCGATCGCGGAAAGAGCTTCGGGTGACTGCACAAAAAACGCGATCTGCTTGGGTGAGCTCATGCCTCCTTTGTCGATCACTTGCGCAGACTGCGCAAGCCAAGATCAGGCAGTTGCGCGCGCGATTTCCTTCGACGGCTGTTGGGTTGGTACAGGCGCCGTGGCAAACAGCGCAATGGTCGCCCCACCCGGCAGTGGACCAAACCGACACGTCAAGCTTCGACCGTCGGTCAATTGAACGTCGGCGGACCATTCCGCCCGTCCGTTTGGTGTAAGACAAAACTCACGGAAGTCGCCCCAAGCCGGGGTCGGATGGGTACTTTCATACCAGATTTTTGTGACATCGTTGACGTTGGGCGCATCCATTGTTGCACTTGGGTCTTTGCCCCAAAGCTCTGTGAAAGCTGTGTTCGTCAGCGTGAGCATGCCAGATCGCGTGAAAACGGCGACTGCATCGGGGAGTGCATCGACGACCGCCTGGCTAAGTTCAAGTTCGGCCCGAAAACGACGGGTCAGCGAAATCTCGGAACTGATGTCTTCGAAAAGGAAAGCGAGACTGCCATCCGGGTGTGGGCGCCCCGAAACGCGATACGTTTGACCGGAGGGGAGCGACCAAGTTTCCTGATAGGTCCCGTTTGAGGCTTCTGCCTCCATTTCGGTCAGTTGTGTCCGCCAGTTTGAGTAATCCTTGGGTTCGGGGATCATTTGCGCATCGCGAAGTTCGTCGAGAAATCCAACAAGCGTCGGTCTTGCCGTGAGAAACTGGGCAGAAAGCCCTGTCAGGTCAGACAGTGCCGGGTTGAAGAGACGAAGTCTTCGCCCCCGGTCGAAGATCGCGAGACCCACAGTCAGATGTGAAAAGGTCTTGGCGAGCGTTTGCGTAAATTCACGAAGCTGCGTTTCGGCGCGCACGATCTGGCTGGCGTTCGCGGCAGAAAACATGATCTCGTTATGCACCCGCGTCGCGGCGCAATCGTACCAGCTGTCCTTTTCGCCACCTGCCCTGACAGGCAGCCGACCTGTTGCGCTCTCCTGACCCTGACCAAGAAAACCGCGTGTCTCAAATAGGTTGATTGCCGGCCACTTTCGCGCGTCTTCGGGACCCAAAGACTTCTCAACTAGGTCGAAATAGGCGCGGTTAATCCAAGTCACCTCGCCTTGAGGTGTTTCGCGCCAGACCAGATAGGGCAAGTGTTCTGAATTGGCGCGGTGGGTCTCCAGTTCATTCTCTAACGCGCGAAGTGAACTGACGTCGATCTTTGCATCGATGCTTGAGATCAACGGGTTGAGCTCTAGCCGAGTGCGTTCTCCAAGCCGTCGGATGTTCAACGCTGTGCGCCCATCTGCAGAGGGCAAATCTTTGAGAATCTCAATGTCAGTCAATGCGGTTTCACGGGGTAGGCCCGGAAAGCGGCCCGTCAGAAACTGAGTTAGTCGCCGGAGTTCATCAGAAGGCTCCACCTCGTTCTCGGACAGCCAGACATCCGCAGCATCAGATGTGTCATCAAGCGCATCGCCATCGAAAATGAAGACCTGTGACTCCGGACCATGTGGGTTGGGCTGAAGTGCCGCGCCAGCCCGGCGTTCGGACCAACGCATGATCAACGTCAACGCAAGGACCGACGAGGTCATCCCCGCAGCCAAGATTATCAATAGGTCGAGACCAATCGTAAGGCCCATTTGGGCTGCCCCCAAAACTGGTTAACAGGACGATAATTTCGGGAAAGTGTTAACGCGATGTTAACGACGCGACCGCTTATATCTCGATGGGTTGATTTCGACCCAGTGCAGGACGTTCTTCCAGATCATCTGCAGCCAAGAGTGAGCGATCCCAGCGCACCTCGACAATCGCGCCATCCCGGATCGAGGGTTCTTCCGACACGGTGAACGGTTCGCGCCCATTTGCAAAGCTGAGCTCGGCCCCAGATCGCTCAAGCAGCGTCTTTGCAATGAATAGGCCAAGCCCCATCCCTTCGTATGCTGGCCGCGCGCCCTGATCCCCAGATGAACGCCGGTACCGAACAAACGGATCGCCTATTCGGCCCAGAACGTTTTGCGAAAAACCGGGCCCGTCATCGATGATGCGCAAGGTGATTAGTCGTTCGGACCAAACGACATCGATCCAAACTCGGTCTTTGGAGAAGTCTACGGCGTTCTGAATAAGGTTTCGAAGGCCGTGAACAATCTCTGGCCGTCGATCAATTACCGGCTGCCGGCCATCTGCCTCGCCCTCCGGATGAACTGTATAAATGATCTCTTTACCGCGATTTGCATGCGGCTCCGCGGCTTCCCTGACGACAGTTGCAAGTGGTGCGCGCCGCAAAAGCAGGTCGTCTTTTCCAGCGCGCCCCATGGACAAAAGAATGTCGCGGCAGCGATCTGCCTGCTGATTGATCAATCGTGCGTCTTCTTGAAGGTGTGGTAGCTTTTCAAGTTCATCGCGTAACTCTGCGCTGACCAGCTTAATCGTTGCCAGCGGCGTTCCCAACTCGTGCGCTGCGGCTGCAACAACACCCCCGAGGTCCGTTAGTTTCTGTTCGCGCGCCAGTGCCATCTGCGTTGCGGTCAAAGCGTCTGACATTGCGTGCAACTCTGCCGTCACCCTTTGCGCGTAGGCTGCCAAAAACACGACGCCGATCACGATCGACACCCAGAATCCAAATACAAAATCTCTGGGAAGCGCCATGACATCGCCCGTCGTGGTCGTAAGAGGGAAGTAAAATTGCGTCAAAAGCGTAACGAGTGTGATCGCAACAGCGCCCAAAACGGCGGTGGTTCTTGGATTGAGCGCCGTGGCCGAAATGGTCACCGGCGCAAGTATGAGAAGCGCGAACGGGTTGTTAAGTCCGCCAGTCAGGAACAACAAAAACGCCAGTTGCGAAATATCGAACAGCAGCGTCATCGCGACTTCGGTCTCGGACAAGCGTTTGTTCTCAGGGTACACGAAAATCGCAATCAGATTGGCTGAGATTGCGGTGCCAATCGCCAGAAAGCACAGCCCAATGTTGAGATCGAGGTCGAACAGGCGTTGGGCGACAGTGATCGCCACCAGTTGCCCCGCAACCGCAATCCAGCGCAAAACGATAAGCGTGCGCAAACGCACCCAGTTTGACCTGCGTTTTGCTCCCCACGGAATTGTGCTTGGATCACTCAAGGTGAATCCCCTATTTGACGCCTAAGCCAAGTTACCAGACTCTAGGGTGCTGATCATAAAATGACAAAAATCTTCGCGTTTCTTGCTCTTGCTATTCTCGTTCTCGGGTTGGGCGGTACGTATTTATACACGCAATTTGCGGGCGATCAGTATGCTCAGTGCAACGGTGGCGCCGTGGCAGGTGGCGATATCGGGGGACCGTTTGAGCTTGTAGACGGAACAGGCGCGACCGTGACGAATGAAGATGTGATCACCAAGCCCTCGCTCATCTACTTTGGCTATACCTTCTGTCCCGATGTTTGCCCCTTTGATGTCGCGCGCAATGCGATCGCGATTGATATCCTCGATGAGCGGGGAATCGATGTCACACCCGTGTTTATTTCGATTGATCCGGTGCGTGATACGCCAGAGGTCGTTGCCTCCTTTGCCGAGAACATGCACCCCAAAATGGTTGGTCTCACCGGCAGCGCGGAACAGGTCGATGGCGCAAGCAAGGCGTACAAGACCTATTATCGGAAACAAGAGGGCGACCCAGACTATTACCTCGTTGATCATTCAACGTTTTCCTATCTGATGTCGGAGACCGGAGAGTTTCTGGACTTCTTCCGTCGCGATGTGACGCCTGAGGCTATGGCCGAACGAATTGCCTGCTTTACCAGCTGATCTGGGTACGGTTTGACCGGTTGGGGACACCGGACTACCTATCATTCGTGGGAACGAATTGGATCTAGCATGGTCGAGCGCGCACTTGCTGATATTGGGGAGGATAAGTCTCTCCTGCTTGTCGATGATGACGAGCCATTTTTGCGGCGTTTGGCGCGCGCAATGGAAAAACGCGGCTTTCACGTTCAGACGGCGGAATCCGTGGTGGCCGGTCGCGCACTAGCCTCGGCAAAGCCACCGGCCTATGCCGTTGTCGACCTGCGTCTTGAGGACGGCAATGGGCTGGACGTGGTTGAGACGATCCGTGACAGGCGACCGGACAGCCGAGTGGTTGTTCTGACAGGATATGGCGCAATCGCCACGGCCGTTGCGGCCGTCAAGATTGGGGCCACGGACTATCTGTCTAAACCTGCTGATGCGAACGACATCACCTCAGCCTTGTTGGCGCAGGGTGATGAGCTTCCGCCGCCGCCAGAAAACCCGATGTCAGCGGATCGCGTGCGGTGGGAACATATTCAACGCGTCTATGAGCTTTGCGATCGGAATGTTTCGGAAACGGCGCGGCGGCTTAACATGCATCGCCGGACGCTGCAGCGTATCCTTGCAAAACGCAGCCCGCGCTAAAACAAGCTATATATTCCTGGCGCTTGTGGCATCGGCTTGTGCGCAAGAGCAGCTGCGCAACCCGATTGCATATTCCTTGGATGGTGGCGGCTTGGCGCTGTTGCAAAGCGACCTCCGCGTTGACTTTGGACGTACCGAGGAAAGCACTCGCGTTGCGATGAACAAGCTCGAAGGCGCGGGACCCGTAGCGGAAGGAGATTGTGCGGCGCTCCGAAGCTATGCGACCTGGCCAAGCGGCATCAGCCTGATTTTCGAAGACCAGGTGTTTGTTGACTGGGCCGTCGCGGGAAGTGATCCGTGTGGGCCTATGCCCTTAGCGGATAGCGTTTGATGACCCGATCCACGACAGTACCGTCCCGACGTGTCAGGTCTGCTTTGATGACCTCAAAATCCTGAAATCCGAGGCCTGAGTAGTACGCAAGCCCCCCGATATTATCGGAGGTGATCTTTGCCAGAATTGCCTCGCCACCATCAGCCCGGCAATCATCCAAGGTTTTTACGAACAGAGCTTTCCCTGCTCCGCGCACCGGGTTCTGCCGATCTGTGAAACTGCCGATGGAATAAAGCCCGTTACCGACGTCAAACGCAGCCTGAAATCCAACAACCCGACTGTCGTATAGTGCCACGTTTGTGACGGGTGGCTCATTCAAGTAGTGGGCCAAAAAACCCTCATTCGTGAACGGCTCTTCATAGGCTGTGGTGCCACCCAGACCGATGATGTGGTTCACGATTGCGACGCATTCTGGAATGTCGCGTTCTTCCATTGTACGCACTGTTATCATCTAAGAGCCCGTCAAAAGCGCATGATGGCGGCGCGTGAATTCTTCCCGAACCTCGACCGGCGCCCGCAAAACGATCCGCAGACCACTGATGATCCCGTCTGGAGGTGCACCAAAGAGACGATCAGCCTCTGCAATTTCGAAACCAGCGATTTGCGTCGCCTCTAACCACGCACTTATCCTGTCTGCCTTCTTGATCTGCCGCTTTAGCGGCTTGGGCGTTTCCGCTGGTAAACCGAACCGCACGTGAATTGCAGCAGCAAGGCGATCGTCCAGCGCCCCGTATCCCGGGCCAACTGCCGCCTTAACGGGCGAAATCATGTCACCGATCACATATTCTGGCGCATCATGGAGCAAGGCGGCCAATCGCTCTTTGGGCGACGCTGCGGGCTGAAGGCGGGCGAAAATTTCTTCAACCAGGATCGAATGTTCGGCCACGGAATACGGGAAGTCCCCTTTGGTCTGACCGTTCCATCGCGCAACGAAGGCAAGGCCATGCGCGATATCCTCAATCTCGACATCGACGGGTGTCGGATCGAGGAGATCGAGCCGCCGACCTGAGAGCATCCGCTGCCATGCGCGTGGTTTTTGTGCCACAGCCGCCTCCGAGACATGACCGTATTTTCGGCAGATTGCCGAATTATGTTTATTTTACTGGCACCGGGGCGTCGCCATGCAGGACCGGCAACGCAGTGAACCCGGAATTTACCGATTACAGCGCTATTGTTGCGGAAGAAAGAAAAACACGACGGGAGGCAGGTATTCACAACAGCCGCATTTGCGGCGGAAAGGAGAGACCATGAGATTTCTCATATCTGCTTTAGCATTGAGCACAGGCCTTGTGGCCGCATCATCGTCAACTGCGCAGATGGCCTGCGCGGATCGAGAGAAGGTCATCGAACGGCTTTCGTCGAAATACGGTGAAAGCTTTTCTGGCGGTGGGCTCCAAAATCCAACAAAAATCTTTGAAGTCTGGGCATCCGAAGAAGACGGAACCTGGACAATTCTCATGACACGCCCCGATGGCATGTCGTGCGTGATGGCATCTGGAACGGACTGGCGCGACGGCCCGCTCGTCAAGGCCATGAAGGGTGTACCCGGATAACGCGAAGGCGTTGAAACGGCGCATTGTCCCGCCCCGCTTGCACTGCTAAGTGCACGGTCAATCGATGATGACCGATGCAGGATCAGAGCAATGCCCAAAGACTATATTGTAAAAGACATCTCGCTGGCCGACTTCGGCCGCAAAGAACTTGATATCGCTGAGACAGAAATGCCGGGCCTGATGGCCCTGCGTGAAGAATACGGAACCAGCAAACCCCTTTCTGGTGCGCGAATTGCTGGTTCGCTCCATATGACGATCCAAACCGCGGTTCTTATCGAAACGCTGGTTGCCTTGGGCGCTGACGTGCGCTGGGCCTCGTGCAACATCTTTTCAACGCAGGATCACGCTGCGGCGGCAATCGCAGAGAGCGGAACGCCTGTGTTCGCTGTCAAAGGCGAGTCGTTGGAGGAATATTGGGATTATGCGGATCGGATCTTCCACTTTGAGGAAGGTGGCGCGAACATGATCCTCGACGACGGGGGCGATGCGACGCTTTACATCCTGTTGGGTGCCCGTGTTGAGGAAGGCGAAACAGACCTGATCGAGGTTCCCACGTCGGACGAAGAAGTTGCTCTGTTTAACCAGATTAAGAAGCGCCTGAAAGAAAGCCCCGGCTGGTTCGTTAAGCAGCGCCACATGATCAAAGGCGTGACCGAAGAAACCACAACCGGCGTGCATCGTCTGTACCAGATGATGGAGAAAGGCCACCTGCCCTTCCCGGCGATCAACGTGAATGACAGCGTTACAAAGTCCAAGTTCGACAACAAGTACGGCTGTAAAGAGAGCCTTGTTGACGGCATCCGCCGCGCCACCGACACGATGATGGCGGGTAAGGTCGCACTCGTTTGCGGCTATGGCGATGTTGGGAAAGGCTCTGCTGCGTCGCTGGCCGGTGCAGGTGCCCGGGTTAAAGTGACCGAGGTCGACCCGATTTGTGCACTTCAGGCCGCAATGGATGGTTTTGAAGTGACCACGCTGGAAGACGAAGTCAGCAACGTCGACATCTTTATCACCACGACTGGCAACAAGGACGTTATCCGTCTTGAGCATATGCGTGAGATGAAGGACATGGCGATCGTTGGAAACATCGGCCACTTCGACAACGAGATTCAGGTTGCCGCGCTCAAGAACCACAAATGGACCAACATTAAGGAACAGGTTGATATGATCGAGATGCCGAACGGCAATCGATTGATCCTGTTGTCTGAAGGCCGTCTTTTGAACCTTGGCAACGCAACCGGACACCCGTCCTTTGTGATGTCAGCCTCGTTCACCAACCAGACGCTTGCGCAAATCGAGCTTTGGACGCGGGGCGAAGAATATAAGAATGAGGTTTATGTTCTGCCCAAGCACCTCGACGAAAAGGTCGCGCGCCTTCATTTGGCAAAGGTCGGTGCAAAGCTGACTGAGCTTCAGAAAGATCAGGCAGACTATATCGGCGTCTCGGTTGAGGGTCCGTTCAAGCCAGAGCATTACCGCTATTAAGTCTAGGCGCTTCTGTCGCCTTGCATTTCAAACGCCGCATTGGGAGACTGATGCGGCGTTTTGTATGGAGCGAACATGATGCGGCATTTTTTGGCGATTTTATCTTTTGTGGTTTTCGTTAATCCCAACGCTGTGAGCGCTCAGGAATCAGCTGCGGCAGAAGAGTTGGCCAAACAGCTTTCCAATCCGATCGCGGATCTGGCGAGTTTTCCATTTCAGCTAAACTATGATGAGAACATAGGGGCCGATGACAGTGGCTCGCGTTGGACGCTCAACGTCCAGCCAGTGATCCCATTTAGATTGAGCGAGGATTGGAACCTGATCTCGCGTACGATCGTTCCCATAATTTCGACAGATGGCATTCCGACAGGATCCGGCACGGAAAGTGGATTGGGCGACACCGTCCAGAGCTTTTTCTTTTCACCAGCCGCAGCAACCTCTTCTGGCTGGACCTGGGGTGTTGGGCCCGTGTTGTTGCTTCCCACCTCTACGGATTCACGTTTTGGGGTTGGAGAATGGGGGGCTGGTTTGACAGGGGTCGCTTTGCGGCAGCAAGGACCGTGGACGTATGGTGGCCTGGCAAACCACATCGTCGATGTCACCGGGTCGACCGACATCAGTTCTACGTTTCTTCAGCCATTCTTGTCCTACACCACACCCACGGCGTGGACGTTCACTGTGAGTTCAGAGTCCACATACGATTGGACGCAAGAACAGTGGTCTGTCCCGATCAACCTGGTTGTCGCCAAACTGGTCAACATCAATGGTCGTCCGGTGAGCTTTACCGGAGGCGCAAGATACTGGGCCGAAAGCACCCCTAACGGACCGGAAGGATGGGGGGCCAGGTTCGTTGTGACTCTACTCTTCCCAAAGTAGAGCGATCTTTTTTCCTTTGGCGGCAGGACTTGCGCACTGTACGTTGAATGCGCCGGCGCACGCAATTTGGCCGGGCCAACGATATAACCCTGACAGGGTAGGAGAAGATATATGGGAAAACGAGACGACCTGATCGCGACCTATGCGGACGATCTCAAAAACAAATGTGGGATGACGCCTGACATGGATTTGCTGACCAAAGTCACCATTGGCTGCGGGCCGGCAATCTATGATGCTGATGCCTCCACTGTGGCGGCGACGCAGGCCAGCGAGCTTGAGACGGTCAAGGACAACTTCCTCGTCAAGAAGCTGGGTTTGAGTGATGGTCCAGAGCTTATGGATGCCATTAATTCTGTCATGGAAACCTACGGCATGTCCGAGCGGAACAAATATCGTGCCGTGGTCTACTACATGCTGACCAAGCATTTTGGGAAAGAATCCGTCTACGGATAATGGATCGAGTTTTAGCCACTAATGACTTTGGATCATGAGCCGCACAGGCTATAACGACGCCAAGGTCAGGATGGCTGGAACCAAACAGTTCAGTGCGGTGAGTGACGCACGGGGTGGACGGGGGTTCTGGGCGACCAGGACCCCCTCATTATTTTTCCCCAGCCAATTCTAGCACAATCGACCACTCGTCTGCGGTGACAGGTTGTACGGAGAGTCGTGTGTTCTTCACCAAGGCCATCTCAGAAAGCCGCAGGTCACCTTTGATTTGTTCAAGCGTTACGGCTTGGGGGACCTCTTTAACGGCTCGAATATCCACGCAATCCCAACGTGCGTCATCTGTGGTGCTGTCGGGGTGACTCTCGGCGATCACCTCAACGATGCCTACGACTGCTTTCTCGGACTGAGAATGGTAGAAGAACCCAAGGTCACCAGTCTTCATCAGGCGCATGTTGTTGCGCGCTTGATAGTTACGCACTCCGTCCCACTCTTCGCCTGCCTCACCCTTGGCGACTTGGTCCTCCCAACTCCACGTTGAGGGTTCGGATTTGAAAAGCCAATACTGCATGGTCGTCTCCAGTTTATTCGGCGCGCAACGGGCGTGCCAGAAGCTGATCAATTCCGGACGCAACGCTGATATCGCCTTGTGCGATGGCGTTTACGGTACTGATCAGCGGCAGGTCGATGTCCTCTGATGCGCCAATGCGGCTCATGGCTTTGGCCGTGGCCAGCCCTTCGACTGTTTTGTTTGGATCAGGCGTATCTCCCGCGCCCAACGCAAGCCCCGCTGCGTAGTTTCGGGATTTCGCAGAGGTGCAAGTGAGGACCAGATCACCAAGACCGGACAGCCCGCCAAGCGTTTCGGGCAGCGCGCCACGCGACACCGCAAAGCGCTGTAGTTCGGCAAACCCACGCGCAATGACGGCGGCCTGTGCGCTATCACCCAGACCAGCACCCTGTGTAATGCCTGCGGCAAGCGCGACGACGTTTTTGAGCGCCCCGCCCAATTCGGCACCAACAACATCCGTCGTGCGATAGAGCCGCAGTGTAGAGGTTGAAAGCGCATTTTGAAGGGCGCGACCAACCTCATCACTTTGCGTAGCAAGGGTCAAAGCAGTGGGCATTCCTTCGGCAAGATCGACCGCGAAACTTGGACCGGTGAGGATCGCAGCAGTGCGGTCCGGCGCTTGGCGCGCAATGATACCGCTGGGCCCAAGTCCGGTGTTCAGCTCAATCCCCTTGCAGCAAGCGACAAGTGATTTGGGAAGAGTCGTGAGCCCAGCGAGCGCACTCGACAAGGCTTGTGTCGGCACAGCCAGCAGCAAAATGTCGGCTGCATTGATCTGTGCGGGCGTACCTGTGATCTGAATGTTCTCTGGAAGTTCGTGGCCTGGCAGGCGTGCACCCGTTGTTCGTGCGGTCGCCATGGAAGCTGCCGCCGTCTCTTCCCGCGCGACCAGCAACACATCGCGACCCGCCCGTGCCATGACCAACGCCAATGCCGTCCCAAAGGCGCCGGCGCCCAAGATTGCAATCCGGTCCGTCATGACTTTGGCCCTTTGCGCCCACCACCAACCAATGCCTGCGACGCGGTATCGAGAGGCCAGCGGGGTCGCGCCGACAGGGTCGGCCCGTCACGGTGGCCAAGTGCAAAAAGCTCCGCGCCCGCATAGGCAATCATTGCTGCGTTATCGGTGCAATACTTCAGTGGCGGCGCAACGAAGCGCACTCCCGCCTCTGACGCAACTTGTTCGAGCCTATCGCGAATTTCCGTGTTGGCCGCGACGCCGCCAGCGACTGCAAATGTTGTGATGGGGGCGGCCTCCTGCGCCGCGCCAAGGGCGCGACGGCTTTTCTCGGCCAAAACGTCTGCAACCGCTTTCTGAAAGGATGCGCACAAGTCGGCGCGATCACCAATTCGAAGTGCGTCGCCGTCCATAACCCGATCGCGTTCACGCAGGACGGCTGTTTTTAGTCCGGAGAAGGACATATTGCAGTTTGGTTGATCCAAAAGCGGGCGCGGAAATTGGAACCTGTCCGCGTTACCAGAATGCGCCTCATGCTCGATCGACGGCCCGCCGGGTTGGGTAAGAGAAAGGCTGCGTGCAACTTTGTCAAACGCTTCTCCTGGAGCGTCATCGATTGTGCTGCCAAGCCTGGTGTAGCTTTCAGGCCCTTCAACCAAAAGAAGCTGACAATGCCCGCCGGACACCAATAGCACGACAAAGGGGTAAACCACATCATCGGTCATCCGTGCGGTCAAAGCATGCCCTGCAAGATGATTGACCCCGACAAGAGGCAGACCAGCCCCCACCGAT
Organism: Paracoccaceae bacterium; assembly: GCA_013214635.1. Classification (GTDB taxonomy): domain Bacteria; phylum Pseudomonadota; class Alphaproteobacteria; order Rhodobacterales; family Rhodobacteraceae; genus JABSSC01. The sequence continues at coordinate 5 of JABSSC010000099.1, read as the reverse complement.
AGCCC
>JABSSC010000010.1:19523-22302 GCA_013214635.1 Paracoccaceae bacterium | reverse complement strand
CCAATAGCGTCTTTGAATTGAACGATGCCAAGCTTGATCCAACTGTCCTTGAAAGTGAGTTGCGTGCAGCTGGGGCTAGGATCGAAGCGCTTGGCGAACAAATTACTGCGCTTGAGGAAAACCTAACGGCGGCTCAGCGCGCAGGGCCTTTTCCGATGGAAACCATGAAACAGCTTCGGCTTGCGTTGGATCAGATGGCGGCGGACGCCAACACGGTTGTTAAGAGCAAATATTGGAAGCGTTCGTCTTTTGCGCGTGACGTTTCAAACTCACTCAAAAGGCGAAGGGGCCGGGTCGAGCGCGTCTGGCCTGAATCCTTTTCCGTCGAAGCCTATATCGAAGATCCGTATGGCGCCTCGGGCATGGGTGGCAAAGGGCCGGCTATGGAAAGCGCCTTCCGCCCGTATGACGAGTTTTCCGAACCTCGGCATTTGACCTGTGTCTCGATGGTCCGAAATGAAAGTGCCCGCGCCGATGAAATCATGCGGCATCTGTGTGCGTTGTTTGACCGAGTGGTCATCGTTGACCACCTGTCCGAAGACAATACCGCCGCTCTCGTCGCGCGCTATAACGGACAGAACGATACAGAAGTTGTGCTGCTGAAAGGCACTGATGCGGGCTATTACCAAGCCGAGTACATGACCGGTATCGCGCGCGCCATTCTCGCCGAGCAGCAGACGGATTGGTTGTTCTTCCTCGATTTTGATGAGGTGTTGCCGTTCCAGTCGCGACTGGATTTCCAACAGGCCATGGTCGAGGTGGCCGCATCCGAGGTTGTCAACGGCCATTGGTACAACCTTGATATGGGTCCCGAAGGTGGCGGGGACTTTCAGGGAGCGAAAGTGACAGTCGGCCCCCAAGCGGCCATTCACACCAAAATTGCGCTGAACGTGCCGCGGTTGAAGAACCGGGAAATCAAGGTCGCTCAAGGCAATCACGCAGTCTATCTGGGCGGTCACCATGAGCCCTATTTTGGCGATCGGACGTTCGGGGTTTTTCACCTGCCCGTCACTGGGATCGAGGCATTTCGAGCGAAACTAGAGCAGGGCGTGCGCGCCTATGCAGAAGTCGCGCGCGACAAGTCGGATGAGGGGGTCCATTGGAAAGATCTTCTTGATGAGATCGACACGCTCGCGGAAGACCCGGTTCTCTTGCGAGAGGTCGCGCTGCGCTATGGCCAACCGCTCACGGACATCATCGAGGACGTGAAACAGGGGAAACTCACACCCGACACCCGCCCAATGACCCTGTCATTTGCGCAAATTGACATGCCCACAGATGAGAGCGCTGGCACGATTGACGCCACGCCATCCTTCTCGCTGGAAACGATCGACGCGGTGTTGGCGGAGGTTTTCAAGCCCGCCGTTCATACCCCGAGCGACCCTGAAGCAATCCTGTCAAAACCGCTCCACGAAACACTCACACCTCGGGACGAACGGCTCGACCCCGACCCAATAAAACGCGCGTCTCGGATTACCCGGGCAGTCATGGCCGGTGCCACGAATATCGAAGTGATCGTGCCAACCGCGTGGTCTGGGCACAAAGCCTTCCTCTATTCGTTGATGGATGCGATGCGGCCGCGTCGCTATGTCGAGTTGGGAACATATGCCGGGGCGTCCTTCTTTGCCGCCTGCCAGCACATGAAAGACAACGGGCACTACGGTGAGGCGGTGGCGATCGACATTTGGGAAGGAGATATTCACTCCAACTTCTATGATGAAAGCGTCTTTGATCGCTTCAAGGGGTACTTGAACATGCATTTCCCCAAGACGGGGTCATATATTCGTGGGTACTTCGAAGAAGCGCGAAAGATGTTCGAGCCAAACTCGATCGAACTTCTGCATATTGACGGGCTTCACACGTACGAGGCCGTGAAAGAAGACTACCTGACCTGGCGTCCCGCGGTGACTGAGAACGGAACGATCATTTTCCACGACACCAGCGAATACCAAACCGATTTCGGAGTTTGGCAGCTGTTCGAGGAAATTGCGTCTGACGCCACAGCGTCCTTCCGCTTTCGGCATACACACGGGCTTGGCGTGATGGCGTTTGGCGATCGTGAAATAAATCCGGCAATCGAACTGCTCGAATACTTGTCCGAGAACCCGGCACAAACAGAACGGTATTACGCGACCCTTGGATCGGCGCTCTTTGAAAAGGCGCAGCGGCGGTTCACCAAGTAACTCAGAAACCAAAAAGGATCAGTTGTGGCCCCCGTCGAACCGCATGACCTGATCGATCTGGCGCATTACAGCAGTGTCTCGGGTCGTGCCTTTGACAGTCATGGTGAAGCCTATGCCCACTTTGCTGCCGAAGGGGAGGCAGCGGGGCTCAACCCATCGCCGTTCCTCTACACGACGTGGTATCGGTGGCAAAACCCCGACGTGGCCCAATTCCCAACTTCGCTGGACCATTTTGTTGCTGTTTCAGGGCATCGCCCCGTGGACCCAGCGCCTTTTATCGACATGGTCCTTTGTTTGCGGCGTGCACCGCAGGGCACAACTCCGATCAGTTTTCTGAAGTCGCTTGTGACGGGGCAAGATACATCGATCTCCCCGAAGATTCAGGATCACTATGATGCGCTTTCAACCGCACAGGCGCGCATTCATAAGGCGGTCAAGTCGCGGCTTTTCGGGCAACCGAGCGGTGTGCGAAAGCGACTTGTTTGGGTGCAGGCCGGCAGCAGTTTCAAAGCTGCCAAGTGGTTCAAGCCAGATGCGAAAAGAAGCTGGGACCTGCTGTGCAACTGGTATTCGCTTGCCCGGGTTGATCTGCGTTT
>JABSSC010000010.1:0-19513 GCA_013214635.1 Paracoccaceae bacterium | reverse complement strand
GGCGAAATGCAGTTGCGCCAGTCTGGAACAAAAGCGACCGGTATCTATCATGCGTTGACGCATTACGCCGATATCCTTGCGCAGTACGATCAAGTGTTGTTCCTCGACGATGACTTGGAACTTCGCCACAAAGACCTCGATCAGGTTTTTGATCTGGCCGATGCTTATGCCTTTGACATGTTCCAGCCGTCTGTTGCGAAGGGGTCAAATTGCGTTTGGCCCGATTTGTTCCAAAAGAATCTCAGCAAGGCCCGCGAAACGACGGCGGTCGAGATCATGATGCCAGGGTTTTCGCGCCGGGGGTTAGAGCTTTGTACGGCAGCTTTCGGGACGTCCGTTTCAGGGTTCGGGCTGGATTTTGAGTGTTCCGAGTTGATCCGCGCCAACGGCTGGAAATGCGGGGTGATCGATGCCGTTGCTGCAAAACACCTTGAAGTCATCGACGAGGGTGGGGGCGCGTATTACGAATTCATGCGTGCGCTTGGCATCAATCAGAAACTTGAGCTGTTTCAAACGATTGAAACTCTGGGCAAGTTGCCTGAGTTTGCCACGATCAGGCCTGCTCGACGCACCGCGACATGATCGCCTTTATCGTGTGGGCCGGACGAAACCGTTGACTGCCACATATGTGGCCAGGAACACCACCAGACAGAAGGCAAGGATGCCAGGTACCTTTGGATAAAGCGCAGTAGATGACGCGCTTGGTGGCACCACGACCTGTAATTGGCTCCGGTTCAACGCGGCTTCTCGGCCCGCGGCGGCCTGGGCTTCTATGGCGGTCTTTACAGCTTGGCGGGCCAGATCGACCTCAAGAAGTGCCATCTCGTATTCCATGAGAAGGTTGTTCAGTGGCGTCTCGGAGGTACCTTCGGGGCTGACAAGTTGGGCGCGTTCGCGCTGGATTTCCTCTTGAATGCGGTTGTCCAGTTCGACCATCCGCTGCGTTTGCGGGCTATCTCCAAAACCTTCGATCTCGGCTTTTTGGATGTTGCTGTTCAGCTCACGCGATTCCGCCTCCAACTCGCGGATCCGGGCATAGATGTCTTCGATCCGGTTTTTCGGGTCGACTTCCTGATGCTCGAATTGCAGCGCGACAAGCCGGGCCTGCGCTTCCTGGACCTGCTGTTCGGCAACCATACGCATGTCTGACGCGTAGACGCGGCGCGTATCGAAGAGTTTTTGGGACAGTCGCGCGACCCGATCTTCGGCATAGCGCAACACCGCGTCCGATACTTCGACGGCCCGCTCTGGGCTGGGTGAACGAACATAAAGCGTCATCAGTCCGCTTTGAATATCAATCGATGCCTCAACGAAACGATCGAAGGAGTCATGCTCGGCGCGCGACAATATCGGGATTGCGCGCAAGCGGCGCAACGGATCGATAGCGGGGCCGCTGAGTTCCGTGACGAGACCGAGTTCTGCCTCAAGCGTGTCCATCAGCGCTTGGCTGTTGATGAACGTGCCCGCTCGCAACACCTCCTGAAGGCTCGATCCGTCGTCAAGCCGCCCAAGCAAGCCCGCCGACGCACCATCGCCACTGTCGGACGGTTTGGTTATCGCCACGACGGCGCGCGCCTCATAAAGCGGCGTTGCAACGGCAAAAAGGTAAAAACCGATGAGCAGCATCGGACCGACGACCATCCAGAAGAACCGTCGATTTTTAAAAAGCCGGCGCCCCGATCCGTCGCCCGCCTTGGATTTGGTTTGCGGTGGTGGAACCGATGACAAGAACTGTTCAGCCGCGCTTGCAGGCTCTGTGGTGGGGGCAGCTTGTGCCGGAGCGGCGGTAGAAGCCACGGCAGCAACAGGTGTTGCTTCCTCAGCGGCGCTTTCTGCCTCAAGCCGTGCTGCACGTTCGCGCGCAGCAATGCGCACGCGCTCCGCCCGGAGTGCGATTATTCTGGCTTCTTCTAGTTCGTTGCGCTCTGCCATAGCGTGCCTCAATGCCGCATTCTTTTGTTTTTGGCTTCGATTTCCAACGCTTCCTTCGCCACGTCCAAGTCTTCGCATGGGACGAGTTGCTGATTGATCACAACGTAAAAGCGGTCGCAGTACTGTTTTAGCTGGCGCACGTTGCGCGACATGAAGACCAAACCACCGTCATTCAGTCGCTCTTCCAGCACCTTGTTGCAGCGTTCTCTTTCCTGCGGTTCGCCCACCGAAATGACCTCATCCGCGATCCACATCGCGGGGCCGGGGACCGACACCGCACAGGCATAGGCGAGCAGGGCCCGTTGCGTTGGTGTCAGGTTTTCCATCACGCGTTCGCCCAAACCTGCGATCCCGCAGAATTCGTCGCAAAACTCAGCGACTGCAGCGTCATGCACGCCGGTCATTCGTGAAAAAATCTTAAGATTGTCCCCGACCGTCAGCTTCGGGTGAAGAAAGCCTGCAAAACCGATTGGCCAACTCACCCGGCCTTCGGAGTGCACCGTGCCAGCATCAGGCGCGTCGACCCCCGCCAAAACGCGCGCAAGTGAACTTTTGCCTGTTCCCGGCGTCGCCAGAATACCAACGCGTTCGTGGCTGCCAAAAGTCGCGGTCGCGTCCACGAGGATTGGATCGCGATCGAACACGCCCGGTTTGAGGATGCTGACGTTGTCCAGCGCAATCATAGCCGGCCTCGCATGATACGGTGGCGTTTTGCAAAGCTCTCAAGCGGGATCGACGCGAGATAGAACAGCGCCGCGACCATGATCGGGTACCATGCCTCGGCAAAGTTCGATTCAAACCCAAGGAAGTACCCAGAGCGCAGGATCTCCGTCACGTGCATGAAAGGGCTGTACCAAAGCAAATCCTGCGCACGCGCAGGCAGTTCTGCCGCTGTGTAGAAGATGCCCGAAAGCCAAAAGAACGGGCGCAGAGCCAGCGGTACAAAGCGCGCGAAGGTATCGCTCAACTGGCATCCGATGGCGACGAAACGCCCGATCCCGCAGCCAAGCATCCATGCCAGCCCAAGACCAAACAGAACGGTGGGAAAGGACGCGGGCAGTGGCGCGTCGAAGAAGATGGTCAGGCCGCCAAAGATCAATAGGGACGTTACAAGGAAGTTGAACCCCTCCAAGAGCATCGACGCCCAGAGGATGTCGTTCTCGGATACGTCCGAAAAGTATCGCATGTATCGCTGCGCGCTCAGTACACGGCTCAGCGCAGTGACCGTCTGCCGGAAGATCACGTAGGTGAGCACGCCGGTTGCCACAAAGATTTCAAGACCCGCATCAATCGGCGGCGTTCCTTCGAGATACCAAAACAGCGCGAGGATCAAACCAATCCAGACGACGGGCGTAATATAGGCCCAGAAATACCCAAGCAGCCCGCCTGCAAAGCGCGACTTTCGCTCGCGTTCCATCAAGATCAGGATGCGTCCGAACGGTCCAGGAGGACGGATATGGGTGTCAGCGATCATCAATCAGACCTGATAGTAATCCCGGTACCACGCGACAAACTCACGGATACCCTTTGAAACGGGTGTGTTGGGGCGATAGCCGGTGAGCGCTTCAAGCAAATCGGTGCTGGCCCACGTCGCGGGTACATCGCCCTTCTGCATTTCCATCATGTTCTTCTCGATGGGCTGACCCAGAACGGTCTCAAGCTCTTCAATGAATTCCATCAGCGGAACCGAGCCGCCGTTGCCAATGTTGATCGAGCGAAACGGCGCAACGGGGCTTAGGCTGTCCCCGGGGATCGTGTGACCGCGACCCTCGACTTGGGCCGGTGGCGTGTCGATCAGCAGACGGATGGCGTGGACAAGGTCGCCCACGAAAGTGAAATCCCGCGCCATTCGGCCGTGGTTGTAGACGTCGATGGCCTCATCAGCGAGCGCGGCGCGCACGAACTTGTAAAGCGCCAGATCAGGCCGTCCGTAGCTGCCATAGACGGTAAAGAACCGGAACATCGTCGTCGGCAAGTGCCACAGATGCGCATAGGAATGCGCCATTGCCTCATTCGCCTTCTTGGTGGCGGCATAGAGCGTCAAAGGCAGATCCGTTTTCTGCGTCTCATCAAACGGCATCTGCGTGTTGCCGCCATAGACCGAAGACGTTGAAGCCATCAGCAGGTGATCGACCTTTTGTTCCCGGGCCGCTTCCATCAGGTTGAACGTGCCGACCAAGTTGGAATCCACATAAGCGCGTGGGTTTTCAAGGCTGTAGCGGACACCAGCTTGGGCGGCGAGGTGCACAATCACATCCGGGTCTGCCTCAGTAACAGCCTTTGACAGGCGGTCATTATCCTCAAGCATACCCGTCACCGCGCGGAAACTCGGGTTTTCAGCCAGAACCGCATGACGTGCTTCCTTCAGAGACACGTCATAGTAATCCGTCATCCCGTCATAACCCACGACGGCAAAGCCNTCGTCCAACAAATGGCGGGACAGATGGAAGCCAATGAACCCGGCGGTTCCAGTGACAAAAACGGTTCTCATGAGGGGGTCTTTCGCATTTGGTCAAAGAGCGCAGCGGTTCGGTCTAGGATCGTGTCCTCGGCAAACCGTTCGCGCGAGTGTTCTTGTGCTGCTTGGCCAAGGGCGGCCAGGCGTTCGGGGTCAGAGAGGAGCGTGGCGAGTGTGCGATCCAACTCGTCCTCGGGCAATTCATGTGCGTCAGACAGCAGGAGCCCCGTTACACCAGCTTCAACGACTTCATCGGTCCCGCCGGCGGGCGTTGCAAGCACGGTTGTGCCCGCCAGTTGCGCTTCGATCAGCACATTTGGCAGCCCTTCCATTTGGGCGAGATGCATCACCAAGTCAGCGCGATGCATATAAAAGCCGACATTGCTGCGAATCCCGGTGAGGAAAACACGATCGGATAGTCCGCGCTCCGCGATTGCACGGGCGCAATCATGATAAAGCGGCCCGTTGCCCAGCATGACAAAGCGCGTGTCGTCGGATTTGGCCAGATACCGTTCAGCGGCCTCGATCCACCGTAGTGGCCGCTTGTTCTCGTCAAAACGAAACACCCCAAGCACGGTTCTGGTGCAGTCGCGCGACGCCATCTCGATCCGGTTCCAAAGCGTTTCGTCCGTTGCATCACCATCCGCCAAAACTGGCGGCGTGGCATTTGGAATGACCCCCACGCTTCCTTTGGGAAGTGACAACCAGTCCTCGTATGCTGTCGCAGTTTTCTGACTGTTGGCGGTAAAGGTAACGTGCGGCAGCCGGGCCAGCGCCGAATAAAGGACAGGCAGTTCGTCGCGGAAGAAATGCGGGCGCAGATTGGGCGGAAGCCCCCGGAACGAAGTCACGATGCGCGGCACTCCAGCGATCACGGCAGCAATCGCTGACTGCACAATTCCGCCATCCTGCCAAAGATAGGCGACGTCGGTGTCATGCGCGCGGAACATCGAAATCAATTGTCCGGTGTGTTTCCGCAAATCCGGAGCCATCAGGCTCAGGATAGCTTTAAGATCGTCACTCAGCCCGTCGAGGGTTTGGATGTCGTATTCCGGCTCTTCAGTCAGAACGCGCGTTTCCACGCTAGCCACTGCAAGCGTCGGGCGGAAGAAATCAGCACCCGTAGCCGGGTTCGCATGTTTGACCCAGACCTGAGGCGCGGCGCCGCCCGCGCGCGCGCGCTTTTGGTACCCACAGGCGATGCGGGTCATCTGCCGTTCTGCACCGCCCGTGCCGAGTTGGCCCGAAAAGAACACGACGCTGCGCGTTTGAGTGTGCGGGCGGGGCGCGCCGGCAAGACGGATCACATCCTCAATTAACTCTGATGTGTGCGTGCGCTCGAACCTGGTGAGAACCTTTGCGCTCGCCTCAACCGACGACAAAAGAGCGCGAGATGCATCGCCCATCTTTTCACGGCCCGTGACATGGCGCGCCATCTCGGCGGCCTCAAGGTAGCGCGACTGTTCATTCAAAGTCTTGATATAGGCCATCCGCAAGGACCGATCGCGGGGATGGATCTCAAGGATACCTTCCATAACCGCGTCGATCTCGTCCCACGCCTTCAACTCAGCCAAAGCGACGACCGCGTTGCGGGCTTGGGCGATGTCTGTCCAGCGAGCGGGGTAAAGCGAGCGGATGTGTTCGATCCCATCGACCGTTTTGCCGTCCCGCCGATACCACCGCATCAGCATGCGGAGCGAGGTCGCATCTTCGGGAAAGAGCCCCTGCAGGTCGCCCCAAAGTTCGACCATGTTTACGTCTGTCTTTTGCTTTTCCAGAAGCATGCCACAGGCCAAGGCAAGGTTCTTGTCGGCACGGTAGTTTTTCAGCAAGGGCTGAAGCCGCTCGAACACGTCCCGCGCCGTTTGAGGCGAAGAGATGCCACGGCACATCTCGAAAACCTCGTCGGATACTCCGGCGGGCAACGGCGACGCATTTGCCGTAAAATCGAGTTGTTGTGACAAAAGCTCCATGGTTAGGCTCTCATAAGCTCCTGATCCAGAACAGCTTCCGCCTCATGTCGCAGCTTTTGGGTTTTCTCGGACGCAAGATCGATAACCTTGTGAGCAAAGGTCTTTGCGTCACTTGTGCGCTTCAGTTTCACGGCGGACCGCATGAGCAGTACCCAAAGGTTGATGTTCTCGGGCAAAAGCGCAGTCGCAGGCTCTCCGATCTCCAAAGCCTGCTCAAAAGCACCGGTATTGAACCGAAGTCGTGCGCGCCAGAAGTCAAACTCGGCAATCGGTGTCGGAAAGAGCGCGGCCTCGTCCATGAGCGCCTCGACCCCTTTCAGATCGTTTGATTTGCCGGCGGCTCTGACGCGCTGAGTGAAGTCTTTTTTCAACGATTGTAGCGCTTTGCGCACGTCGGCGTGCTTAGGATCGGCTTCCATAACAGCCGCGATGGCCTCGATACGGTCGCGCGGGTCGGGCAACGATAGCGCGGCATCAACCCAATCGCACAACAGCGCGGTAATCGTCTTGTCGCGCAAACGGTCGACGTCATGCCATTTCCGCCAGGCGGCCATAAGATCAATTGCGCCTTCGATCTGGTCCATATCCGCCAGATGGCTGACCATTTCGGCCAGAGCCTTTTGATCAGTTGCGGGGGTGAGTGCGTGCTGCACCGGAAGCTTTTGGATGCGCAGAACCTCCAGCCGGTAGAGCGGGCTGAGGCTTGTCATCAATTGCAACATGTCTGCATCGTTGCATGCAGCAAAGGCCGCGACAGGCCTACTGATCAACAGTGTCTCAATGAATTTGAGCGCGGGTATCAGCGTCGTGTCGTTTAGGAATGCCCGGTGTGCCAGCGAAAATGCAGCATCCAGATCGCGTGTCAGAACCGCCTGGCGGGCGGAAGACATCAGAACGTATCCCGGGATTTTTGCGGCCTGTACCGGATATTTCGCCAGGATCTCTTGTGCAAGGTCAGCATGTCCCGACGCTGCCGCGGTCGCCACAAGTTCTGAAACTTCGTTAGGGTCGGTCTTTGCGGTCAGTGAGGCGATGCGCCGCGTCATTTCGGCCAGCTGTTCAGCCTGCATCGACTGGGTGGCTTGTGCCATATCGCCAATCGCTGCGCTCGTTTCGTCCAGACCCGCGAGCCGGGACAGGGGCAGGGCGAGGCGCCCATTCCTTTGCGCGGCAGCAATCTGATGCTCAAAGGCGCGAAGCGCCGGTTCGCTCTCGGTGTCCCGCAGCGCGGCATCGGTCAAGGGCGCAATCACATCATCCATCCAGCGATCCATGACCGCGTCCGAGAATGGCTTTGTGAAATGGGCAAGACTGGTAGAGTGGTCTTCAATCGCGGCTGTCTGACCAAATTCAGCCATCAGATCGGTTGGGTCGAAGCAATAGAAGCTTGCGCGCGCCACTTCCTCTCGCACCATTTTGATGAAGCCTGAGCGTGACCCGATCACCTGTCCGTCTGCCTTGCGCGCATCGACATGCGTCACAAACATCACGTTCGGGAGCCGTTCGACCAGCGTTTGAATATCCTGCCAAAGGCTTTCGCGCGTGACATAGTTCAGGCGAATGCGCCCAAGCACAGCCGCATCCTCGGCCTGATCCGCCGATCCCGACCACGCAGTTTCAAGAAACCTGGCAACCGGCGCGCGATCTTCCATCGCGGCCAGGGCCCAGAATTCTTGCGCGCGCGCCACATCCGCGAAAAAGTCGCGGTAACTGGCATTGAGATAGTTCAATTGGATCGACACGCCGTCGATCGTCAGCTCCTTCGCGGACGCCAACTCGATCACATAAAGGTCCGAGGCCTCCGCGGATTGATTGACCATTTCACGGTATGTGTTGCTCCGGGACACGAGCGGCCAGACATCCTCGGGGATTTCGATGTCACTCTGCATGAAGCGCGCCATCTGGACGGCTTCAGCGGGCGAATGGCAGTAGCCATAGCACCGCGACAGGTTAAGACCGATTCCGTACGCCTCCTGACCGTGGCGCAAAGGCCCTGTGATCCGGCAGGATCCGATTGGTGTGATAGTGAACATGTCGTTTTGCCCCCGCGAACCCTAGTCGATCAAAGTGCCCAGTATTGCCGCCCCTTGGCCTTTTCCGAGGTGCGATAGACGCCCTTGACGTCCATAAGCACACCGTCTGGTTTCAGGCGGTCGAGGAAGGCGGGGTCGTTGACATACTTGCTGTGCGGCGTGGCAAGGATCAGCACATCGAGCGTCTTGAACTCTTCGGTCTTGCACAGCACATACCCAAGATCAGCAGCTTCGTCCGGGTCGCAATGTGGGTCATGGATCAATGGTTTGATCCCAAATCCGCGAAGGAGTTCAACCAGTTCCAGCGTCTTTGAATTCCGCAGATCTGGGACGTCCTCTTTGAACGTCACGCCGCAGACGCCAACGCGCAGATCGCGGACCGAGGCACCGCGATCGATCATGAGGCGCAGCGCTGCATCAGCGACGTGGCGCACCATGCCATCATTGGTGCGGCGTCCGGCAAGGATCACCTGCGGATGAAGGTCAACCTTTTCCGCGAGCGTCGCGAGGTAATAGGGGTCCACGCCAATGCAGTGGCCGCCCACAAGGCCCGGCGTAAACGGCAGGAAATTCCATTTGGTTGCGGCCGCCTCGATCACCTCATTGGTGGAAATGCCGACCTTGTCGCAGATCAGCGACATCTCGTTCATCAGGGCGATGTTGATATCGCGCTGCGTGTTCTCAAGAACCTTTGCGGCCTCAGCAACCTTGATGTTGGGCGCGGCATGAAGGCCGGCTTCGACCACGGTGTCATAGACGGCGCGAACACGTTCCAGAGTTTCAGGCGTGTCGCCCGAGACAATCTTGGTCACGTTTTGCAGCGTGTTAACTTTGTCCCCGGGGTTGATCCGTTCCGGGCTATAACCCAGACCGAAGTCTTCGCCTGCTTTCAGACCCGACACTTGTTCAAGGATCGGGGCGCAAACGTCTTCGGTCACGCCGGGATACACGGTGGATTCAAAAACAACGATATCGCCCTTGGTCAAACGTTGGCCGACCATTTGGCAGGCCGAACGCAATGGCGACAGTTCAGGTTGGCGCGCGTCGTTGATCGGGGTTGGAACGGTCACAATGTAGAACGAAGCGTCCTTAATCGACGTTTGATTGCGACTTGCCGTCAGGCCGGACTGGCGAAGCTCTTTGCTACCGATTTCCTTTGTGGCGTCATACCCAAAGTTGATCTCGTCCACGCGCTGTTGAGAAATGTCGAAGCCTGCCACGTTCTCAAACTGCTCGGCCAGGCGCACGGCCAGTGGCAACCCGACATATCCCAACCCGATCACGGCGATATGCTCGAACGTTGCCTTTGACGGCGCGGTTTCGGGGACAAGGTGAATGGCTCGGTCCGCGATCTGGACCTTTGCGAGGTCTGCTGTGCTGACCTGCCGTAATGTCGTTGCCACCATTTTCCCAACTCTCCTAAGAAGTTAGGAAAAATTTAGGCTTCAAATGTGGCTCAAATTTGCGCCAATCGGGGAGCAACGTGGGATTTGTTGTGGATCGTGTCCAATCCGGCTGATCGGTCACGATTGGCGCGTTTTCAAGAACAGGTTTGCAGCGCAAAAGGCTTGTTTTTAAGCAAATTCTTGCGGTTCGACGGAACCCAGAAGACCAGACCGGAAAACTGATCTAACAACGCCAGAAGGGCGGTCGCCTTCGCGCCGCCACATTCTGAGCTGAGTTTCGCGCGAAAGGCGCGATCGGTGTCGGAAAAGATCGTTAAAGAATGAAGAAGTCCGTTTCGTCGATAATCGGCGTTGTGGAAAGTGTTGCAAACTCAATACCTTCCGCCGCTTCGCCCGACCCATCAGCATCATAGCTGAGCGATCCCGTGGTTTGATCGTAGATGATGAAGTGATCAAAGCTTTCGGCCAAACCACCTTCGCTGACGTGGAAATTCTGAGCGCTTAGACCACCGGCAGCGAGGCCTGAAAAGATCAGACTGTCCAGGATAAGGCTATCGAGACCCGCTTCAAAATCGATGATGCGGTCAACGTTACCGTCGCCAAGCTCGGTCCGGAACACGAAGTCATCTGCACCCGCGCCGCCGCGCAGGACATCCGCGCCAAGGCCACCGTCAAGTGTGTCTTCGCCGGAGTAACCGTAAAGAATGTTGCGGTTGTCGTCGCCGGTCAAACCGTCATTTCCGTTGCTGGCATAGACATTCTCAAATCCTGAGATGACGTCGCCTTCGGCTTCGCCGCCCGCGGCGCTTTGGAACCCGTTCTCGTCAGCTTCGAGCGACACGGTCACGCCAACTGAGCCACCTGTGTAAAGAAGCGTATCCGCATCCGCGCCACCCTCGAGCGTATCGCTGCCCAGACCGCCGCGAATGATGTCACGCCCGGCGCCGCCGTCGATCTCATCATCCCCGCCATTACCGATCAGGTAATTGGCGTCATCGCCACCAATCAGAACGTCGCCAAATTCCGAACCCTGAACGTTCTCAAAATTCGAAATGACGTCGCCTTCGGCATCTCCACCAGCGGCGTCTTGGAACCCGTCTTCGCCTGTTGTCAGGTTAATCGAAACGCCGTCGACCGAGGTCACATAGCGCAGCCAATCCGCGCCCTCGCCACCGTCCATCGTGTCGGCGCCTGCACCGCCCCGAATAACGTCGTCATCACCATGGCCGAGAATGATGTCATCGCCGTCATAGCCAAAGAGGATGTTACGATCATCGTTGCCAGTGATGTTATCGGCAAAGTTTGAAGCATAGACATGCTCGAAATTCGAGATCACGTCGCCTTCGGCAAAGCCGCCCGACGCTTGTTGAAAACCGGAACCATCAACAGTCAGGTCAACAGTCACGCCGGCGTTCGAATAGGTATAGAGCAGGACATCGTTGCCCGCGCCCCCATCCAGGGTGTCCGCGCCGTCTCCACCACGCACATCGTCGTCGTCGCCCGCGTCGATGCTGTCGTTACCCTCTAGACCTTGAATGTAGTCATCGCCAGCGAGACCGATCAGCGTGTTCATCCCGGCATCCCCGGTGATGGTGTCGTTTCCGTTGGTCCCGGTTTCGCTGTCGGCCGTATCTTCAATATCAACCCCGATCGATCCAAGGGCGAGTGTGTTTGTTGCTGTCACTGCGGCGAGGCTGAGAACAGCGGCGTCGGTGCCGAAGACGTCCTCGTTGCCCATGAAGGTCACCGCCTCGACGTTATCGAGATAGCGTTCGATGTTGCGGCGCTGACCGGTCAGGCGCAGAACGCTGGGGTCGCTATCGTCCACGACAACACGGTCATCTGCGATGGCGCTCAGCGTGCCGTCTGTGACTTTGATTTCAAGGGTCAACTCGTCGCGGCCACGGGCGATAAAGCGAAGGCTCAAGTCCGACAGATCGATCGTGGTCTCGGTCTCTTCTATCGCGAGGATATCGTCCGACAAACCTGCGGCAGCACCCAGATTGATCCGAATGCCATTGTTGATCACGCTCAGAATGACGTCATCAGGATCGCTGAGCGACAGCTCCTCTTCGGGGTTGATGATCGTAACAGTGACAAACGCACCGCCCGCATCCAGCGTCTGGTCCGAGCCGGTATGCGTGACGTTGGCAATATCATTGATAAACCGCTGCAAATCCCCGCGCTTACCGGTCAGTTGTATTTTTGTGTCGCTGATCGTGTCGACGCGCACCCGCGAGGTGCCGTCGGCATTCAGGATGCCATCTTCGACTTCCAGCTCGACGGTAAGGTATTCATTGCGTGCAGCGAAATGCTTGAGCTTGAGGCTGCTCAGATCCAAACCGTTCAGCACATCGTCGTCCAACGCCGCGACCGTCGGCACGCCTGCAATATCCTGAAGGTCCAAAGCCTCGCCATCTTTAACGACAGACACCCCGATGTCGGCGGTTGTCGTGCCTTCGTCGGACCCATCGCCCTCCAAGACGATCCCCTCGCCACGCTTGAGGAAGCGCTGAATGTCGCGGCGGGTGCCGGACAAAGCCAAACCACCGTCAATTTCGACGACAGACACTTTTTCGGTCGCGGTCGCGCTTAAATCGCCGGCACTCGCTGTAACTTCGACGGTGATCTCTTCATTGCGCTGTGCAAGGCGACCCAAACGCAAATTCGAAAAATCAACGCGTGTTTCTTCGCCCGGATCGACCGAAACCTCGGTCGGGGCACCGGTCAGATCGGCGAGGGTCACGACCTCACCGTCTTTTTTCACGGTCATCTCCAGCGATGGCGGCGTTTCGCCGTCCGCATCTGTGATCTGGACTTGTCCGGACTTTTTCAGAAACCGCTGGACGTCTCCACGACGTCCGGTGAGTGACAACGTTCCATCTGGAAGAATGTCCACTTCAACCCGTCGCCACGCTTCCGCATAGAGCTGACCGAAATCTGTCGACAGCTCAACAGTGATTACGTCGCGGCCCCGTCCGAACGCGCGCAGGTCCGGGCTGCCAAGATCGACAGGCATGAAGTTCTGTTCAAGCATAACTCACTAACGTCCTATTCGTCGGTGAGTGCCTCAGCGTACTGCCAGGCCCCCAAGAAGAAACACACAAAATTACCAGATACAGGGGAGTGAGAATTTAGCGGCAGCATGGTTCAAGCACTCGTGTATTGGTGTCTTTCGACAGCGTACTTGTGGCGACACAAAGTGGTTAACCGATGAATGCACCGGGGAGTCTTGCGGTCAAAAAATGGACATGAATGTGGCGCGAGGGATTGGAGGTGGCTTGGCTGCGCACAGCCACGGCAAGTTGTGAAGTGACGTTAAATATTTGGCATTGTTACCATAAATGAAATTTGAACGGCGAGGTGGCGCCATCTCTTCCGAAGAAGCAACCCCCGACAGGCCCGCAGAGACATCACGGGTTTTATAACGCCTTCATAAACCGCTGCTGGCGCCGAAACACGTCGGAATCACGCTTGTCGCGTGGCCTTTTCATCGATCCCGGACACGCCCTCGCGGCGTTCAAGTTCGGCTATCACATCGGCCAGGGACACGTCGCAAGCGGTCAGCATCACCAGCAGATGATAAAGCGTATCCGCAGCCTCAGCCGTCAGGGCGTTTCGGTCGCCTTTGACGGCTTCGATGATCGCTTCGACAGCCTCTTCCCCGAACTTCTCGGCACATTTTTCAGGGCCCTTCGACAGCAGCTTTGCTGTCCACGAGGAACTGGGGTCCGCGCTTTTGCGGGCCTCAATCGTTGCGGCGAGTTTTTCAAGCGTCGTCATATCGGCCTCACAGGGATGCCGGCGGCGGCCATGTGCGCTTTGGCCTCGCCAATGGTGAAATCACCAAAGTGAAAAATAGATGCAGCCAGCACCGCGCTGGCCCGGCCTTCGGTCACACCTTCAATGAGGTGGTCCAGCGTTCCGACACCACCAGACGCAATGACCGGCACGGACACGGCATCTGAGATTGCCCGCGTCAGGGGCAGGTTAAATCCCGCGCGCGTCCCGTCACGATCCATCGAGGTCAGCAGGATTTCCCCCGCACCTTTGTCCGTGACGGTTTGCGCGAATTCCACGGCATCAATCCCGGTGGGCTTGCGGCCACCATGGGTAAAGATCTCCCATCGCCCCGGCTCCACGGTCTTGGCGTCAATCGCCACAACGATGCATTGTGACCCGAACCGGTCGGCCGCGCGCGCGACAACGTCGGGGTCGGCCACGGCGGCGGAGTTGAAACTGACCTTATCCGCACCTGCCAACAGAAGATTGCGCACATCGTCGACAGTACGCACGCCGCCCCCGATGGTCAGCGGCATAAAGCACTGCTCGGCCGTGCGCGTGGCCAGATCGTACATGGTCCCGCGATTTTCGTGGGTCGCATGAATGTCGAGGAAACACAGCTCATCCGCGCCCGCCGCATCATAGGCGCGGGCGGATTCAACCGGATCGCCTGCATCAATCAGGTCGACAAAGTTTACGCCTTTGACGACGCGCCCGTCGGCAACGTCGAGGCAGGGGATGATGCGTGTCTTAAGCATGAGGGCGTCATATCGCGCATCGGCGCAGACGGGAACCTGCTTTTCATCCCGCGCGTAACAAGCGCCCTTCACGCACTGTGAGGCTGGGTCGGGCGAGGGGGCCAAATCCCACCGTCTCGGTGCGAAGGCTTGGAAACAGCGAAAAAAGCTCTTCCCGGGCCGCAGCATCCACGTGGCCCCGGTCCAGCTGACCGGGATGAAGGCTTTCCGAAGGTGTTCCGTCCGATATGACGATCTCGTGGTTGTCAAACATCAGGTGGTAATATGTGACTTCGTCCACTTCTGGCGCGACCGGACCCAGAGACCGCGCCGGAGCCAGAACTTCTCCGGTGTTGAACAGCAATTCCGTTCGCCACCCCGTGACCAGCATCCGATGTTGGGGGGACACCAACATGTCCCGGACCGGCACCCCGGGTCCAAGGCTGCCTGCAGCGATCCGAACGGGGCGCAGGTTGGGCGCCCGCGCCAGTGCCGCCGCACCCAACGTTGCCGTGCAGACCCATCTGAGCGGTTGGGGCCCGTTGTCCCGCGTCAGCACCCAATCCCCGACAGTCAGATCCCGCACCGCAATGTCGCCGCGCGGTGTCGCGACACGCGTATCGCCCGTAAAGCAAAAGATCAGACCCCGATTAAACGCGATGACGCCGATCTCTTCGTCGATATGGTTGGTTTCGCTGTCGCCCGATTGCTCCTCTTGCAACGACAGCCCGATCGAGGTCGCGGTCGGGCCGTTTTCGATCACCAGAACCTCAGGGTTGCCGCCGTTGATCGTCTGCGTGTCGGCAACCACGATAGGGTCATCAAAACTTGCGCCGAGCGGCACCGTGGCCGTTGAAGAGTTGATGTCGATCCCGTTTTGCGCGGTGCCATCGTCGTCATCCGCGCCCGGTGCACTTGGCTGAACCGCAATATACCCGATGGTGGCCGACACGGACGTACCCGCCAAGGCCTCTTCCGTTTGCAGCGAGACATCGAACCCCGTTGCAGTGATGTTCAAAGGATCGCTATCGACAGCCGTGGTTGAAAATGGCGCGTTGACCGAGGTGACAACAACTGGCGGCGTCGTGCCGAAATTTCCGTTCAGGTTGACGGCGGTATTGCCCGTATCGCCGCCGATTGTACCCGCTTCGATGATCCGACCATCGGGAAGCTCATGCACACCTTCCTCGACGGCCAGCCAGTTGACGGTTTCCGCCGCCGGGTGATCCCCGTCGAGGTATTCCCATTCCCGCAAGAGGAACCGGAACCCCGTTGCCTCACCACTGACCGGGTCCGTCAGGATCTCGGTTACGCGTAAGGTGTAAGGATCGCCGCCTTGCTGCGTTCCGGTCAGAACAATTACCGGGTCATCCAGCGTAATGGGATCCCCGTCATTGTTGGAGAATGTGATTGTCACCTCTTGGCCTTCGACGATGCCTGAGGTGTCAATGCTGCCTGTTTGGCCAATGGCCATCTGCGCGAGCCTCTTGTGCGTTTGCTCTTTGCACCGCGCTTAGCACAAGCAGCTTAATTTTTCTTGCAAAAAACCTGCGCGCGACCGGGGGTCAGCGTAAGGCCGCCAGCGCTTCGGCCAGATCAATCGCACCATCATAAAGCGCCCGACCTGAAATCGCGCCCGAGATAACGCCTGTAGCCCTCAGGGTCAGAAGGTCCGACATTCGTGACACGCCGCCTGAGGCGATGACGGGAATCGAAACCGCTTTGGCCAGCGCCTCTGTTGCGGCCACGTTCGGGCCTTGCATCGCCCCGTCGCGGTCGATGTCCGTATAGATAATCGCGGCCACCCCAGCGTCTTCGAAGGATTGCGCAAGGTCGGTGGCATCCACCTCGGTCTCTTCTGCCCAGCCTTTGGTCGCAACGCGTCCCTTGCGCGCGTCGATGCCCACGGCAACCTGATTTGGAAAGGCCGCGGCCGCCTCGCGAACCAGGTTCGGGTTTTCGACGGCAACGGTGCCAAGGATGACCCGGGTGAGGCCCTTCTTGAGCCACATCTCAATCGTGGCCATATCGCGAATACCGCCGCCGAGCTGCGTTTTTACGCCGGTATCTTGCAGAATTTTCTCAACTGCATCGCCATTCACAGGCTGACCCGCAAAGGCGCCGTTCAGGTCCACAAGATGCAACCATTCACACCCCGCCGCTTCAAACGCTTGCGCTTGCGCCGACGGATTGTCGGAGAACACGGTCGCTGCGTCCATCTCACCGCGCAACAGGCGCACGCAGGCACCGTCTTTGAGGTCGATTGCAGGATAGAGGATCATGGCGCGGCCTTTGGGTCGTTTGCGTGGCGCGGCTTGTGCCCTGAATCGCATCGCGCCGCAACGTCACGCTTGCACGTTTGCGCGGAACCGCGATTGTCAGGAGCAGATTACGTGGAGGTAAACCGTGAAAAGAACTCTCATTCTGGCGGCCACGGCCGCTCTGGTTTCAATGGCCGCCCATGCCGATCCTGTGCATGGTGTCTGGAAGACCCAACCGGGCGACGATGGCGCCTATGGGCATGTTGAGATGAGCGATTGCGGCGGCAAGACCTGCGGCGTTCTGATCGCGGGCTTTGATGCTAGCGGCACTCAGGCCGACAGCCCCAACATCGGCAAGCGCATGGTCTGGGACATGCAAGCCCGCAGCAACGGCACCTATGCCGGCGGCAAGATCTGGGCCCCGGATCGCGACAAAACCTATAACTCGCGCATGGAACTTTCGGGCAATTCGCTCAAAGTCGAAGGCTGCGTGTTGGTCGTCTGCCGCGGTCAAACCTGGACCCGCGTTCAGTAAACAATCGTGCGGGCGGCGGGCGCCGCCCGACACCCTTGGGTCACGGTGCCCAGGACAAAAAGTTCGCGATCATCCTGAGCCCGGCCGATTGGCTCTTCTCGGGGTGAAACTGCAGCCCGATCCGATGGTCCTGCGCCACGATCGCTGTAACCGCCCCGCCATACTCGCAATAAGCCAGCCTTTGATCTGGGGTCATGACCTGCATTTGATACGAATGCACGAAATACGCGTGATCGCCTGAGCTTACGCCGTCCAGAACGGGGTGGGGGGCTTCGATCACCAGGTCGTTCCACCCCATATGCGGGACTTTCAGCTTTGGGTCGTCAGGCGTGATTTTTACAACCTCGCCGTCGATCCACCCCAAGCCGTCTGTATCCTGATACTCGTGCCCGACCCGCGCCATGAGTTGCATGCCAACGCAGATGCCCATGAAAGGGCGACCTTTGACATCGACGGCTTCAACCAGTGCTTCAAATAGCCCTGAGCGAGATTTCAGCGCGCCCATGCAGGCCGGAAATGCACCATCACCGGGCAACACGATGCGGTCGGCAGCGGCGACATCTTCGGCTCGGTCAGAGACGATCACGTCACCCGCATTTGTTTCGCGCGCCATACGCTGAAACGCCTTTTCCGCCGAATGCAGATTGCCCGACTCGTAATCGATCAAAACCGTGCGCATTGGGTCAGAGCGCGCCCTTGGTCGACGGCACGGAACCACCCGCGCGGGGGTCCGCCTCGAGCGCCTGCCGCAAGGCACGCGCGACCGACTTAAACGCGGCCTCGGCGATGTGATGGCTATTGATGCCGTGAAGCGCATCAACATGCAGCGTTATCCCGCCATGGGTCGAAAACGCCTGAAAGAACTCGCGCACCAATTCGGTGTCGAAACTACCGATTTTGGCTGTGGGCATATCGACATTCCACACCAGATATGGGCGCCCCGAAAGATCGAGTGCTGCCCGCACCAGTGCATCATCCATCGGCAGCAGGCATGACCCATAGCGCGTGATCCCGGCTTTATCACCAACGGCCTGCGCCAAGGCTTGGCCCAAAGCGATACCTGTATCCTCGACCGTGTGGTGGTCGTCGATATGCAGATCCCCGGTCGCCCGCACGGTCAGATCCAGCATCGCGTGGCGCGCCAACTGGTCAAGCATATGGTCAAAGAACCCAACGCCAGTCGCATTGTCATAGCGACCTGTTCCATCCAGCGTCACCTCGACAGAAATATCCGTCTCAGCGGTTTTTCTCATGATCTTTGCCGTGCGCATAATGCTCTCCGCGATGTGCCGGGGCGTTATAGGGGCGCGGTTGAGCGGGCGAAAGGGGGCGCTTTTATACCGGCGCGGCCTTGTGGGTTTTTTACAAGCGACCCACCAACGCCCCGATGAATACTGCAAAATAAAGCGTGCCGAACACTGCCTGAAGTCCGGCCAGTATTCGTACCGTATCGTTGAGGGGCAGGATGTCGCCATATCCCAGCGTCGTCATCGTCACGAGGCTGTAATACATGAAGGTGCTGAAGTTCGCCGTGCTGCCGCTCAATTCAAACGCGCCGGGAATGCTCACCTCGACAGCGGCATAAACCAAGGCGAACCCGACCGAGATCAACAAGTATCCAAAGACCGCTGCCAGGATCGAATCCAGGTCCGCGCTACGGGTCTTAAGAAGCTCTCTGAAAGAGTAAATGATCGCGCCGGCAGCCACGACGAGATTGAAGATCGTCACAACCGTGTTGAGCGCAACAAGGCTTGCGTCACTGAAGCTAGAAAAAAGCTGCAGAATGACCCAAACCACCAACATTATGCGCGACACGGACAGGAACCGCGTGCCCACACCGACCGTTTCAACCGTGCCAAAGAAAATGACCCAGAAGAGAACGATCTGAAGGATCTCGACCATCAGACTGTCGCCCAAGGCGCCGCGCATCACGATCGAAGTGATCAAGAGGGCGAGCAGAATACGCCAAGGATGGCGGCCCAGCATTGCCGCGATATGAGGTGGTGGGCTCAGGGACAAGCCAGCATTCCCGTCGTCTAGATTACTTGAACCTCAGTGGTCACAAGAGGCTAGGCTGCGTCAAGTAGCGCCAGCGCATCTCTGGCAATCATGCGTTCCTCTTCTGCGGGTACAAGAAAAACCCCGACGGTCGAACTATCGGCATGGAGACGGGCGGCATTTTTTGTGTTGCGGTCGGGGTCCAGCACCACCCCTAGCCATTCCAGCGACCGGCAAATCTCGGCCCGGACGCGGGTGGCGTTCTCTCCGATCCCACCGGTAAAGGCGACGGCATCGACGCCCTCCATCGCGGCAATCAGACTGCCCGCGTGGCGCACGGTCCAATAGCAGAAGTGTTCGATGGCAAAGGCACTGTCGGCAGACGGATCAAGCATCA
>JABSSC010000001.1 GCA_013214635.1 Paracoccaceae bacterium | reverse complement strand
ATACATCGCGCCGTAATAGACTGAGGTCAGCAGGACGAGTGCAGAGGTCGCGTCGAGTCCCAGCGAGAATGTCAGCGGGATCAGGATTGCGACGCCATTGGACGGGCCCAGACCGGGCAGGGCCCCGATGATCGTGCCCAGAAAACAGCCAATCACGGCCAGCATCAGCGTCCAGGGGGAGAGCGCGACTGAAAAGCCAAGCGCGAGGTTTGCCATGATATCCATGGGTTATTTCCCTCCCCAGGCTTTCGGGAACGCCTGCAGGGTCTCAAGCCCCAGCGCGTATCGGAACAGCAGATAAAGCCCCACCGCCAGCCCAAGCCCGGCAAGGACGTTAAAGGTGACGCGCGGCGTAATGAGATAGCTAAGCAACCCCGCAGCAATCGATGTGGGGATCAAAAAGCCAAAAGGTTTCAGCGAATAAGCGTAAGCGATCATCACAAAGACGGAGATCACGATTTTGACGAAGGCCACCGGGCTGGGCCAGTCGGCCTCGTCGTCGGGCTGAAAAATCATCACCAGCCCACACAGGATGGCTACGATACCCAGACCTATCGGAAAGGTCTTGGACCCCATCGGGTCGGAAAGAAAACTGGTCTGAAGCTGGTAGGCGCTCGCGATATACGCGAGCGCCGCCAGAATAATGACCAGACCGAAGATGCGGTCAGATCGTAGCATGTCGGACGCCTTACTGGATGACGCCGATTTCGCGGCTCAGGGCTTCGGTGTCGGCGATCACGCCATCAACCCAGCTCTGGAAGTCGCCGCCAACCTTGGTGAAAGGCGCCAGACCATTTGCGGCCATGGCCTCTTTCCACTCGTCGCTTTCAGCAACCGCGGCCAGCTTTGCGCCCCACTCTTCGAAGCGCTCGTCCGAGATGCCTTTGGGCACATACAGACCACGCCAGTTCACCGCGACGGTGCTATAGCCCTGCTCAACGGCGGTCGGCACGTCCTCAAAGCCCGGCACACGGTCTTCGGTCAGAACAGCCAGCGCCTTGACTTCGCCCGACTGCAGGAAGCCCACGATTTCCGACATGTCGCCGGTCATACCGGTGGTGAAGCCACCGATCGTCTGGGTGATGGCGTCTGCGCCGCCGTCAACGCCGATATACTTGATCGAACGGATGTCATCGATCCCGGATTCCTTGGCGAGCATCAGCACCTTGAGATGGTCAAAGCCACCGGCAGCAGAGCCACCTGCAAAGGACACGTCCTCGCCCGCCTTGATGGCGTTCATCAGGTCATCGAGGCTGTTGAGCGGGCTGTCGGCCGCCACAACGATCACGCCGGGGTCTGCACCGATGGCACCGACGAAACGCACCTGATCAGCGGTCGCGCCGCCATAGGCGTTCTGGGCAAGGCGGGTCGCCGTCGCTTGTGAAGCCGCCACGATCAGGTCTGCATCATCGTTGCGCTCGTTGACGACGCTGGCGAATGCCAGACCGCCGCCGCCACCGGCCATGTTGGTGACCTGAACCGGCTTATCTACCTGACCGATATCGTACAGGATCTTGCCGATCTGGCGGCAGGTGAAGTCCCAGCCACCGCCCGGGTTCGCCGGGGCAATACATTCCGCGGCCATGGCTGTGGAGCCGACGGTCGCAATAACTGCGCTCACGCTGAGCGCGCGAATTGTTTTGATCATAATAATCCTCCCAAGGGGTCCGTTCTTCGGACCCTCTGGGAGTAGTCCGCCCGATTTCGCACTAACTTGCAACAGTTTTTTGAAACCGGTTGCAGGTGTCAGCGGTCGCGCGTCACACCGTCATAGGTCCATCTGTAGTGAGGCGGGGTAGGGCCTTTGTTGCGACCGCCTTGCTGCATTTGTTCCCACCCATGGGCCAACGCGCCAACCGAACGGCTCAGACAAAAAAGCCCGCGTGCGAGCGGTGGCGCAAAGCCAAGCTCCGCAAACACGACCGCCGTCGCACCGTCGATATTCATCGGCACCGGTTTGCCGGCGCGGTCGCTCAGGTGCCGCTCAACACCTTCGCCGATCTCGGCAAAGGCCCCGGGGC
Organism: Paracoccaceae bacterium; assembly: GCA_013214635.1. Lineage (GTDB taxonomy): Bacteria > Pseudomonadota > Alphaproteobacteria > Rhodobacterales > Rhodobacteraceae > JABSSC01. The sequence goes on along the minus strand of JABSSC010000001.1, from coordinate 69,785 downwards.
AGGCGCCGGTTTCGGCCGTCTCGCGCACCAACTGCATCAGGCGCGGCGCGCGGGGATCGGTTGGTTTGTGAAAACGATGACCAAAGCCCGGGATATGCTTGCCATGTGCCGCTTGCCAATCGGCGATCTCACCCGCGATATCCGCGCTCGCCGCGATCTTGTAGTAAAGCTCGACCGCCTGTTCCCCGGCACCTCCATGCACATCGCCCAGCATGTTCACCGCATTGGCCATCGCGGCATTGAGCGGCACACCACACGTTACCGCCATGCGTGCCGTGGCAATCGAAGGCGCTTGCGGTCCGTGATCAACCGAGGCGACAAGGGCCGCCTCCAAAAGCTTGGCTTGTTCGGGCGTCGGGACGTCGCCACGCAACATCAACCAGATCATCTGGGGAAAGCTGAGGGTGCCGATCAGGTCCTGAATGGGCCGTCCGCGAATGTCGATGCGGCCCGGCTCCATGTCGATGATCGATGTTCGCCACCAATCGGAAACGTCTGATCGCGTCTCGGTCATAGCACGCCTTTCTGCCGCATCTCGGCGATCTCTTCGGGGCTCAGCCCGATTTCGGCCAACACCCGCGCGGTATCCGCACCAAGCTCTGGGGGCCCGCTCTCGACCACTAACGGTGCTCCGTCCATGCGAACGCCCGTGCGGAACACTTCCGCGTCACGACCGCTCTCCAGCGTGTAGGAGGCGATTTGTCCGGCCGCGCGGGCTTGCTCAAGCGCGTCGGGCAAGCTCAGGATACGCCCCGCAGGCACGCCGATGGCATTCAATTCATCCTCCCACGCTGCCGCGGGTCGGGTGCGCAAAACATCTTCAATCGCCGCATTCAAAGCCACGCGGTTTGCCTTACGCGCCGCCCGCGTCACAAAATGCGGATCGTTCACCAACGCCTCTAGCCCCAGATGCCGCGCCAGCGCCTCCCATTGCTCTTGCTTGTTGGCAGCGATGTTCAGCGGACCATCTGCACAGGCATAGGCCGCCGACGGGGCCGAGGTCAGGTTTTCGTTGCCCGCCGGTACCGCTTCGACCCCGGCCACAAGGTAATTGGACACCGCCCATCCCATGGTCGCCATCAACGCATCGCGCATCGAGATGTCGATCACGCATCCTCGGTCCGGGGCGTTCAACGCGGCCGAGATCGCCATCGCCGCCGTCAGGCCCCCAACTGTATCCGCCACGGGCCACCCTGCGCGCAACGCACCGCTCTCCGGTGTGCCCGTGATTGCCATCGCACCTGAAATCCCTTGCATGATCTGGTCATAGGCAGGTCGGTCGCGCAGCGGATCGTCCTGCCCAAATCCCGAGATCGCACAATATATCAGACGCGTATTGATCGCCCGTAAAACCGAAGGCCCAAGTCCCAGACGGTCCATCACGCCGGGACGAAAGTTCTCGACAACCACATCCGCCGTCTCAACCAGACGCTTGAAGATGTCTTTGCCTTCGGGCGCCTTGAGGTTCAGTGTAACCGACGCTTTGCCCGGATTGGGGGCGAGGAATGACACACCCATATTCTGCTCGGACAAGCTTTCATCCTGACCCAGCTGCCGGGCCAGATCGCCGCGGCCCGGAACCTCGATCTTGATGACCTCAGCCCCCAGATGAACCAACTGATGACAGGCAAAAGGCCCTGCCAGTACATTCGTCAGATCAAGGATACGGATCCCGGAAAGGGGCTTGGGCGCTGTGTCAGACATCTTAACCCGATCAGAGGCGCGCGAGGGCGCGTTTGGCAAGCGCAAATTTGCGCCTAGCAAACGCCGGGATCGCTTTTTTCACTTCTTAACAGACGGTTAAGGTCCGGTCTTGACAGCGGCCCCACCACCATTGTGCGCCCCATGACCATCGTTGGTGTCCCCGGCACGCCAAACGCTTCGGCAAGATAGGCGCTTTGGGCCAGTGCGCGGTTGACCTGTGGCGTGTCCATGTCCACGATCAGTCGGTCCGGATCCAGCCCGATCCCGTCAGCCAGCCGGGCGACAAAGGCCCGATCAGCCTGAAAGCGGGTGCGCATCAGCCGTTGATGAAACGCGCGATATGCCCCTTGCTGACCCGCCGCCAGAGCGGCCCGGGCGGCAACTTCGGATGAGGGCGCGAGACGGGGAAGCTCGTGATAGGTGGTGGTCAGTGCTGGCGACTGGTCGGCGGCGAACGCCTCCAACTCCGGTTCAAAGCGTCGGCAGATTGCGCAATTCACGTCGGTAAAGATCGCGATGCCCGGCCCCTGTTCGGCGTGCTCACCGTAGAGCAACTCACAAATCGATCCGTCCGGCACATAGCCGGGGCGCGTCTCACTCTCGTCGAGCCCGGCAAGAAGCGCCGCGTTTGCCGACACCCCACCACCCCGCAATCGTCGAAACCCAGCCGGCGAGGCCATCTCGACAAAGTCGAGCCCGCCACTGGAGGGCAGGATGCGCTGCCCTGCGTTCAATGCCAGACCTGCGGCGCCGAAACCGGCGACGGTCAGGAACATGCGGCGTGTTTTGGGGTCCATACGCGTAAAAACCGATCAATCAACTGATCGGTCAGATGTGGGGACGAATGGTGGCTCTGGTCAAGCCCGGCGCGTTTACCCGTTCCAGGTACGAACGTTGCCGGAATCCATATGAACAAAGTTCGCGCGATAATACCGCCCAACACCGCCCGCCGAACAGGACGCGGCAGCAGAGCTGACCTGTTTCACGCTGCGCCCCTGCAGGCGCAGGTCAGCGGCCTGACCCTTAACATGCAGCGAATTACGCGCGACGCCACGCGAACGGGACCGCAGCAATGCGTTTGTCTGCGCCGAACGATAGCCCGACAGCATCGTGTAGGGGTTGTCGGCATCCACAAGCGCGTGCGTGGCCGCCATGATGTCGATTGCGCGGGGGTCAATATTCTTGACCGCATCCGATCGCCAGTCGCGCATGAAATAGCTGATCTCTTTCATCGCTTCGGGGATGTACTCGCCTTCGATCCAGTAAATCGTGTCGACGCTTTCGCCGGTGCGGCCCGAGTAGAACCGGATGCGACGGATATCTCCCGCACCGCGGAGAAAGCCAAAGGCATTGGCATATGTGGGGGCTGCAACTACAGCGGTGGCCGCGAACGCACGAAGCAGTGCGCGCCGCGAAAGGCTCGTTGTTTCAGTGTCTGACATGAATTCTTCAGTCGTCCCGCGCTTACCTGTATGTCTGCCGCTTGGCTGCGGCTATCATTCACCTCATCCCCAGGTGCGCCTTTGATATGCCATAGGGGTTAACGACCGCCAACCGCTTTGATCGATTCCGAGGCAACCGTCGCGAAAATCGGCAAAAAATTGCCAAACTGCTGCCACCGGATCAGCGGAGTCTGAGCGTGGCAGGACGTCAACACCCTTAAAAACTTCGCTCTGCTGTTGAAAATGTGAATGGACTTCCACGCTTTGCGCCCGGTTTACTTCTAACGGGCACGCGCGGGGCCGTTATAGGATTTTTTGTTATGCACACGGCATTTGGACGTATCGGAATTAAGACCTTGGCAGCAGCCGCATTGGCGGCGCTGATAACGGCAACGCCCCAATCGACATGGGCACAAAACGCAGACGTTCTGCATCGGCAGGCAATTGCCGCAGCGGCATCAAGTGATGCCGATATTCGCGCGTTTTATCAGGCGCGCGGCTATGAACCGCTTTGGACAGGGGCGGACCGTAAACAGCGTGACCGACGCAAAGCGCTGGCCGACGCGCTCAGCCGCGCGGGCGATCACGGGCTTCCGACGGCGCAGTATGACGCTGACCTCGTTGCCACCAACCTGCGCCGTGTGCGTGACAACCAGACACTGGGCGAGCTTGAAGTCGAAATGACGCGCCAATTCCTGGCCTATGCCCATGACGTGCAAAGCGGCATTCTGGTGCCACGTCGGATCGATCAGGACATTTATCGCAAGGCACCGCGGCGCTCGGATGGTGGTCTCCTCTTGGGGTTCTCAAAGTCCTCGCCCGCGGCCTACATGAAACAGCTTCCGCCCAGCACCAAGGAATATTCGGGCCTCATGAAGGCCAAGCTTGAACTTGAAAAAGAGCTTGGGCGCGGTGGTTGGGGTGCACCCGTGCCTGAGGGGCGCACGTTGCGCCCCGGTGAAAGCGGTGCCGCGATCGTGGCACTGCGCAATCGTCTGACGCGCATGGGCTATATGAACCGCTCTGCCTCGCAGACATTCGACGCCAAGCTGACCCGCGCCGTTCAGCAGTTCCAAGGCGACCATGGTCTAAGCCAGGACGGTGTGGTCGGACCTGGTACGCTGTCGGAAATCAACCAGTCTGTTCAGTACCGTCTGGCGCAGGTTGTCACCGCGATGGAGCGGGAACGCTGGATGAACACGCCGCAGGGGCGGGGCAAGACCCACATTTGGGTGAACCTGCCAGATTTCCACATGCGCCTTATCGACAATGGCCGCGTGACGTTCCAGACGCGTTCGGTCGTTGGTGAACGACTCAAAGACAAACGCACGCCCGAATTCTCGGACCAGATGACCTATATGGAGGTCAATCCTGACTGGACCGTGCCACGCTCGATCCTTGGTCGCGACTACCTGCCGAAAATGCAGAAAGACCCCAACGCGGCGCGTTACCTGCAACTGATCGATGCGAGCGGGCGTCAGGTATCGCGCGATGCGATCGACTTTAACGCCTACACGGCCGAGAATTTCCCCTACAAGGTGAAACAGGCACCGGGCGACGCCAACGCATTGGGGCGGGTGAAGTTCATGTTCCCGAACCCGCATGCGATCTACTTGCATGACACGCCGCAAAAGCATCTCTTTTCGCGGGAATTGCGGGCCTATTCTTCGGGCTGTATCCGCCTGAACGATCCGTTCGACTTTGCCTATGAGTTGCTATCGCGACAGCGCTCGGACGGTAAGTCGTACTTCAACCGCATCCTGAATTCGGGCCAGCTGACGCGGATCAATCTGGAAACGCCGATCCCGGTGCATCTGGTGTACCGCACGGCGTTCGTGAACGGCAAAGAGGGCGTTCAGTTCCGCCGCGATTTCTATGGTCGCGACGCCAAAGTCTTCCGCGCCTTGCAGGATGCAGGGGTGGCGTTGCGCGCGGTTCAGGGCTAGACCTCGGACCCGGTAACACGGGTCCGTCTCATGCCATACACACTGGATGACATTGCATCGGCATTGAACGCCACGCTCCTTGGGCGTGGCGACATCGCCATTTCCGGCGCCTCTGAACCGGGCGATGCGGCACCGGATCAGCTGGCACTGGCGATGAAGCCCGACTATGCCGCGCAGTTGAAGGATGGCAACGCCCGCGCCGCAATCCTGTGGGACGGTGCCGATTGGGAGGGCTTGGGCCTTGAGGCGGCGCTTGTCGTACCGCGCCCGCGCTATGCGCTGTCTGGTCTGACGAAGTTTCTCGACCCCGGACCGGCGCTCGCTGGTGTGCATCCAACAGCCGTCATTGACGACACGGCTGACGTGGCGCCCGACGCCGCGATCGGTCCGTTCGCGGTCATTGGCGCGGGTGCGAATATCGGGACGGGCGCGCGCATCGCGGCGCATGCGACCATCGGCGCAGGTGCCCAGATTGGTGCCGATGCGTTGATCCTTGAAGGGGTCAAAATCGGCCACGGCGTGCGCATTGGGGATCGTCTCATTGCGCAACCCGGTGCGGTCATCGGGTCAGACGGGTTTTCCTTCGTTACACCCGAGAAATCGGGGGTCGAGAAAGCCCGTGAGAGCCTGGGCGATCAGGGCGAAATCACGGGCCAAAGCTGGGAGCGGATCCATTCGCTCGGCGCGGTGGAGATCGGCGATGATGTTGAGATCGGTGCAAACACCGCCATCGACCGGGGCACGATCCGGTCCACGCGCATCGGGCGGGGAACCAAGCTCGATAATCTTGTGCATATCGGCCACAACGTGACCGTGGGCGAAGACTGCCTGCTTTGCGGTCAGGTGGGCATCGCTGGGTCGGCGCGCATCGGCAACCGCGTTGTCATGGGCGGTCAATGTGGGGTCAGCGACAACATCTTCGTGGGCGATGATGTTGTGGCCGGCGGTGCCACCAAGATCTTTACCAACGCACCTGCGGGCCGGGTTCTGTTGGGCAGTCCGGCGATGAAGATGGAAACCCATGTCGAGGCGATGAAGGGCTTGCGCCGTCTTCCCCGCCTGTTCCGTCAGGTCGCAGAATTGCAAAAAGCGGTTTCAAAGACCGACCCGAGCGACTAAATATAGGGCCAAGGAACCGTTGAGGCACGGGATGTCGGACTCTGTCAGCGAAAAAGTCATAGAAATCATCGCAGAACAGGCGCTTCTTGAACCGTCTGAAGTTGCGCTTGATCAATCGTTGGAGGACCTCGGCGTCGATAGCCTCGGGCTGGTTGAGGCGATTTTCGCGATTGAAGAGACGTTTGATATTCAAGTGCCGTTCAACGCCAACGAGCCTGAAAAATCAGACTTCGATATTTCTTCGGTCTCGGCCATCATTGCGGCAGTGACCGCCTTGATCGCCGAACAGGCCGCCTGATCGCCCCGCGATGAGACGTGTCGTCATCACCGGGGCGGGAACGATCAACGCCCTCGGCGCCTCCGTGCCCGAGACCATGATCGCCATGCAGGAAGGACGCAACGGGATCGGACCGCTTGAGATCCGCGATGTTGAGCGTCTGTCGATCCGCATTGGCGGGCAGGTGCGCGGGTTCGTTCCCGAAGATCACTTCAACCGCCAGCAACTGGCGCTTTATGACCGGTTCACACAGTTCACCTTGATGGCCGCGAATGAGGCTTTGGCGCAATCCGGGCTAGAGTTTTCCGGCGCGCTGGCGGCAGAGGCTGGGGTTGTTCTGGGGACGGCAGGCGGTGGCCTGAACACCTGGGATGAGAATTACCGCATGGTCTATGAAGAGGGGAAGAACCGCGTTCACCCCTTCGTCGTGCCGAAATTGATGAATAACGCGGCGGCCAGCCACGTCTCGATGACCCACAACCTCAAGGGGCCAACCTTTACCGTCGCAACCGCCTGCGCATCCTCGAACCACGCGATGGGGCAGGCGTTTCAGCTTGTCCGCTCCGGGGCCAGCCGTGTGATGCTTGCCGGCGGCTCGGAGGCGATGCTGACCTTTGGCGGGGTTAAGGCGTGGGAAGGCTTGCGCGTGATGTCCAAGGACGCCTGCCGCCCGTTCTCGGCCAATCGCAACGGGATGGTGCAGGGCGAGGGCGCAGCGGTCTTCGTGTTGGAAGACTATGAACACGCGCGCGCGCGGGGCGCCGAGATTCTGGCCGAAATCTCGGGTTTCTCAATGACCTCGGATGCCGCGGATATCGTGATGCCATCGCGTCAGGGCGCCTCCCGCGCGATCAGTGGCGCGTTGAAGGACGCGCGCATGTCGACCGCAGAGGTTGGGTATATCAACGCGCACGGAACTGGCACCGCCGCCAATGACAAAACCGAATGCGCCGTGGTGTCAGATGTATTCGGGGCGGATGCCGATCGTTTGATGATATCATCGACGAAGTCTATGCATGGCCACGTCATCGGCGGTACCGGAGCGATTGAATTGATCGCCTGTCTGATGGCGCTGCGCGACGGAATCATCGCGCCCACGATCAATTACGAAGAACCTGACCCTGAATGTGCGTTGGACGTGGTGCCAAACACCGCACGCGAGGCCAAGGTCAGTGCCGTTTTGTCAAACGCCTTTGCATTTGGAGGGCTCAACGCCGTGTTGGCCCTCCGCGCTGTTTGACGCGCAAATTTCCCTGAAAAGGAGGTGTGCGCGCTTACGCCGCTAGCTGCCCAAAGCTTCAAACGCGGCCGTGAAACCCGAAAGCGACAGGTTTACGACGATTGGCTGATCCGGGGCCAGAACCGGCACGATCCGCACCAGCGACCGTGAGCCATCCCGCATCGCCTGAACTTCTTCCGCTGTCAGACCGAACTGCGCCACGCAGCCGTTGGGATCGCAAAACTGGAAATCATACCGTTTGCTCAGATCTTCGTTGATCGTGAGGCCCACACGCTCGGTCAGAAGCGTCTGGAGCGGTGTGATGATGGTTGCACCGGCTGCCACTTCGGGCTGCGCCTCGGAACTCAACGCATACATCGTGATCTCGGAGACCGCGTTGCGCTGCGTGTCGAACATCGTCTGGCGAATCTGGCAGGGCTCCGGGCCGCTTTCGGCCTTGATGCAGACAACCTGCCAATCGCCGTGGCTTTCACGCACATAGGGTTGCCCGACCGGCGTCTCTGTAGACACAACTTCGCCGGTTTGCAGTTGCGGCGCGGGTTGTTGCTGTGCCGCTGCGCCGCCACCAGCCTGTGGGGTTGCCCCAAACGTGCCCGATGCGGGGGGCGGCGGGGTGCCAAGCTGCTGTGCGCCCGCGGGCGCCGCCAGCGCCATGATCGCGGCAAGTGCCAGACCGTAACTTTTCATGCCAGTAACCTGTGTTTGCTTTTATGCGATTTTGCTCTGCAATTGCCCTAGCACGCGGGCGCAGGGATGTCAGGTGCAAACGCCCCGCCATCATTTGCGGAAAACCGCCGATCCGCACAAGAAAAAAGGAACCCCAAATCGAGGTTCCTTTTTCCGTGTTCTCCCTGCCGGACTGGCCGACTTATCATTGGCCTGAACGCTAGAAAAACTGCCGCCATGCGTCAACAGCAAAACCAAAAAAAAACCGCGCCTTAGATGCGGCGCGGCCAGTAGACAGGGAGGAAATCGTTCAAGCCACACAAAGCGCCGCCTGAACACGATCCGTTATGGCGCAACTTAGTTAACAAGTTATGGTTGGACCGTACGATATGAGGATCGAGAAAAAGTGATGGACGGACATGTCTTTGTAGGGGGCGGTGGCGAAGGCTACGGCACGCCTCAGGGGTTGCGGTTGGACAATGCCAATCGCCACGGGTTGATCGCCGGGGCAACCGGCACCGGAAAAACGGTGACGCTGCAAATACTGGCCGAAGGATTTTCCGCCGCCGGTGTGCCCGTCTTCCTGTCAGACGTCAAAGGCGATCTCTCGGGGCTTGCCTCGCCGGGACGCAGCGACTTCAAATTGCACGAGGCATTCCAATCTCGCGCAGCCACCATCGGCTTCGATGACTACACCTATGCTGGGTTTCCCGTAACATTCTGGGACATTTTCGGCGCCCAAGGGCATCCGATCCGCACCACCGTGTCCGAGATGGGGCCACTGCTCCTCGCCCGGCTGATGGAACTTACAGAAGTGCAGGAGGGTGTGCTGAACATCGCGTTCCGGATGTCGGACGAACAGGGCCTGCCATTGCTCGATCTCAAAGACCTGCAATCGCTCCTCGTCTGGGTGGGAGAAAACCGCAAGGATATCGCGCTGCGCTATGGCAATGTCTCGACCGCGTCGATTGGTGCGATCCAGCGCGCGCTTCTGGTGCTTGAGACGCAAGGCGCAAATCAGTTCTTTGGCGAACCGGCGCTTGAGCTGACCGATATCCTGCGCACCGATACCGACGGGCGCGGGCGCATTTCAATCCTGTCGTCTGACAAGCTGATGCAGGCTCCGCGACTTTATGCCACGACGCTCCTGTGGCTCCTGTCGGAGCTTTTCGAAGAACTGCCCGAGGTCGGCGACCCTGACAAACCCAAGCTCGTGATGTTCTTTGACGAGGCGCATTTGCTCTTTGACGACGCGCCCAAAGCGCTTCTCGACAAGGTCGAACAAGTGGCCCGTCTGATCCGGTCCAAGGGCGTCGGTGTCTATTTCGTCACGCAGAATCCCGATGACATCCCCGAAGATATCCTTGGTCAGCTTGGCAACCGGGTGCAGCACGCGCTGCGCGCCTTTACGGCCCGGGACAAGATCGCGCTCAAACGGGCGGCCGAGACCTATCGTCCGAACCCCCGCTTTGACACCGAAGCCACCATTCGGGAGGTCGGCAACGGGGAGGCCGTAACCTCATTCCTCGACCGCAAGGGGGCACCGGGCATCGTTGAACAGACGCTGATCCGGCCCCCATCGTCGCAACTGGGCCCCCTCGATGGCACTGTTCGCAAAGAAGCCCTCGCGACATCGCCTGTAGCGGGGAAATACGACACGGTAAAAGACCGCGAAAGCGCTTACGAAATCCTTGCCAGGCGCGCAGATGACGCGGCCAAGGAGGCTGAAAAGGCCGAGGCCGAAGAGGACGCCGCAGAACTGGCTGCCCGCGAATACAAGACCGCACGTCGGTACTCGGGCGCACGCGTCGGGCGGTCCTCGTCCAAAAGGCGGTCGTCCTCGCCGGATACTCTGGGCGAAGCCATGTCACAGGCCCTGATCAAAGAGCTTTCGGGGACCACCGGGCGACGTATGGTGCGTGGCCTTCTGGGCGGGTTGTTTAAGGGTCGATAACCGCCGCGCGTTCCAAGGGGCGGATTTTAAGGCGCGTGACACGGTTGTCCTCGCGCCCCGTCACCTCAAACCGGAACCCGTGGAAGACGAACACCTGACCGACGGTCGGGATCGTCTGCGCCTCGTGAATGACAAGTCCGGCGATCGTGTTAGCTTCCTCATCGGGCAGGGACCATTCCATCGCCCGGTTGAGGTCACGAATGGTCATCGCCCCATCAACCAGCGCATCACCGCTCTCAGAGCGGCGGATCGGGTGATCGCTGTCGATGTCGAACTCGTCGGCAATCTCACCCACGATCTCTTCAAGAATGTCTTCCAGCGTGATCAAACCCTTCAGCGCACCGTATTCGTCAACGACCAGCGCGAAATGCGCCCGACGCCGCAGAAACTGCCGCATCTGGTCATCAAGGGTCGTGGAATCGGGCACGAAATAGGGCTTCTTGGCCACTTGCATGATGTTGAAATCCGCCGTGCCGCCGTCTTCGAGGGCGTGAATGGCGCGCAACAGGTCCTTGGCGTGAACGACGCCGACCACATTTTCCTTTTCGCCACGATAAATCGGCAGGCGGGTGTGCGGACTTCCCAACGCTTCATCGAGCACCTGTTCGGCCGGCGCGTCGGCATCAATCATTTGAATCTCTGACCGGTGCAGCATGATCTCATCGACCGACCGCTCCGACAGATCGAGCGCGCCCAGAATCCGGTCACGATCCTCCTTTTGGACCACACCTTCCGAACGTCCCAACTGCAGCGCGCCCGCAATTTCTTCCCGAACGGCAAGGATGTTGCTCTCCGGGTCGGTCTTGATACCGACAATCCGCAACACGGCGCGCACCAGAACACGGACAGCGGACACGATGGGCGACAACAGCGTCACAATCGCGCTGATCGGGCGTGACACGAGCGAGGCCGCAGCCTCAGAGTTCGTGATCGCATAGGTCTTGGGAAGCACCTCGGCAAAGATCAGCACCAAGAGCGTCATGACCAGCGTGGCCAAGGCAACGCCGCTCTCCCCAAAGGCCCGTGTGAACAACGCCGTCGCAAGCGAGGTCGCGAGGATATTCACCAGGTTGTTGCCCAGCAGGACGGACCCGATCAGACGTTCGTTATCCTCGGTGATCTTCAACGCGCGTTGGGCGCCCTTGTCCCCTTTGTCGGCGCGCGACTTGAGCTTTGGGCGCGACGCCGCCGTCAACGCCGTTTCGCTGCCCGAGAAAAACGCAGAACAGACCAGCAAAAGCCCAATCGCCCCCGCGGTGATCCAGAAGGCGCTGTCGACAAGTGATAAATCGGGTTCCATTGATGTGTATTTTCGTTCGTTTCGCGCGTTATGGTGTCCAAGTCGTGACCTTTCAAGGAAAACCGGGACAAAGATGGCACCGCGTATCAGGGATTTGGGGGATCTTTCGGATGAGATATGGGTGTGCGGAGGGCCGCTGTCCAATTTTGAGGCCACGCAGGCCTTCGCGGATCTCGTGCCTGAGAACACACCGGTCATCTGCACCGGCGACATCGCAGGATACTGCGCCGATCCATCAGGGTGCGTGGACCTGATCCGGAAGCACGGCTGGCACGTGATCGCAGGAAATTGCGAAATTGAACTGGGGCAGGGCAGTGCAAGCTGCGGGTGCGGTTTCGAGACAGGCAGCGCCTGCGACATCGCCGCAGGGGCGTGGTTCGCCTATGCGAGTGCCGCGCTTAATGAAGACGACCGCGCTTGGATGCGTGGACGCCCGGATTGGGCCGTCTTTTCACATCACGGGCGCCGCTTTGCTGTCATCCACGGCGGCGCGTCACAAGTGAACCGCTTTCTCTGGCCCAGCGACAGCGACGCGGCCTTTCGCATCGAAATCGATCTGATCCGCGCCGCCCTCGGGCCAATCGACGGCGTCCTCGCAGGCCATTGCAGTGTCGCGTTCACCCGTGTGATCGACGGTGTGCAATGGATCAATGCCGGCATCTTGGGGCTTCCCCCCAACGATGGTCGCCCGGACACTCGATTTGTCACGTTGATCGACGGGCATGCGCGCATTCACCGTCTGCGCTATGACCATACCCGCGCCGCGTCCCGCATGGCGGCGGTGGGGCTCACACAAGGCTATCAGACAACGCTCCAGACCGGGCGCTGGCCCACGCAAGACATCCTGCCGGCTCAGATGCGGTAGCCAGCCCTTCCATTGATCCCAAAATATCCCGGAGCGCGAGGCAGCGCCTCGCAAAATCCCTCTAATCCACTTGCGCCAGCGGATGATGTTCCAGCACCAGATCCCGCAACCGCTCTTCCAGCACATGCGTATAGATTTCGGTGGTGGACACATCGGCATGCCCCAGCAGGCTTTGAATACTGCGCAGATCGGCACCATTGGCCAGCAGATGCGTCGCAAAGGCATGGCGCAACGTATGGGGGGACACGGCTGCTGGATTGACCCCGGCATCAAGGGCAAAGGCTTTGATCAGGGCATAGAACCGGTGACGCGTGAGATGCCCGGCGGAGGACGAGGACGGGAACAGAAAAAGTGACGCCCGCGCCCCCTTGGCCACCGCCTCATCCTCCCTTGCATCGCGCTCGACGATCCAAGCGGCCAGCGCCTCCCGCGCCGAAGGCGACAGCGGCACCATCCGCTCTTTGCCACCCTTGCCCCGCACAAGCAGCATGCGTGGATCGCCCCGCGCGGCCGAGACGGGAAGCGACACCAACTCGCTCACCCGCATCCCCGTGGCATAGAGCACTTCCATCAGACAGATGTTGCGCACCCGTTCGCTTGGTTTGCCATGGTCCCGCGCGGCCTCAAGAAGGCGTTCGACTTCATCAATCGTGATGGTCTTGGGCAGGCGGCTGTCTTTGCCGGGGCCTGAGATATTCAGCGTCGGGTTATCCCCACGCCACCCCTCGTCATAGGCGAAACGGTAGAACTGCTTGACCGCCGACAACCGCCGCGCGCGTGTGGACCGCGCCAGCCCGCGCGCATCACACGCCACGAGATACGCCTCAACCCGCGTGCGGTCCGCCGTCATCAGATCACCGCCATCACCTTCCAGCCAGTCCAGGTAATCGGTCAGGTCCCGGGCATAGGCGAGTTGGGTGTTGCGCGACGCGTTCGCCTCAGCCGCTTGCGCGGTCACAAAGGTCTCGATCCTGCGGCGGGCGCTCAAACGCCTGCCTCCTGCAACAGCACATCAAGCGCCGCGCGGCGCGCCACGTCTTCTAGCCCGATCAACCGGAAAAACGCCAGCGCATCGCGCAACTGGTCGAGATCGCCTGCAGCCCCGTCCGAGAAATCGCGGATGGCCAGAAACAGCGCTTCGCCCAACCGGTCGGTCGCAACCAGACCCGCATAGCGCTGAGGGAAGCGGGTCTGGGCAAAACCGTTGCGGATCGCCAAGGCCGTCTCTGTCGAGGCGGTCGCGAATTGCGGAATGCCGCGCGCCACCGCGATCAAAAAACGGTCCTCCGACCGTTGCGGGACATAGGCGTTGGCCGCACTCTCATAAGCGGGCGACATCAACGCAATCTCAAACGCCAGTGGACGCACCGCATCGTCAATTGGGATCTCGGACAAGGCGGGCCCATATTTTTCGGCAAAAACCGGACCCAAACGCGCCTCGGACATCGCCGCCCAGACCGGGGGCAGGGTCTGCCCCAAAGCGTCCGGGTCTCTGTCCTCAAGCGCTGCTATGAACGCCTGAACCGCCTCGGCACGGTCCCAGACGCCGCCCGACGCCGCGGGCTGACGTTCCTGATAAAGCGTGAACAGCGTGTCGGCATCGAGCGCACCGGTACGGGCCAGGCGCTCTGCCGCCTCCAGCCGCGTTTTCCAGCCATTCGTTTCAAACAGATCGGCGCGGGCAAAGGCCACGGGCAAAGTGGTCGTCGGCACCCGTTCGCCAATCGCTTCGTAGATGCGAAACTCCAACGGTGAGGGGCGGCGTGGTGCGGCCGGGATGGCCAGCCCCTCATAAGCCCCGTCTTCGAGGAAATGCGACATCAACGCCTCCTCGCTGGGCTCCAGCAGGTTCAGCGCCTCGGCATTGCTCAGCGTCAGCGCGGCAGCCTGCCAATCGCCCCCGCGCGCAAGGCAAAAGATGCGCGCAGGATAGGTCGGCGACAGCTCAGGCGTGTCGCGCAAGGTTTCACAGGCCGCGTTCTCGGTGGCTTTCAACAACGAGATATCAAAGGCCCGCCGAAAAAATGCAGGTTTCTCGGTGGTACCCGCAATCTCCAAAAGTGCCTCGGCCTCGTCCAACAACCCCAGCGCCAACAACCTGTCAATCCGCGCAAGAAACAGGGCGGACTCTCCGGCGGCGTCGAAGGGCGGGTTCAGCTCGGCCAGAAGAAGCGTGCGGAGCAACCGCTGCATCGAAGGCGGCAGATCCGCAGGTTCGGTATTGAGCGCGCGGGCCAGTTCTTCGGTCGAAGAGACCCCCCACAGGTTTGCGGGCAATCCGGTTTCAGACGTGGCAAGCAGACCCGCGGCGTCGGGTGTGGCGGAATCAAGCGATGTGACCGTGATCGTCGATGTCCCCGCGCCCGAACCCGTTGCCTCACCCGTCACGGGCAAATCGGTCACAGGCCCCGCGTCTGGCGCAGGCGGCGCCACTTCGAGCGTATCCGACAACCAGTCGATTGCCGAAAGAGGGGCATCGCTTTGTGCATGGGCCGCGCCCATGCTCAACACGATTGCCGCTGTCGCGTTACTGGCTTTCCAGAACCACCGGTTCACGCACATCCTCCCGCGGGGGGCTCAGATCGCCAAAATAGGCGAACCCCACAAACGCCAGCGCGCCCAGGACAATCAGTATCAATAGAAGGCGCCATATCCATCGCATTGGTCTCTTCTGCCTCGCTTTGCCTGTCATCTGCCGGATCTTGGTCCAGCTTGAGTGATGTTATATCTGGTCTTTTCCGGAATATCACGTCATTCAAGGCGCTGATGACTACTTAAGCAGGTCCGCGCCGTTTTGCGATATGTGCTGAAAAAAACTGTCGTCATGGTTGGCATGATGGGCGCGGGCAAGACGGCGATCGGAACGGCTGTGGCGCGGCGGCTGGATGTGCCGTTTCTTGACAGCGATGCCGAGATCGTTGCGGCTGCCAACCAACCTATTGCCGAAATCTTTGAGCGCTATGGTGAGCCGTTCTTTCGCGAGAAAGAAACGCAGGTGATTGAACGGCTTCTGACCGGTGCCCCGGGGGTGCTGTCAACAGGTGGCGGCGCGTGGCTGAGCGCGGAAAACCGCGACCTGATCGGCCGATTGGGCGTCTCGGTCTGGCTCAAGGCCGATCTCGACTTGCTCTGGTCGCGCGTCAAACACAAGGACACACGCCCCTTGCTGCGCACGCCCGATCCAAAAGCCACGCTAACCGAAATCTACAACGCCCGCGTCCCACTTTACGCCAAGGCCGATATCGCTGTGGAATCGCAGGCCGGCTATTCGATTGATGACATGGCGACCAAGGTGATTGGCGCGCTGGCCACACGGCCCGAGATATTGGGAGAGATTGCGTGACGGAAACGGTACACGTGCCCCTTGGTGATCGCGCCTATGACGTGCGGATCGGTGCGGGGCTACTGGCCGAGGCCGGTGCAGAGATCGCGCCGCTTCTGGCGCGTCCTGTGGTGAAAATCCTCACCGAAGACCGTGTTGCGGCCCAGCATCTGATCACGCTGCAATCGGCGTTGTCAAAAGCGGGTATCGAAAGCGCGGCGCTGACACTCCCCGCGGGTGAAAGCACCAAGAACTGGGCGCATCTGGAACAATCCGTGGAATGGTTGCTGGCCGAGAAAACCGAACGCCGCGATATCGTCGTGGCGCTCGGGGGTGGTGTGATTGGCGATTTGGCAGGCTTTGCCGCTGCGGTGATGCGCCGGGGTGTGCGGTTCGTGCAAATCCCGACTTCGCTTCTGGCGCAGGTCGACAGCTCGGTCGGCGGCAAGACGGGCATCAACTCCGGCCATGGCAAGAACCTCATCGGGGCGTTCCATCAACCCAGCCTCGTTCTGGCCGATATCGACATATTGTCCACGCTCGCCCCGCGCGACTTCCTGTCGGGCTATGGCGAGGTCGTGAAATATGGGCTGCTAGGTGATGCCGCATTCTTTGAGTGGCTTGAGGCATACGGTCCCGCACTTGCCGCGGGCGACGCGGACCTGCGTGCAAAGGCCGTCAAGCGCTCCGTCGAGATGAAGGCCGATATCGTTGTGCGCGACGAGACCGAACAAGGCGACCGCGCGCTTTTGAACCTTGGCCATACCTTCTGTCACGCGCTTGAGGCGGCGACGGGATATTCCGACCGGCTGCTTCACGGGGAAGGGGTCGCCATAGGCTGCGCTCTGGCGTTTGAGTTGTCGTCGCGCCTGAGCCTGTGTTCGCAAGAGGACCCAAGCCGCGTGCGCGCCCATCTCAAAGCAATGGGCATGAAATGCGACCTGTCCGACATTCCCGGTGATCTTCCGGGGCCGGACGCGCTTTTGGATCTGATGGGACAGGACAAAAAGGTCATCGACGGTCAGTTGCGGTTCGTTCTGGCGCGCGGGATCGGAGACGCGTTTGTCACTTCGGACGTGAACCGCGATGTGGTGCGCGGTCTGCTGGCCGACGCCTTGGCCTGAACCACCGAACGCCCCTCACACTTGATCTTAACGTCTTTTCAAGACATTGCCGCCCGAAGCTTCCGTGCGGGTGTGACGCCGTGCGACCCTTGAATGGATATGGTGCCGCCCGGCACCACCGGTGACGACCCCATGAGCGACAGGGGGTCGAAATGGGCGATCAGAGCGCAAATCGCGGTCTGGCACCATCTCCGCCACTGGCGGGCCCGTCAGTTCCTAATCTGGAACTTACAACGACAACGGCCGGGACGGATCCCGGCCAATGTGACATCCCGCAGTGGCTGGAGCACTGCCGGGGCAATCACCCATGCGCGGCAGGGCTATTCAAGGAATGGCCCGTTGCGTTCAAACGCGTGGCCGCAGCCAAAATCCTCGCGGATGCGCGTAATTGTTTTGACCAAGGGGACCCGTTTTCTCCCGTCGATCACGGCTTTCCCAAAGCCTACCGTTTCAACCTCAAACCGGCATCCCGGTTGCAGGCGTTCCTGAAGCTCTGACCGAAGATCATAAAGCACAGGAAGCCGATCCCACGCTTCGGGGAGCATGTACAATCCACGGTCGGTCTCAACATACCCGCAATACCCGAATATTCCGAGTTCCGGTGCCGATGAGCGGTCTCGTTTTGGGCCAAATCGACCCTGACCACGGCTGTTACAATGTGCAGGCGCGTCATTGTGCCGAACGGTGATGACTATGCGCTCGGTGGTGAAGATGTTGTCCAGCAACGACAGAACGACCACGAACAGGATCGAGCCAAGCGTTACGTAAAGTGACCACTTCACGATCTTGCGTGATCGTTCCGGCAGTACTTCTTGCATGACGGTCCGTTAGCCCAGCGTCACGACCTCAGAACGGGATTTCGTCGTCCAGATCGCGGTTGGCCGGGGCCGGGCTGCTTTGGCCGCCGCCGTAATCGCCACCGCCATATCCGCCGCCCTGCGACTGATCGGACATATAGCCGCCACCACCGCCAGCCCCTGCGCCGTCGCGTCCGTCAAGGAAGGTCAACTCGCCCGCGTAAGGACGCAGAACGACCTCGGTCGAATAGCGGTCCTGACCCGACTGGTCCTGCCATTTCCGGGTTTCCAGTTTGCCTTCGATGTAAACCTTGGAGCCTTTGCGCAGATATTGCTCAGCCAATCGCGCAAGGTTTTCATTGAAGATCGCCACCGAATGCCACTCGGTCCGCTCGCGGCGTTCCCCGGTGTTGCGGTCTTTCCAGTTCTCCGACGTGGCGATCCGCAGGTTGCAGACCTTCCCACCATTCTGGAACGTGCGCACCTCAGGGTCGCGCCCCAGATTGCCGATAAGGATGACTTTGTTCACTGATCCAGCCATGACCGCTCCCGCCGATTCTGATATTGTTCAGACCAATCTATACCTCGGCGTTTAGGGTTAACAGAGTGTGTAGGCCCGCAAGACTGGAAGCGACGGGGTTTTTGACATAAATTCTCCGCAACGAGGTTTTTGGGCAGGGGTCTATGCGGATAGTTACGGGCATTGCTGCGGCGCTGATGCTGCTGGCGGCGGATCAGATGGCGGTGGCCGATACGGTCACGTCGTCACGCTCGCGCATGGATGTCTTCCGCAACCAGGCGAAGATTTTGGACGGGCGGGCGTCGTCGCAGTATTCTGCCTCGTCACGCCTTTTGCCGCCGTCGGTCAAGAACCTCGGGGATCCCTCAAAGCTCCGCTATAACGGCAAATACAAGGGCGAATACCTCGCGCTCGCGCGTCAGGCGGCCCGGTCTTACAACGTTCCGGAAGAGTTGTTCCTCAAGCTGGTTCAACAGGAATCCAACTGGAACCCAAATGCCGTGTCCTCAAAGGGGGCCATTGGTCTGGCGCAGCTGATGCCGACGACCGCACAAGGGCTGGGCGTCAATCCACGCGATCCAAAAGAGAACCTGTCAGGCGGCGCGCGTTACTTGCGCCGTCAGTTCGAACGCTTCGGATCATGGCCACTGGCGCTTGCCGCCTATAACGCGGGACCGCAGGCCGTGATCGACCACGGCGGAATTCCGCCGTATCGCGAGACGCAGAATTACGTCAAACGCATCTGGGGCGATGTCTGAGCGGATCACTGGTCGTTAATGTCATCGGGCAAAGGTTGCGCGTCTATTGCCTGACCACTTCCAAGATCCAGTCGCACTGCAAAACGTGTCTGATACCGAAATGAGACATCGTAATCCTTGCTGAGGACGTCTCGGACCCTCCGGCTCAGCCCGCGATTTCTAAGCTCTTCGGTGATCGCGGTGCCATCATCTCCCAGTGCAGCGACGTTTTGGGGGACGTCAATGATGATCCAAAGCTCGACCAGGCGTAGATCATGATTGACGTCGAGCCGGATCACTTCGGTCGAATATCCCTCCGACCATTCGCGGATGATCTGAGCGATCTCGCCCTCAAGCCGGGTCTCGGTGAACCGGTCCAACGTTTCTGAAAAAAACTGGATCACGATCCCAAGGAGCACCGCCAAGGTGACCGCAAGGCTGGCCGAAAACCGTTTGAGCCGTGCGGGGTTGCGTATAAGCGCGATACCGGTGCCGGCGAAGGCATAAACGCCGCAAGCTGCAAGCACGATGGCGGCGAGGTTCGTGAAGAACAGCAGCGTACGCTTCGTACCCGCCGCGGTACTCTCCGAAGTACAAAAGGATGCCCGCCGCAGACAACGGCGGCACCAGTGCGACCCCGATCGCCGCACCGGGAAGCAAGCTGATTTCCTTGCGATTAAGTTGAACATAGGCGCCCGCAGCGCCTGCGGCGAGGGCAACGATTAATTCCTCAATCCCCGGATCGGTGCGCGCTGTCACTTCGCGTGGAAGCGTGAACCCTAAAGGAATATCGGCCACGAACATCACTAGCATTGCCAGCGCGATAGAGGCCAGCGCCGCGATGAAAACTATAAAGAACAGGCGCAGAGCCCGCTGCGTCCACCCCAGCATCATTGCCGCGGCAATCCCAAGGATCGGGGTCATGAGCGGGGCGATCAGCATGGCGGCAATCACGACCGCGCCAGAATCCCGGGTCAGCCCCATCGTTGCAATGATTACCGAAAGTGCCAGCAGCGCTGAGAACCGCCGCCAATAGTCGCGCCGCGACGCGCCCTCAAACCTGAGGGCACTTCGAAACTGTATGAGCTTGCCTTGCGCCACTCCAAGATCCGCCCTGCGGCGGTCCGCCGTTACTCCGCCGCGATCTTAATGACCGGTTCCATTCGTTCAAGAATATCATCGGCCAGATGGCATTTGATTTGATGCCCGTTCGACAGCTTCTTAACGGGGGGCACCTCTTTCTCGCAAAGCCCGCCCGGAACGTCCGACTTCCAACGACAGCGCGTCTGGAACGGACAGCCCGGCGGCGGGTTCATGGCCGACGGGATGTCACCTTCCAGCACGATGTGCTGTTTCTCGACGCTGGTATCTGCGATTGGCACCGCCGACAGCAGCGCCTCGGTATAGGGGTGATAGGGTGGGGCAAAGACCTGATCGGTCGTGCCCAGTTCCACCACATGGCCCAGATACATCACCATCACCCGGTCGCTGAGGTAACGCACGATCGACAGGTCGTGGCTGATGAAGAGAAGCGTTGTCTTGTTCTCGCGCTGAATCTCCATCAGCAGATCCGTCACCGCCGCCTGAACCGACACGTCAAGCGCCGAAACGGGTTCGTCCGCGACCACGATCTTGGCACCACCAGCAAAGGCGCGGGCGATGCCAACACGCTGCTTCTGGCCGCCTGACAACTGTCGCGGCATACGCTCGGCAAAGGCGCGGGGCAGCTTCACAAGGTCGAGCAGGCTGAGCATCTTTTGCTCACGCTCGGCGTCATTGGCCCCTTCGCCAAAGATTTCCAGCGCCCGGATGATCTGCCGACCCACGGTCATGGACGGGTTCAACGTGTCAAAGGGGTTCTGGAACACCATCTGCACCGACGACACGGTGTCGGTCTGACGCTTCTGAATAGGCGTGTCCTGAATATCCTGATTGTAAAGCAGGATCTTGCCCTCGGTGGCCGTCTCCAGCCCCATCAAAACCTTCGCAAAGGTCGACTTGCCGCAGCCGGATTCGCCGACGATGGCGAGCGTCTCACTCTCGCGCGCTTCAAACGACAGCGTCTCGTTGGCTTTCACGACCTTGGCATCGCCGCCACCAAAGAGAGCGTTGGCATTAACCTCATAGTATTTCTTGAGGTCCTCCATCTTGAGCACCACGTCGCCGGGCTCTTTCTTCTCGTGGGTCTGGTCAACGACCAACGGCGCGTCCCAGTCGATCTCTTCCCATTTCAGACAGCGCGTCCCATGTCGGTCGCCATGCGGAACCTCGACCATGGGGATCTCACCCTTATTGCAGCGACCTTCCTCAAAATAGTCGCAGCGCGGGCCAAAGTTACATCCCGGCGGACGCTCATGGGGCAGGGGGAAGTTCCCCGGAATAGCCTTGAGCGGGCGTGAGTTCTTGTCGGCTCCCGGCAGCGGGATCGAACGGAACAGCGCCTGGGTATAAGGATGCTGCATCTTGTCGAAGACATCCTTGATCGAGCCCGTCTCGACCGCCTCACCGGAATACATCACGCATAGCCGGTCACAGGTTTCCAGAACCAGCCCGAGGTTGTGCGAGATAAATAGCATCGAGGTGCCGTATTTCTCACCCAACTCTTTCACCAGATCGACCACGGCAGCTTCCACCGTCACGTCAAGCGCGGTGGTAGGCTCATCAAGGATCAAAAGCGACGGTTTTGACATCAATGCCATCGCGATCACGATGCGCTGCTGCTGACCGCCGGAAAGCTGATGTGGGAAACTGTCCAGCATGCGCTTGGGGTCAGGCAGTTTCACGTCCGTGACCACTTCCAGCGCGCGGGCCATCGCCTCTTCTTTGGAGACGCCCTCATGGATCATCGGCACTTCAGCAAGCTGCTTGCCGATCTTCATCGCGGGGTTCAGCGACGCCATCGGCTCCTGATAGATCATGGCGATCTCGCGCCCGCGAATATCGCGCAGCTCATCCAGCGTCATCTCGTTCAGGTCACGGCCCTTGAACTTGATCGACCCGCTCACGATCCGGCCATTCACGCCAAGGTCCTGCATGACCCCCAGCGCGACGGTCGATTTTCCGCAGCCGCTTTCGCCCACAAGGCCCATCGCCTCGCCCGGCATCACGGTGCAGGAGAAATCCATCACAGCCGGAATTTCGCGCAGCCGTGTGAAGAAGCTGATGGAAAGGTTTTCAATTTCCAGAATGGGTCCGTCGTAAGTATCTGCGGCCATGTCTGTCAGTCTCCCTGCCGGTTCACCGGCTTAATTTCATTGGTCACGAAAAACGTCGGGTGGTCGTTGGGGGGCAGCGCCCCCCAAGCCATGTCATCAGTCCTTCAGACTTTCTTCGCGCAGACCATCCGCCAAGAGGTTCAGGCCCAGCACGAGGCTCATCAGAGCAAGCGCCGGCGCGATGGCGGGGTGCGGGTAGATCGAGAGGAGCTTGCGCCCGTCATTGATCGTCGATCCCCAGTCCGGGCTTTCGGGCGGCAGGCCAAGGCCGAAGAAGCCCAGGGTTCCCAGAAGGATGGTGGTGTAGCCGATGCGCAGACAGAAATCGACGATCAGCGGGCCACGTGCGTTGGGCAGGATCTCCCAGAGCATGATGTACCATGGCCCTTCGCCTCGGGTCTGAGCCGCCGCTACATAGTCGCGTGTCTGGATGTCCAGAGCGAGACCCCGCACGATCCTGAAGACTGTGGGTGAGTTCACGAACACCACCGACACGAACACGATCAGGATACCACCGGGAATGTTGAACAGATCCAACCCGTCGGGGAAGAAATGCAGCGGTGTGCCCGGTTGCGAAATCATCGACAGGTAAAGGTATCCACCGATCAGGATCGTCCCGCCCACGAACAACCTCTGCTTGGCGGGTTGCACGTAGTAGCGTGAGTTAAACAGCACCACGAGGAACACAATCGGGAATAAGAACAACACCGCGGCCATATATGAGGGCAGACCGGTCTCCACGATTTCCGGCGTGACCAGCAGGTAGAACAGCAGGATCACCGGGAAGGCGAGGATCAGGTTGGCAAGGAACGACAGGAACGTGTCGAGCGCACCACCGTAGTAGCCAGCAGGCAGACCCAGCGTGATCCCCACCATGAACGCGAACAGCGTCGCCAGAGGGGCGATTTGCATCACGATGGTTGACCCTGCGATCATCCGGCTAAAGACGTCACGGGCAAGGTTATCGCCGCCCAAAAGGTACCAACCATAGCCTTCGGTATCCGCAGGCATCGGTGTACCCGGAACCTTGTTCTTCATCGCTGCGATCTGGCTTAGCGGGTCGTGCGTCACGATCATATCCGCGAAGAGCGCCGTCAGCACCCAGAACAGCACAAGCGCAAAGCCGACCATGCCAATGGGGCTGTCAAAGAGCTTGCCGTAAAGTCCAAGCTTGCGCTTGTACATGATGGACGCCGCAAAGATGACGATCATCCCCACCCAGACGGGCAGGAGCCGCGCCGACATCGCGCCGATGATGCCTTTCGCCTCTGGCCCCGGCAACAGGATGCCGCCAACCATGAAGGCAATGATCGCCAGCAGGATGACACCGAAGGAGTACTTCACCGCCATCCCTGCGTAATCTGCGGGGCCTTTATTCTGTGCGAGCATGGAGCCCACGCGGACATTGCCCGAGGGCACAAGGCTCAGCAGAAACTGCGCGACCACACCAAGGGCAAACACTGCCGCCGCGGCCATGATGAGGGGGTTCAGGACAGGGCCTAGAGTGCCGGTCCAAGTCAGTTGTTCCATTACTGGTCCCCCTGTTTTGCATTAGGAAAATGCGACGAAACCTGCTCACCGGAAGAGTTATAGGTGTAGTGGCCGGTTTGGTTTCCATCGGTGCAAGCGACGACCGCCCAAATACCACCGCCTCGGCTTGTGGTTTTGTCAAAACCGCAGCGAAGAGCGGGAGTTTCCCCATTTGCACGGCGTAAATCTTCGTCAAACGCTTGTTCCGCGAGTTTTTCGAAAACCGCGTCGTTCGGAACATCGAAGCCGAAACCTCGGGACCATCCGTATGCGAAGGCGAGAAGTGCCAAGACTGCAATAAATATCATCCTGACCACCCTACGAGATACGAATGCGTGGGTTGAGGAAGACATATCCGATGTCGGATATGAGCTGCGTCACCAGTACCACGAAGACCGCGACCACCGAACAGGCCAGAAGCAGTTCGATATCGTTGTTGCCCGCCGCCTGAACCAGCGTCCAGCCGAAGCCCTTGTAGTTAAAGAGCGTCTCAACAATCACCACGCCGTTCAGCAGCCATGGGAACTGAAGCATGATGACGGTAAAGGGCGCGATCAGCGCGTTGCGCAGCGCGTGCTTCATCACGATGTTGGAGAACGCCACACCTTTCAGGCGCGCGGTGCGGATGTATTGCGCGGTCATCACCTCGGTCATCGAGGCCCGCGTCATCCGCGCGATATAGCCCATCCCATACAGCGCGATGGTCAGCACAGGCAGGAAGAAGTTTTCAAACGTCGCGTTTTCGGCCGCGGACGTCGCCGTGCCCTTGAACCATTTGAGCCCCGTCACGGATGAGGCGAAGACCGTGATCAGGATCACGCCCGAGACGTATTCGGGTGTCGCGGTTGAGATGATCGAAAAGGTCGACAGCGTCCGGTCCAGCTTGGACCCCTCTTTCATGCCCGCCAGAACACCGACAATCAGCGCCGCCGGGACCATGAGCATCAGGACCCAGAACATCAGCTTGCCCGTCAGTGACAAGCGGGTTGAGACAATTGCGCCGACATCATCCTTAAAGACTGTCGAAAAGCCCCAGTCGCCCTGCAAAACGCCACAGAACCTAGGGGCATCTTCGGGGCTCACACCGGGCGAAATACAGCGACCCTGAACCGAGCCGTCTTCATTTGTGTGTCGGAACGAGGGCACAACGCCCAGCCATTCCCCATACTTCACAACCATCGGCTGCAAGTACCCGTTTTTCTCAAGATAGCTCGTGACCTCGGCATCCGTCATACGGAAGTTGCCTTGGGTTTTGGCCAGCTTTTCGAGGTTGGGATACAGGTTGGTGAGAAAGAACACGACGAAGGTCAGGCACAGCGCCGTCAGGAGCATCACCCCGAACCGTCGTAATATGAAAAGTCCCATTTTTTCCCCTGTTGTGGAGTTGGCTTCGGCGCAAGTTCGGGCTGCGCTCTGTTGCTTTGGGCTTTCGTCAGAGACGAAAAAAAACCGCGCCCCGGAGGGCGCGGTCTCGTTGGATCAGTTTAGGCTTTGATGCCGAACTTATAGATCTGCGGAAGGTCCGCGATGTGCTTGTCGACACCCACCAGATTGTCGCGGTGGTGACGAATTGCTGTCCGCCAGTATGGCTGGATCGTTACGCCTTCTTCGATCATGATGGTCTGAAGCTTCGCCATCACTTCGCGGCGTGCGTCTGCATCCGCGATTGAGTTCGCCTCTGCGAGCAGTGCGTCGAACTCGTCATTGGCAAAGCCCGCTTCGTTCCATGCCACGCCCGACTTGTAGGCCAGACCGAGGATCTGGGTGCCCAGCGGACGGTGGTTCCAGTTGGTCGACGAGAACGCGTATTTGGTCCAGTCGTTCCAGAAGGTCGAGCCCGGCAGAACCGTGTGCGTCGCTGGAATACCTGCGTCGTTGAGCTGGGCCACGACCGCGGCGGTCGTGTTGCGGCGCCAGTCATCGTCGATCGACTGCACTTCGTGCACGAAGTCGCCCATACCCGCCTCTTCCATCAGCGCCTTGGCGCCAGCAGGATCGTAGGGGATGCGCGGAACATCGGCATATTCGGGGTGCATTGGGCCAACATGGCTGTTGTCAGCCTCGATACCGTAACCAGCCATGCCAAGCTCAAGGCAGACCGCGTTGTCAACGGCCATGGCGAGTGCCTGACGCACGCGCTTGTCGCCGTAGATGGCGTTACCAGAGTCATCGGTGGCCAACTGGTTCGGACGGATCACGATGGTAAAGCCCGAAGGGATTTGCGAACGTGTCAGACCGATGGAATCGAAGATGTCGACAAATTCGCCAACCGATTCCCAGTTCATGTCGATCTCTTCAGCTTCATAAGCTGCAAAGAACGCGGCCGGGTCTGTGCCGTAGTCGATGAACTCGATCCGGTCGATATAGCCACCCATGCCAGCCTCGTAGCCCCACCAGTCATGGCCTTCGTTGCGGACGAGCACGCCTTTGACGCCCACTTCGTGGCTTTCAGGAAGCATGAAGCCCGTGCCGACCGGGTTGGCCAGCATATTGGCCGGGTCGTGGCTGGAATGCACGATAGCCGCCGGATAGTCGGCCATACCTGGGATCAGCGTGATGTCAGGTGCGTTTGCAACGAGCTTCACCGTGTGGCTGTCCACAACAGTGATTGCGCCGTCGCGGGCAAGTTGCGTGTCGGGGTCCTGAAGCGAGGCCATACGTGCGGCCATCGAGTTGCCTTCGACCGTGCCGTCACACCAAGCGGTGATGTTGCGGGCCACGTCTTCGGCGGTGAAGTCGTCACCGTTGTTCCACTTCACGCCTTTGCGGACGTTCAGCGTGTACTCGGTCGCGTCGTCATTGGCCGACCAGCTTTCCAGAAGGAACGGTTTGAACGACCCGTCGTTGTTGTACTCAACGAGGTATTCAAGCCAACCGGCAGTGAAGGTCGCGATCTGCGTCCAGTCAAAGGTGCGCGGATCTTTCAGTGCGCGCACTTCCATCTGATAGCGGATGGTGCCGCCTTGCTGGGCGTGGCCGGCGGCTTCGACCGGGGCCGTTGCACCGATCAGGCCGTAAGCTGCGGTTGCGGTCAGGCCCAGTGCGGTGCTGCGCGCCATGAACTCACGACGGTTCAGCTTACCTTCCTTGTATTCCTGGGCGTACATTTTCGCGGCGTGGTGTACCGCTGGTGTTTCAATGATATCTTTCATGTCTCTTGTTCTCTCCCTGCGAGACTTCTTATGAATGGCCGTTTAGCCATGCGTCGGGGTGCAGATGCTGACGCATCCGCAAATTCGGATTTCGATTGTGAATATCACTCCCCATTACGGGTATTCCTCCCCATCCAGCGGCAAAGGTCAACGGTTGCTTTCGGCCTTTGGTGTAACAAAAGCGACATTGCCACGATAAAAAACCGACACGCGCCAGTTTACGCGGCGTTAAGCTCAGTTTCTGGGTTGCGCGCGAAACGCGGTGGGGCTTTGGCCGGTATTGGCTTTGAACGCCCTTGTGAAATAAGCCGGAGAGCGAAAGCCCAAGTTGCGCGCGATCTCGGACACAGGCACCGTTTCCTCACGCAAACGGCGGCGCGCGTCAAAGAGTTTGCGGTCGGTCAGAATGTCATGTGCCGTTCTGTGGGCGACCTGATTGCAGCAGCGCGTCAGATGCGTGGGCGTCACGCCAAGCGCCTTGGCATATTCCGCGATTCCCAGCGCCTCGGTGAACCGCTGCTCTACAAGTGCCGTGTAGCGCCCGACAAGCCGTATCGCGGCGGGAGAGGCCGTGGGGCCCATAACGGCGGCAGCCATGTTGCGTTCAAGCCAGACCGAAATCATGCCCGTAATACTTTCGAGCGCGCGAGCACGGCCCGGCAGGTCACCGGCAAGCTCGCGTTCCGCGCTGTCGATCAGAGCGGTCAGTTCTCCCTGAGGCTGTGCATCGCGCAAGCGCAAATGCACTGGGGAATCAGGCCATTGGTCTTCGCTGCCACGGGGAAGGTGCAAGATGGTTCCAAAGACCTGACCGATCGTGTCAAAGCCGTGCATCGTGCCGCGCGGAAGAAAGATGGCGTTATGTGGCCCATAGCCGCGCTGCGCCCCGGCAATCGTGATCCGGCCTTGTCCGCGCGTGAACCAGATCAGCACCGGGCGATCATAACTGCGCATCGCTTCAATCCGCCACCGCCCCTCGGCGACCATGCGGCCAATAGGAACGACGCGCAGGTCAGGCACCGGCGTGGTTGCCCGCGATAGCGGATCGGATTGAACAAAGCTCATCGGTAAGCGCCCCCACGCTCGATGACGTTGACTCTACGGCGTCACCCGCTCAGGTCAATCCACTCCCACGCTTTCATGCGGCTGCGAAACCAGCTGCGTTGCCGTTTTGCATATTGGCGGGTCTGGATAATGACAGCCTCGCGCGCTGCCTCAAAAGTCATGTCCCCATCGTGCAACGCCATGAGTTCCGCGGCACCGATGGCTTTGGCCGAGGGCAGGGCGGGCGACCATGTGGGCCGGTTCCGGGCGACCTCATCCATCACACCGGCCTCGACCATCATGTCAAAGCGACGCTCGATCCGCGCGTTGAGCCACTCTTTGTCCGAGGACAGGACAAACGCCTGAGCGTCGTCCAAAGGGAGAGTTGGCGGTGGTGTGGCCTCCTGCCAGTGGGCCAAGCCTTGCCCCGTGCCTTGCAGCACTTCCCATGCACGTTGAATACGCATCGGATTTGCCCGGTCGATGCGATCGGCGGTTTCCGGGTCAAGCTCGGCCAGCAATGCACCTGCACCTTCGGCCTCAATCCGGGCCATGGCATTGGCGCGAATCTCAGGCGGCGTTTCAGGGATCGGCGCCAACCCTTCGGTGAGGGCCGCGAAGTAAAGCCCTGTTCCGCCGACAAAAATCTTCCGCGCATCTTGGGGTAGGGCGGCGACATCCCGCAACCAGGCACCGACCGAATAGGCAGTGGTTCCAGGGACGTGGCCGTAGAGCGCATGGGGCGCACGGGTTTCGTCGTCTGGGCTGGGCCGTGCAGTCAGGATCCGCCAGTCAGAGAAGACCTGAAGCGCATCAGCGTTGAGGATCATGCCACCTTGCGCCGTCGCAATCTCAAGCGCCAGGGCAGACTTGCCGCTGGCCGTAGGTCCAGCGATCAGAACCGGTCGATCCGGGTCGATCTGATCAAGAAGGGCGGAAAACACGGCGTGAGCCTGCCTTTGGCAATTGAATTGGCGCGCAGTTTCCGACATTTTCCGCCCAAGCAAAAGACAGCACGACACGAGGGCGCGATATGGATGGTTCAGACAACTCAGGCGGACCCAACCCGGCCTTCGATCGGGTGCTACTGAAAATCTCTGGCGAAGCGCTGATGGGCGATCAGGGTTATGGCCTTCATCCGCCAACGGTGACGCGCATCGCGCAAGAGGTCAAAAACGTCCACGACATGGGCACCGAGATCTGCATGGTCATCGGAGGCGGCAATATCTTTCGCGGGCTGCAGGGCAGCGCGCAGGGGATGGAGCGGACGACCGCCGACTATATGGGGATGCTCGCCACGGTGATGAACGCGCTCGCGATGCAGGCCGCGTTGGAGGCGCTTGGCATCCATACGCGCGTGATCTCGGCCATTCGGATGGATGAGGTCGCGGAACCATATATCCGCCGCCGCGCTGTGCGACACTTGGAAAAGAAGCGCGTCATCATCTTTGCCGCAGGAACGGGCAATCCCTATTTTACCACCGATACCGCCGCGACGCTGCGCGCCAATGAGATGAGCTGTCAGGCGATCCTGAAAGGCACCAAGGTGGACGGTGTCTATGACAAAGACCCGGTCAAGTTCGATGATGCGGTACGCTATGACCGGATCACCTATGATGACGTCCTGCAAAAGCATCTGGGCGTCATGGATGCGTCGGCCATCGCGCTGGCGCGGGACAACAACCTGCCCATCATCGTGTTCTCGCTGGACGAGCCCGGCGGCTTCCGCGGCATCCTGGCGGGGGACGGCACCTATACAATCGTGTCCGATTAACGTTATAGAGGCGCCGCTGCCGCGCGAGTGGCAAATCAAGACGCCAAGATTCGAGAAGACATGTCAGACGAACCCCAAGATCCAGATCTCGACGATCTCAAACGCCGCATGGACGGCGCGATGGCTGCGCTGCGCGCGGAATTCGGCACGCTGCGCACAGGGCGCGCCTCGGGCACGATGCTTGAGCCGGTGCAGGTCGATGCCTATGGCCAGATGACGCCCATCAATCAGGTCGGCACGGTGAACGTGCCCGAGCCGCGCATGCTGACCGTCAATGTCTGGGACAAGTCGATGGTTCAAAAGGTGGAAAAGGCAATCCGCGAAAGTGGATTGGGCATCAACCCGGTCGTTGACGGCACGATCATTCGTCTGCCCATCCCAGAACTCAACGAAGAACGCCGGCGTGAGCTGACGCGTGTGGCGGCGCAATACGCAGAAAATGCACGTGTTGCCGTGCGCAATGTGCGCCGTGACGGCATGGACCAGTTGAAAAAAGCGAAAAATGACGGCATGTCTGAAGATGACCACAAGATTTGGTCGGATGAAGTTCAGACGCTGACAGATGATGCGATTGGCAGCATCGACGCAGCATTAATGAGTAAGCAAGAAGAAATAATGCAGGTCTAGGGGCGGATCGGCGAACGGTTTCAGGAGCAGCAATCGTGCCAAACGCAAAAGATACCCCCGCGGCGCCGCGCCATGTGGCCATCATCATGGATGGCAATGGCCGTTGGGCGCAGTCACGCGGCAAACCGCGGCTCTACGGTCACCATGCCGGAGCCAAGCGCGTGCGCGAGGTGGTCGAGGCGTGCCCGGATCTGGGTGTGAAATACCTCACCATCTTTGCCTTCTCGACCGAGAACTGGAAACGGACGCAGGCCGAAGTGTCGGGGTTGATGAAGCTCTTCCGCCGGTACCTGACGAAAGAGGCGCAGTCGCTTTTCAAAAACGGCGTGCGGGTGCGGTTCATTGGCGACCGGATCAAGCTTGACGACACGCTTGTGCGGATGATGGACGAGCTTGAGCTTCTGACCGCCGACAACACGAAAGTGCATTTGACCATCGCGCTGAACTATGGCGGGCGCGATGAGGTGGCGCGCGCGACCAAGCGTCTGGCGCGCGAAGTGGCCCAGGGCCATATCGACCCCGAAACCGTCGATGCCGAAACGCTGGCCCGCTTTCTGGACACCTATGTTCTGCCCGATCCCGATCTGGTCATTCGCACCAGTGGCGAGGCGCGGATCTCGAACTTCCTGCTGTGGCAGTCGGCCTATGCCGAGTACGAGTTCGTCGACACGCTCTGGCCGGACTTCACGGCGGATGAATTTGGCCGCGTGGTGCACAGCTTTGCCGGGCGCAAGCGCCGGTTTGGTGCCGTTCCGGGATGAGCGGTGACGGACGTTGGGCGGACCTGCGTCCGCGCGTCATAACAGGCGGATCCCTTGCAATTGTTGGCGTCGGCGCGATGTTCGCCGGTGGACCGGTGTTCCTTGCGCTTTGTGCCATTAGTGCCGGGATCATGGTGTGGGAGGTCGCGCGCCTTGTCGATCCGACGGTTGCCGACCGCGCCGCTTTGGTGGGTATTCTGGCGGTCGCGACGGTGCAGTTGGCCCCGGATTTGCCCGGCGCCTTGCGGTTCCCGTTGGCGTTTCTGCCGCCGATCCTTGGCTATTTCATCCTGACGCAACGGCGGCGGCTGTTCCTGATCTTTGCGGTCGCCATTCAGGTGGCGGCCTATGGATTAAGTGATTTTCGCGCCGAGCACGGGGTCGTTTGGCTGTTGTGGCTCGTGCTGTTGGTGGTGGCCACGGATATCGCAGGGTATTTCGCGGGCAAATCCATCGGCGGGCCCAAGTTCTGGCCGCGCGTCAGCCCCAACAAAACATGGTCTGGCACCATAGCGGGCTGGGTCTGTGCCGCGATTATCGGCGCGATCTTTCTGACCTTCACCAATGCGGGCCGTGATATCGTGTGGATTTCCGTTCTGGCGTCACTCGCGGCCCAATTCGGTGATATCGCGGAAAGTGCGTTGAAGCGGCATGTAGGCGCAAAAGACAGCTCCGACCTTCTTCCCGGTCACGGGGGCCTTTACGACCGGTTCGACGGGCTGTTGGGGGCGTCCTTGTTCATGCTGCTTGTGGCCCAGATCACGCCCATCCCGGGCCTCAGCCAATGACGAAGCGCGTCAGTATTCTGGGCGCCACGGGATCGATTGGGTGCAACACGATTGATCTTATCGAGGCTGATCCAGACGCGTTTGACATCGTCGCCCTGACCGCGGGCAGCAATGTTGCGCGGCTTGCCGATCAGGCACAGCGCCTGCGCGCCGATATCGCGGTCACTGCGGATGAGGCGCGCTTGCCCGAGTTGCGCGCCGCCCTCGAAGGCACAGGGATCGAGGCTGCGGCCGGCAAAGCCGCGATTGATGAAGCTGCGGCGCGCCCCTCTGACTGGGTGATGTCGGCGATAGTGGGCGCTGCGGGCCTGTCGCCCGGGATTGCCGCGTTGGAGCAGGGCGCGACACTGGCGCTGGCCAACAAGGAATCGATGGTCGCCGCGGGGCCGCTTGTTCTGGCCACGGCTGAGGCCAATGACGCCACGCTTTTGCCCGTGGACAGCGAACACAGCGCGATATTTCAGGCACTTGTCGGGGAAAAGCGGGATGAGGTCGAGCGGGTCATCATCACCGCGTCGGGCGGTGCTTTCCGGGATTGGCCACTTGAGAGGCTCAAGACCGCAACGCTGGCCGAAGCCTCCTCTCACCCGAACTGGGATATGGGGCAGAGGATCACGATTGATTCTGCCAGCTTGTTCAACAAGGCCTTGGAGCTGATTGAAGCCAAAGAGCTTTTCGGGTTCAGGCCCGATCAGATTGAGGTGCTGATCCACCCCGAAAGTCTGGTCCATGCCATGGTCGGGTTTGCCGATGGCGGGCTGATGGCCCATGTCGGACCGCCGGATATGCGCCACGCGATCGGGTATGCCTTGTATTGGCCGGACCGTGGGAATGTGCCGGTGGAGCGGCTGGATCTGGCCAAAGTGGGCACGCTGACCTTCCGTGAACCAGATGAGGCACGCCACCCGGCCTTGCGACTGGCGCGGGACGTGATGGAGACGGGCGGCTACGCTGGCGCGATCTTCAACGCGGCCAAAGAAACAGCTCTGGACGGGTTCATCGAAGGGCGTATCGGATTTCTGGAAATGGCAGAGGTTGTTGAGGCTACGCTCGAAAAGATGACCGATGATTGCCTTGCCAATGCCGCGATCACCCTTGATCAGGTGCATGAAGTGGACCATCTGGCACGGGAGACGGCCAGAAATTTGATCGCGGCGCGACAAGGGTAACGGGTATATGGATCTATTCGGGCTGATCCCGACATTCGGCGGGCTCATCTATACGATTGGCGCTTTCATTCTGGCGCTGTCGATCATCGTGGCGATCCATGAATACGGCCATTACATCGTTGGACGGTGGAGCGGGATCCATGCCGAGGTGTTCTCAATCGGGTTTGGTCCTGTGCTGTTCTCGCGCATTGATGAACGCGGCACGCAATGGCAAATCGCGGCGTTGCCCTTTGGCGGCTATGTGAAATTTCTGGGCGATGCGAGTGCGGCGTCCGACCGCGCCGATGAAGAGACCATGTCGCGTCTGAGCGCCGAGGATCGACGCCATACGATGCACGGCGCACCGCTTTGGGCGCGGGCAGCGACCGTGGCTGCGGGTCCTGTGTTCAACTTTGTCCTGTCTTTTCTGATCTTTGCTTGCGTTTTGATGATCCGCGGGGTCGCCACGGATCCGATCACGGTCGATACCGTGCGGGCTGTGCCGTTTGAGGCGCAAGAGCTGCTGCCAGGCGATCAGATCATCGCGATCGAGGGCAATCCGGCCCCGGACAGCGAAACGCTCGCCACCGTTATTGACGAGCTGCCAACGGCAGAGGCGCTGACCTATACCGTGGCGCGCGATGGGCGTGAGATGGATATTCTCGCCCCCCATCCAATGCCTCCGATTGTTCTGGCGGTCCAACCCGATGGTGCAGCACTGGCCGCCGGGCTTGAGGCCGACGACGTGATTACCGCCATTGACGGCACCGAAGTCGTGACCTTCGCAGAGTTGCGCGAGATCGTGGGGGAAAGCGATGGCTCCCCCCTTGCGCTCGACGTCTGGCGCGGGGGAGAGACGCTGGCCTTTGAGATGACGCCCAAGCGGGTTGATTTGCCCCTTCAGGACGGCGGGTTCGAAACCCGCTGGCTTATTGGCGTGACAGGCGGGATGCTTTTTGATCCGGCGGCAGAGACGCCCGGTATTGGAGAGGCGTTGTCTTACGGTGTTGAGCAGACGGCCTTCGTGATCCGCTCATCCCTGTCGGGGCTCTATCACATGGCGGCCGGTGCGATTTCGACCTGCAACTTGCGCGGACCGATTGGGATTGCCGAGACATCCGGCGCAGCGGCAAGCCAGGGCTGGCTGAGCTTCATCTGGTTCATTGCGGTGCTGTCAACGGCGGTCGGGTTGCTAAACCTGTTCCCGATTCCGGTGCTTGATGGTGGGCATCTGGTGTTCCACGCGTTTGAGGCGATCACAGGCCGTCCGCCCAGCGATCGCGCGCTGCGCGTGCTCATGGGAACAGGCCTCGCTTTGATGGCGACCTTGATGCTGTTTGCGGTGTCAAACGACCTTTTCTGCCCTTAACGCGCCCCATTTCGGTCAAAGTTGAACGCTATGTCTGACGCGAGCAGAACGGCGGAGCGTTGCAATGACAGCAATCGTACATGGATATCGTGGGCTGTCCCTGTTGATGTCGCTGAATTTTGATCGTTTCATCTATGTTGGAACGGTCGCGCTTGCCTTGGCGGCAGGTGGTTTTCTGGGCAGCTATGCGCTTGAGACACTGACGCATTAAAGGCGCGTGTCGCGGGCAAAATCTCGCTTAAGTCCACGCAGTTTTTGACATCCCATCCCGGACCTTTTACCCAGTCATGCAAGAAGATTGCAGGCGGGCAGAAGCAATGGAAATAATCGCAAACGCATGGCGCAACCTGGCAGCGATGCTGGTCTGTTTGTGCCTTATGGGTTTGGGGGCGGACCACGCGTCCGCACAGACGGCGCAGTTCGACACGATAACCGTCAACGGCAACCAACGGATCCAGTCGGACACGATCATCGCCAATCTGGGCTTTGCGCCGGGCGAAGCGGTCACCGCCGAGCAGGTGAATTCCGGGCTTCAGGCGCTGATTGCGTCAGGGGCCTTTGAAAGCGCGGAAATCACGCCGCGCGGCAACACGCTTGTCATCGACGTCGTTGAGTGGCCGACGGTCAGCCGCGTTGTGGTTGAGGGCAATTCGCAAGTTGATGACGAGTTGATCCTTGGGTTTCTCAATACGCAACCTCGACAGGCCTACAGCCCCGAGCGCGCCGAAGAAGATGCGCGTATCATTGCCGACATCTACCAGCAGCAGGGACGTCTGAACGCAAACGTCACGCCCAAGATCATCCGCCGTCAGGACAACCGCGTCGATCTGGTGTTTGAGGTGGTTGAGGGCAATGTGGTCGAGATCGAGCGGATCTCGTTCGTGGGCAACAACACGTATTCAGACGGGCGGCTGCGGCGGGTGCTGGCCTCAAAGCAGGCGGGCTTGCTGCGCACATTTGTGGGCAGCGATACGTTCATCGCAGACCGGATCGAGTTTGACCGGCAGCTTTTGACGGACTTCTACAATTCGCGTGGCTATGCTGACTTTGTCGTCCTGAATGTCTCGTCCGAGTTCAGCCGTGAACGCAACGCGACCTTCGTGACGTTTTCGGTGCGCGAGGGGCAAAAGTTCGAGTTTGGGCGGCTGACAGTGTCGTCGCAAATCCCCGAAGCTCTTCCAGATGACTTTGCAAAGGCGCTGAATATTCGCGAGGGCAACACGTTTTCGCCCTTGGCGGTTCAGAACAACGTCGACCGGATGGAGCGGCGGGCCATCGATCAGCAGCTGGATTTTGTGCAGGTTAACCCGGTTCTGACGCGAAACGATCGGGATCTGACAATCGACGTTGAATTCCAGCTGGTGCGCGCGCCGCGTGTGTTTGTGGAACGTATCGATATTGAAGGGAACGCCACCACACTTGACCGTGTGATCCGCCAGCGGTTTGACGTCGTCGAAGGCGACCCGTTCAACCCGCGCGAGATCGAACGTTCGGCCAACCGTATTCGGGCCACCGGGTTCTTTGAATCCGCCGAAGTGAACACACGTCCAGGATCCGGGCCGGACCAGGTCATCGTTGATGTGGATGTGGTCGAGCAACCTACCGGATCGCTTACCCTTGGCGGCAGTTTCTCGGTCGATAACGGCCTGGGCGTTGCTCTTGGCTTTAGCGAACGGAATTTTCTTGGTCGTGGTCAAACGGTGGGGGTCAATATCAACTTTGGCACCCAGAACAGCGATTCCAGCATATCGTTCGTAGAACCGTATTTCCTGGGTCGCGATCTTCGGTTCTCAACGCAGCTCTTTTATCGCGAGACCTCATTCGACAACACGTTCTTTGACACACGCCAGATCGGGTTCGAAACAGGTCTTCGGTTTCCGATTTCGGACAACGCCTCGTTGGGGGTGAGTTATGAGCTCTCGCAGGATGATATCTTTAACGTCAGCCAAGACAGCTCGCCCATTCTGCAGCGCGAAGAAGGGGCGCTTCTAACCAGCCTGGTTGGGTATTCGCTAAGCTATGACACCCGCAGTTCCGGACTGAACCCGAATGCCGGAATCCTCTTGGCCTTTGGTCAGGATTTTGCGGGTCTGGGCGGCGACAACACCTATGTCCGTACCTTCACAAGGTTTGAGGGCACGCGTCAGATCTTTAATGAAGAAGCGGGCGTGCGGCTTTTGTTTGAAGGCGGCGCGATCAACTTTCTTGAGGGCAACAGCCGGATCATCGACCGGTTCTCGACGTCGTCCAGCAACCTGCGCGGATTTGCCAGCCGCGGCGTTGGCCCGCGCGATCTGGGCTCGGTCAACCAGGATATGCTTGGCGGGAACTTCTATGCCGTGCTTGGGCTTGAGACACGCTTTGCCTTGGGTTTGCCGGAGGAATACGGGTTGGAAGGCGGTCTGTTTTACAACGCAGGCTCTGTTTGGGGGCTGGATGACACCGCTGGCGTTGGCGGGCCGGGATCGGTCGATGCCAGTTTGAGCATTCGCTCAGCAGTCGGGTTTTCGATTTTCTGGAACACGCCAATCGGCCCCGTGCGCTTTGACTTCTCCGAACAGCTTCAGTTCGAAGCGTTCGACGAAACGCAGAACTTTAACTTCTCGTTCGAGACCACGTTCTGATGCGGTGGCTCTTGTCCGCCTTTGCTCTTGGCGCCTTGGTGGCCGCGGGGGCGGCGGACGCGCAGACGCGTGACGTGTTGTTCTCACCGATACTGACCATCGATCAGGATCGGTTGTTTGAACAGACCCGCGCAGGTGCGGATCGGGCGCAGGCGCTTGAGGCCGCCGCGGCTGAGCTTGCAGCCGAGAACCGGCGTATCGAGGCAGAACTTGCCACCGAAGAACGCCTTTTGGCAGAAACCCGCGAAAGCATGCCCGCAGATGAGTTTGCCGCAGCCGCGGACGCCTTTGATCAGAAGGTCCAGGCCATCCGGGCCGAGCAAAACCGCAAGGCAGTCGCCTTTGGCGCGCAGCGAGATGAGGTGCGTCAGGAGTTTTTTGCCGAAGTCGGGGACGTCCTGTCGAGCATCGTGCGTGAACGTGGTGCGGTGATCGTGTTAGATCTGCGTGACGTGTTTCTGTCTGCCGATCAGATCGATATCACCGAAGAGGCGATTGAGCGCGTCAATGCAACGCTCCAGCCAGCGGAAGACGGTGACGGCAATCAATAGCCTTGTGCCGCATCGGCCCCGTTGTTACCCAGACCCAAGACATCAAGAAAAAGGACCGGTGACATGAGTGAAGACCTCGCGGTGGCCGATATCGATCTCATTCAACGGATTATCCCGCACCGGTATCCGTTCCTGCTGGTAGACAAGGTCATTGATATTCGCGGGGCCGAAGCCTGTGTCGGGATCAAGAACGTCACGATGAACGAACCGCAGTTCACCGGGCATTTCCCCGGAACACCGGTCTTTCCGGGCGTTCTTATGGTCGAGGCGATGGCCCAGACGGCAGCCGTTATGGTGGGTGTGGACAAGAACCTCGCTGACACGAACACGCTGGTCTATTTCATGGCGATCGACAGCTGCAAATTCCGGCGCAAGGTTGGGCCGGGCGACACGTTGCGGATGGAGATCGAGACGAAACGCGGTGGCGGCAAGGTCTGGAAATTTGCGGGCCGGGCCACGGTAGAAGGTGAGCTTGCCTGCGAGGCAGAGTTCACCGCGATGATGGACCTTCCAAAGGGCTGACGCGCGTGACGGTATCCCCTGACGTTCATATCCACGCCTCTGCCGTTATCGAAGACGGGGCTAGAATTGCCGCAGGTGCAATCGTCGGCCCTTTTTCGATTGTTGGCTCTGAGGTGTCTTTGGCATCCGGTGTGCACCTCAAAAGCCACGCGGTGGTGACCGGGCGGACATCGGTGGGCGAAGACACGGTTATCTATCCCGGAGCCGTAATAGGGGAAATCCCGCAGGATCTTAAGTTCAAGGGCGAAGAGACCGAGCTGATTGTCGGCGCGCGCAACCGCATCCGCGAAGGCGTCACGATGAACACGGGCACCGAGGGCGGCGGTGGTGTGACGCGCGTGGGCGACGACAACCTGTTTATGATGGGCAGCCATGTGGGGCATGATGTCCAGTTGGGCAACCGCGTGGTGATGGCCAATCACGTGGCGCTGGCCGGGCACTGCATCATCGAAGACGATGTTATCATCGGAGGCCTGTCGGGCATTCATCAGTTCGTACGGATCGGCAAGGGGGCCATCATCGGTGCGGTGACGATGGTTACCAACGACGTCATTCCTTATGGCCTTGTGCAGGGACCACGGGGACAGCTTGATGGTTTGAACCTTGTGGGGCTCAAACGGCGTGGTTTGTCGCGCGAGGCGATTGCAGAGTTGCGCAACGCGTTTTCGCGTTTGTCCGCGCCAGAGGGCACGTTCCTCGACAAGGCGCGCGCGCTGGCCGAGGCTGAGCACGGGGAGCATGTTCAGGACATCCTCGACTTTATCCTGAGCGAGAGTGATCGCTCGTTCCTGACGCCGGGCTAGGGCGATGCTGGCGCTGATCGCCGGGCAGGGCGCTTTGCCTGAACACCTTGACGCAGTTCTGCGTGCCCGGGGCGAGGGGTATCACTTAAGAGAGCTTGAAGGCTTCCCAACCGCACCCGACCTGTCCGGTGCGCAGTCGCGGGAGGCGTTTCGGATCGAACGATTGGGCAGCCTGATTGCCGAGTTGCAGGCGCTTGGGGTGACCACGCTGTGTTTCGCCGGCTCCATTCAACGCCCGCCGCTGGACCCCACGGCGCTTGATCCGGC
Organism: Paracoccaceae bacterium; assembly: GCA_013214635.1. GTDB lineage: Bacteria > Pseudomonadota > Alphaproteobacteria > Rhodobacterales > Rhodobacteraceae > JABSSC01. Next base: position 30,597 of record JABSSC010000001.1, on the reverse strand, counting down.
CACGATGCCGCTTGTCCCCCGCATGATGGCGGCACTCCAGGCGGGCGATGATGCGGCGCTGCGCGCGGTGATCGGATTTTTTGAAGAGGCCGGGATTGCGGTGGTTGGCGCGGCAGAGATCGCGCCGGACTTGTTGCCCGCGCCAACTGCGTCGGTTGCGTCAGCCGAGCGGGATGCCGCGCGCGGTGCCGAAATCGTTGCAGCCATGGGCCGGATCGATGTCGGGCAGGCTTGTGTCGTGCATAAAGGTCAGGCGCTTGCCATCGAAGCCATGCCCGGGACGGATGCGATGTTGTCGGCTCTGGCCGGACAGCGGGACGGGGTGCGCGGTGGCATCCTTTTCAAAGCACCAAAGCCCGATCAGGACCGGCGCATCGATTTACCTGCGATTGGCCCCCAGACCGTGATGCGCGCGGCAGAAGCCGGGCTCGACGGTATCGTGATCGAGGCGGGTGGCGTCATGGTTCTGGATGCGGATGAGGTTGCCGCCGAACTGACCCGGAGCGGTCTTTTTCTCTGGGTGCGCGCGCCGGAGACCACGGCCTGATGCGCGTTTTTCTGATCGCGGGCGAGCCGTCGGGCGACAGGCTGGGCGGCGCGTTGATGGATGGGCTGAAGACCCTGCGCCCGGAGGTCAGTTTTGACGGCATCGGCGGGGACGCGATGACCGCGCAGGGCTTGGTCAGCCGGTTTGATATGACCGAATTGTCAGTTATGGGGATTGCCGAGGTTCTGCCGCGCTACCGAAGTTTAATGCGGCGGATCGAGGAAACGGCGGAGGCCGTGATTGAAACGGCCCCTGATGTTTTGATTACCATCGACAGTCCGGATTTCTGTTTGCGTGTGGCGCGCCGTGTCCGCGCCAAGCGGCGGGTCAGGACGGTGCATTATGTGGCGCCGTCGGTCTGGGCCTGGCGCGAAGGACGCGCCGCGAAAATGGCGAAAGTCGTCGATCAGGTTCTTGCGCTCTTGCCGTTTGAGCCGCCGTTTATGGAAGCCGCTGGTATGCGTTGCGACTTCGTGGGGCACCCGATCGCGGCGGAGCCCGAGCCCACGGCGGCGGAAATGGCCGATTTGCGGGCGGAGCTGGACCTTGGAGACGCGCCGGTCGCGGTGATCTTGCCGGGCTCGCGCCGGTCGGAGGTAGAGCGGCTTGCCCCAACCTTTGGTGAAAGCCTTCGGCCGGTTCTGGCCCGCACGCCGGATATGCGCGTTGTGGTGCCTGCCGTCGCCCCCATGGCCAGTGCCGTGCAGGACCTGATCCGCACCTGGCCCGGCAACCCGGTCGTTCTGGACCCGCGTGGCATGTCTGACGACCGCGCCGCAGCGCGCAAACGCGCGCTTTTTGCCACCGGTCACGTGGCGCTGGCAGCGTCCGGAACGGTGTCGCTTGAACTGGCCGCAACGCGGACACCTATGGTGATCGCCTATGACATGAACTGGTTCAGTTGGCAGATCCTGAGCCGGATGGTGAAGATTGATACCGTGACGCTGGTGAACCTTGTGGCCCAGAGCCGCACCGTGCCCGAATTCCTCGGGCCGAACTGCAAGCCCGCGGATATTGCGAACGCGCTGAACGCTTTGGCGGATCCAAAATCAGAGCGCCGCGCATTGCAGGTGGAGGCGATGGACGAAACTCTACGCCAGTTGGGGCGCGGGGGAGAAGCGCCGGGGCTGAGGGCCGCGCGGGCGGTTCTGGATGGTCTGGGTTAGGTGCCAACCGCCAAGGTGGGATTTAGGTATTTTTGGACCAATGAAGACGCGGGGTCAGTCCCCGCGCCAGATCCAGCCGCCGCCCAATACGCGGGTCCCCTCGGTTTCATAGAACACGCAGGCCTGACCGGGGCTGACGCCTTCTTCGGGGGTCAGGAGGTCAACCTCTGCTGTATCGAGGCCCGTGGGACGCAAGATCGCCTCGCGCGGGGGGCGGGTTGAGCGGACTTTGACCGACAGCGGGATTTCTATACCGGGGGTAAGGCCCGTGTCACCCAGCCAGTTGATTTCGCGCACGGGAACGGTGCGGGTCGCCAACATCTCTTTCGGGCCGACGATGACTTTGCGCGCCTCGACGTCGAGTTTGACGACGTAAAGTGGCTCATTCAGCCCGCCGATGCCAAGTCCGCGGCGCTGACCGATGGTGTAGTGAATGACACCGTCATGGTGACCAAGGACCCGGCCATCGGCATGAACGATGTCGCCGGGATCCGCCGCACCTGGGCGGAGTTTCTCGATCACACTGGCATAGTCGCCGCCCGGCACAAAGCAGATGTCCTGACTGTCGGGCTTGTCTGCCACGACTAACCCGAACTCCGCCGCCAGACGACGGGTGTCGTCCTTGGAGGGCAGGTGGCCCAGCGGAAAACGCAGGAAGTCGAGCTGCTGTTGTGTGGTTGAGAACAGGAAATAGGATTGATCGCGTGAGGCGTCAGCGGCGCGGTGGAGTTCAGCGCCGGTCGCGTCGCCCATGCGTTGGATATAGTGGCCTGTCGCCATGCAATCGGCCTCAAGATCCTTGGCCGTCTCAAGCAGGTCTTTGAATTTCACACGTTCGTTGCAGCGGATGCATGGCACGGGCGTGGCCCCCGCGAGATAGCTGTCGGCAAATTCGTCGATCACCGCCTCACGAAAGATGTTCTCATAATCCAGCACGTAGTGGGGGAAGCCCATCTCTTCGGCCACGCGGCGCGCATCGTGAATGTCGATCCCCGCGCAGCAGGCGCCCTTTTTGGCCAGCGCCGCGCCGTGGTCGTAGAGCTGGAGCGTGACGCCCACGACATCATACCCCTCACGCTTGAGCATCGCGGCCACGACAGAGCTGTCGACGCCACCGGACATGGCGACGACCACACGAGTCTCGGACGGAGGCTTGGCAAAGCCAAGCGAATTGACGGGATGCGATGTGTCGAGGGCCATGGGCCGCGTCCTGATGGTTTCCGGAATGCGCTGAAATATAGGAAAATGCGACCTACTCACAAGGGGGGGCTCAACGCTTGGGTAACTCAGATGCGTGCATGGTGCGCGTCGGGGAAACAAAGGGTGAGACCATGTACCTGAAAAAGATTGATGGCCCACGGGCCGTGACACTTGCAGATGGCAGTACGATGACGCGGGCCGATCTGCCGAATCCACGCACGCGACGATGGGTGGCGAGCCGAAAGGCAGCCGTTGTCAAAGCGGTTAATGCGGGCTTGATTTCGCGCGCACAGGCGCTTGAGATTTACGCTTTGTCGGATGAAGAGTTTGATGGTTGGCACGCTGCGGTTGCAAAATTTGGCGAAAATGCCTTGAAAGCAACAGCAGTTCAGCGATATAGACAATCAGAGGTTGAAAATTCCTAAGCCCCCGGTGCGGTAACGTGAGGTTAACCATTGTAAGCCACTTTTAACGGAACCGAACGGTTTCTTGCGGAGAAAAAGATGCGCGTACTCTTGGTAGAAGACGATCCGACGACCTCAAAAAGCATCGAATTGATGCTGACCCATGCCAATCTGAACGTCTATGCGACCGACCTTGGTGAAGAGGGAATCGATCTTGCCAAGCTTTATGATTACGATTTGATCCTTTTGGATCTTAACCTTCCGGACATGCACGGCCATGACGTGCTGCGGCAATTACGCCTTGCCCGGATTGAGACGCCAATTTTGATTCTGTCGGGGTCCGACGATACCGAGAACAAGATCAAAGGCTTTGGATTTGGCGCAGACGATTATCTGACCAAGCCGTTTCATCGAGAGGAGTTGGTGGCGCGTATTCATGCGATTATCCGCCGCTCCAAAGGGCATGCACAGTCGATCATTCGCACCGGTCATGTCGAAGTGAACCTTGATGCCAAGACCGTGGATGCGGGCGGGACGCCTGTTCATCTGACCGGCAAGGAATATCAAATGCTGGAGTTGCTGTCGTTGCGCAAAGGCACGACGCTGACCAAGGAGATGTTCCTTAACCACCTTTATGGCGGCATGGATGAGCCTGAGTTGAAGATCATCGATGTCTTTATTTGCAAATTGCGCAAGAAGCTGTCCCAGGCAACGGGCGGCGATAACTATATCGAGACAGTCTGGGGGCGCGGCTATGTGCTGCGCGACCCTGAACCAAAGGAAAACCTGCTCGCGGCGGCGGGCTAGGCCGGGACGACCACTCACACTCCTGACTGGACCTTTCCGGGGGACGCTCCTATCACCAAGGGAGTGTTCCCGGGGGAGGTCTTGGTGACTGAGACATCACAAATCGCGGGTTTGGACGAAGCGGCAGCGGCGGAGGAACTCGCGCGGCTGGCGCGTGTATTGGGCGCGGCGAACACGGCCTATCATGGTCAGGACGCGCCAGAGATCTCGGATGCGGAATATGACGCGCTCAAACGCCGGAATGCAGCGATCGAGGCGCGGTTTCCAGCGTTAAAGCGCGCCGACAGCCCGAGCGACTTGGTGGGCGCGGCGCCGGCAGAGGGGTTTCAGAAAGTCACACATGCCCGCGCGATGATGTCGCTGGGCAACGCTTTTGAAGATGAGGATGTCGCGGATTTTGACGCGGGTATCCGGCGCTATCTGGGGCTGAGCGCGGAGGCCCCGCTGGCCTATACGGCGGAACCCAAGATCGACGGGTTGTCGTTATCGCTGCGGTATGAAGGCGGGCGGCTGGTGCAGGCGGCCACGCGCGGGGACGGCGCCGTGGGCGAGAACGTGACCGGAAATGCGCGCACGATTTCGGATATCCCGCAAGTGTTGGATGGCGCACCTGACGTGCTTGAGGTCCGGGGCGAGGTTTACATGGCGCACGAGGATTTCGACGCGCTGAACGCCCGGCAGGAGACAGCAGGCCAGAAGGTCTTTGCCAATCCGCGAAATGCGGCGGCGGGGTCACTTCGGCAGCTGGATTCAAAGATTACTGCCGAGCGCCCGTTGAGGTTCTTTGCCTATGCCTGGGGGGACCTGAGCGCGCCGCTGGCCGACACGCAGACGGGCGCGTTGATGCGGCTGAAAGACCTTGGGTTTTCCGTCAATCCGTTGACTGCGACCGTGGCGTCCGTGGCGGATATGATCATGCATTACAAAGAGATCGAGGCACAGCGCGCGACGCTCGGATATGATATTGATGGCGTGGTTTATAAGGTCGATAGCCTAAGCTATCAGGAGCGACTTGGGTTTCGCTCGACCACGCCGCGATGGGCGATCGCGCACAAGTTTCCAGCGGAGCTTGCCTGGACCCGTTTGGAGGCGATCGACATCCAAGTGGGCCGCACGGGCGCGCTGTCGCCAGTGGCGCGGCTGACGCCGGTCACCGTGGGCGGGGTCGTGGTGTCGAACGCGACGTTGCATAACGAAGACTACATCGCCGGGCGCAGCGCAACCGGCGAGCCGATCCGGGGCGGCAAGGACATCCGGGTGGGCGACTGGGTGCAGGTCTATCGCGCGGGCGACGTGATCCCAAAGGTCGCGGATGTGGATTTGTCCAAGCGGCCCGAAGATGCGGTGCCGTATGCGTTTCCCACCGTTTGCCCGGAATGCGGAAGCCCCGCGATCCGGGAAGAGGGCGACGCGGTCCGACGCTGTACGGGTGGGTTGATTTGCCCCGCTCAAGCCGTTGAAAAACTGAAGCATTTCGTGTCTCGGGCGGCGTTTGATATCGAAGGGCTTGGATCGAAGCAGGTTGAGCAATTCTATCGCGACCAGTGGATTGCTGAGCCTGCGGATATCTTCACGCTACGCGACCGGCACGGGGCCGGTGAGGACGTGCTGGAGGCCCGCGAAGGCTGGGGGAAGAAATCGGCCGACAACCTCTTCGCCGCGATTGACGACAAGCGCGCGATCCCTCTGGCGCGCCTGATCTTTGGATTGGGCATTAGGCACGTGGGGGAGGCGGCGGCGTCGATGCTGGCGCGACATTACCGAACGTGGGATCAGTTTTCGGAGTCTGTGGCACAGGCGGCGGCGCAGGAAGGGCCAGCCTGGGAGGATCTTTTGGCCATCGACGGCGTCGGGCAGGTCATGGCGCGGGCGCTGGTGACTTCGTTTGCTGGTGAGGCGGAGGCCGCGAGCATTGCCCGACTTGTGGCGCAATTGGATGTTCAGCCCGCGGAGGCGCCGCAGACAGGCGACAGCCCGGTGGCGGGCAAAACCGTCGTATTCACCGGCACGCTTGAGAAAATGACCCGGGCCGAGGCCAAGGCGCGGGCTGAGGCGTTGGGGGCCAAGGTTTCGGGCTCGGTTTCGGCCAAGACGGATTTGCTTGTGGCCGGTCCGGGCGCGGGGTCAAAGGCCAAGAAAGCCGCTGATCTGGGGGTTGAGACCATTGATGAAGACGGCTGGCTGACCTTGATCGGGGACGCATGAGCGGACGCCCGGAAGTCCTTTTTCCGCTGTTTTCCGCGCTCGACAGCCTGCCGGGGATCGGGCCGAAATCTGCGGTGGCGCTTGAAGGTGCCGGGATTGCGACGCCCAAGGATTTGGCGCTGATGCTTCCCGCCAATGGGACGGACCGTCGGTTGGTGCCGGGACTAGTCGGTCGAGAGACCCCTGTGGTGACGACGGTGGAGGTCGAGATCGGGCGACATCACCCGCCGCGTCAACGGGGGCGACCGTACCGGATTGATGCCACGGCCTCGGACGCGACGTTGCAGCTTGTGTATTTTCACGCGCATCGCGCGTGGCTTGAAGATCAGTTCCCGGAAGGCGAACAGCGCATCGTTTCGGGCAAGCTGGAGATGTTTGATGGCGTCTATCAGATGCCGCATCCCGACCATGTTCTTGAGGTCCAGGACCTGTCGAGCCTGCCCGAGTTTGAGCCGATTTATCCGTTGACCGAGGGCGTGACGCAAAAAGCCATGACGCGAGCAGTTCACGCGGCCGTTGAGCGTGTGCCTGATTTGGCGGAGTGGGCTGATCCGGCGCTGGTGGCGCAAGAAGGGTGGCGTGGTTTCAAGGACGCCTTGGTTCAAGCCCATGCCCCGCAATCCTCTGCCGACCTGGCGCCCTCTGCGCCCTCACGACGGCGATTGGCCTATGACGAAGTCTTCGCGCATCAGTTGACGTTGGCCTTGGCCCGCGCAAACCGGCGGGCGAAACCGGGGATTGAGACGCGGGGAACCGGGGCGTTGCGGGACAAGATTATTGCGTCACTGCCATATACTCCAACCGGCGCACAAACGCGCGCGATCAAAGAGATAGACGGCGATCTTGCCGCGCCACAGCGGATGAACCGGCTGCTTCAGGGTGATGTGGGGGCCGGGAAAACGTTGGTGGCCGTGCTTGCGATGGCCACGGTTGTGGAGGCTGGGGGACAGGCAGTTCTCATGGCCCCGACTGAGGTACTCGCACGGCAACACTTTTCCTCGGTTGCGCCGCTCTGCGCGACGGCGGGAGTGCGGGTTGAGGTTCTGACCGGGCGCGACAAGGGCGCGGGACGGCGGGCCAAGCTGGAGGCTCTGGCGCGAGGTGAGATCGACGTGCTGATTGGCACGCACGCGGTGTTTCAGGATGATGTGGAATTGCACGACCTGAGGCTTGCCGTGATCGACGAACAGCACCGCTTTGGCGTCGCGCAGCGGATGAAGCTGGGTGCGAAGGGGACGGCGACAGATGTTCTGGTGATGACCGCCACGCCGATCCCGCGGTCGCTGGCACTGGCGGGCTATGGCGACATGGATGTGTCCGTGCTGGATGAAAAGCCGCCCGGACGGACGCCGGTGACCACCGCGTTGGTGTCAGACGGGCGGATGGACGAGGTCGTTCAGCATCTGCGCGACGCGATCGGGCAGGGGCGGCAGGCCTATTGGGTGTGCCCGCTGGTTGAGGAAAGCGAGGTGCTGCACTTCACTGCTGCCGAAGAGCGCTTCAAGCGTCTTCGGGCCGCGTTGGGGGATGATGTTGTGGGCCTTGTCCACGGTCGGATGGCGCCGGAGGAGAAAGACGCGGCGATGGCGGCGTTCTCGGGTGGGCAGACGCGGGTTCTGGTGGCCACAACGGTGATTGAGGTGGGGGTGGATGTGCCCAATGCCTCGATCATGGTGGTTGAGGGCGCGGAACGCTTTGGATTGTCGCAGTTACACCAGCTGCGGGGACGCGTGGGACGAGGTGCGGCGGCGTCGACCTGTTTGTTGATGTATAAACCGCCCCTTGGTGAAACCGCGCAGAAACGTCTGGAGACCCTGCGCGAGACCGAGGACGGGTTTCGGATTTCTGAGGTGGATCTTGAACTGCGCGGGGCGGGGGATCTGATCGGGATGGCGCAATCCGGTTTGCCACGTTTCAGGATTGCGGACCTCGAACATCAGGCGGGTTTGATGGCCACCGCACAGACGGACGCCCGTGCGCTATTGGAGAAGGACCCTGACCTGACCAGCTCTCGCGGGCAGGCGGCGCGTGTTCTTTTGTGGCTGATGGAGCAGGATCGGGCAATTCGTCTGATTTCAGTGGGTTAGCCCATGACTTCGCTTTTTGTTCACGAATGTTCTTAAAAAGTTCTTTACAGAGCGGTCAGGATTTGAGAACAAAGAGGCAACACAAGAGAACAAGAATTGGATCGCCCCCATGCCTGTTGAATTCAAAAACGCTCTTCGCAAGCCCAGCCCGACCTTGATTCAGGATTTCGCTGGTGCAGCCTCTCTGGTGGTGATCCTGCTTGCCGGCCTGCATTTGCCGGGCTTGATCTAGCTTTACCGTCTGCCTGCGGTCTGGCTCATCCGATCACGACGCATCCTGTCCCCAACCTGTCGATGCGATTTTGACTGTCCCACGTCCTCGGACGATCGGTTCCAGATACGCCACTGACCGCCGCCGCCCTGTCCCGGGTGCGCGGCGGTTTTTTTGTCAGGCGCAGGTGCTTTTGGCGGTTGCGGCGTCCATCGCCTCAAGCGTCGCGTTGAGCGCCAGAAGGATGGAGTCGTGGCGGTTGCGAAAGGATTTGGCAGGCTGCAGGACTTCGAACGTCTCAAAGGGTGCAGGCGGCACCGGGCCGTCGGAGGTGAGCATGTCGCGGACGGCATCGCGAAGCTCTGCCACCTCAGTGCGTGACATCCCAATCACGTTCTGACCCAGGATTGACGCGGCCGTCTGACCCAGTGCGCAGGCTTTTACGTCTTGCCCGTACTGCGCGATGCGATCCCCGTCGAGGATCACATCAACGACCACGTTGGACCCACAAAGGGGTGACCGTTTGGCCACCGTTGCGTCGGGCGCCTCTAACCGATCCGTCAGTGGGATCGACGAGGCCAGATCCAGGATCTGGCCGGAGTAGAGTTTGATCAGGTCGCTGTCCGACATGGCTTCCATTCCGTAACGGTCCGACATAAGTAGGCGTCCGCGCATGATAAGGAAAGTCCCCGATGTCGTTCGATCCGAATTCGTTGAAATACAACGCCGACGGTCTGATCCCCACAATTGCACAGGATGCCGAGAACGGTGACGTGCTGATGATGGCGTGGATGTCTCAGGAGGCCGTGGAAAAGACGCTTGAAACCGGTCGCGTGACCTATTGGTCGCGGTCGCGTCAGGCGTTCTGGATTAAGGGCGAGACGTCGGGCCATACCCAGGAATTGGTCGAATTGCGGATTGATTGCGACCGCGACACGATCCTTGTTCTGGTCAACCAGACAGGCGCGGCCTGCCACACAAACCGCCGCAGCTGTTTCTACACGGCGCTTGAGAACAACGAAGAGATCGAGATCCTTAAGCCGATGTCGTGAGGCCTGCACCGGTACGGGCCAGGTCCATGACATGTTGCGGGGTCAGCCCTTCGGCGCGGTAGGTGGCGATGGCGCGGGCGTCGTCGCGTTTGGCCAGTCGTTTTCCAGCATCGTCACGCACCAGCGGGTGATGGAAGTATTCGGGCGTTGGAAGATCAAGCAGGCGCTGCAACAGGACGTGGAGCGGCGTGGCAGGCGCAAGGTCCTCCCCCCGCACGACCTCTGTGATCCCTTGCGCCGCATCGTCGACAACCACGGCCAGGTGATACGCGATATCGCCTGTGTCGCGGCGGCCCAGGACCACGTCTCCGGCCAAGCTGGTCAACGCCGCGGGCTCGGTCTCGATTACCCGACGTGATCCGCAGTTTTCGATGTATTCCAATGGCCTATCGGGCAAAGTTGCGATTGCCATGCTCATGTTGAGGCGCAACGCATCGCCCGGTTCATAGTCGTCCATTACCCTGCTGCGACAGGTGCCGGGGTATATCAGGCCATCGACACCTTCTTGGGGGGCGGACATTGCGGCGCGAATATCGGCGCGGCGACACTTGCAGGGAAAGACCAACCCGCGTGCGATAAGGGTGCTAAGCGCGTCGTCATGCGCGGGCCGGTGGTCTGACTGCGTCCAGACCGGTTCATCCGATCGCAGGTCGAGCCAGGTTAGGTCCTCTTCAATTTGCGCCGCCCATTCAGGTTTGGAGCGCGCACGATCGACATCTTCGAGGCGCAGCAGAAACGCCCCATCGTGCGCCTTGGCGCGGTTGTAGGCGACGGACGCGGAATAGGCATGGCCCAAATGGAGCGGCCCGGTGGGCGAAGGCGCGAAGCGCGTGCGATACATTAGGTGCGTTTCAGGATGTAAATCGCTGATTTCATTCCCAAACCGGGCAGGTGATCGCCGTAGTCACGCAGCTCTTGCGTGGCGCGCCCGCTGTCTGTCCAGCGCGCCACCGCGGCCGGGTTGGCTGGATCGGCAAGTGCGTGATCGTTGAAAGAGAAGATCATGAGACCGCCCGGCGCGAGCTTTTCCATCAGAGTGTCAAAGACCTCAATCGGGGCCGCGCCTGCGCCGATGACCCCGATGGCGGCGATGACGGGATAGGTGCCGGTCTCAATCGGTGGAGGCGCCTCAGGAGAGATCACGGTCAGGGTGCGGTAGGCCCCGGTGTCTTTGGCGCGCTCCAGCATCTCGGGCGAGATGTCCATGCCGTCGAGCGCGGTGAACCCTTCAGACGCAAAGGCGCGACCAGAAAGCCCCGTGCCACATCCGAAGTCGAGGATTGGCGTCGACGTATCAGACAGAAAATCCGCCAGAATCCTGGCGGATCGATTGGGTGTTATGTATCCGTTTTCAGCAACTTGCGCGTCATAGCTCGACGACCAGTCATCATAAAGCTCGCGCGTTTCTTGCGTGCCTTTGGCCTTGTAGACCTTGTCGAAAAAGGAATCCGTCATGGCCCCAGCGTAAGCGCTGGGATCACGCGGCGTCCAGCCCTCTGTCACCGAGCCATGCGGTCCAATCTGCCTTGGCGCGGTCGGTATAGGCTTTGTACCGGTCCTTGCGCCCGCGACGACCGCCCTTTGCGTCCACGGCCGGGAACAGGCCGAAGTTTACGTTCATAGGCTGAAAGGTCTTGGCTTCGGCGCCGCCAGTGATGTGGGTCAGAAGCGCACCCATCGCAGTCGTTTGGGGAACAGGGGGAAGGTCGGTCCCGTTCGCTTCCGCTGCCGCCATCCGGCCTGCGAGTAGACCCATCGCGGCGCTTTCGATATAGCCTTCGACGCCTGTGACCTGTCCGGCAAAGCGGATGTTGGGTCGTGAGCGCAGGCGCATGGCGTCATCGAGGAGCGTGGGCGAGTTCAGGAACGTGTTGCGGTGTATGCCGCCGAGGCGGGCAAAACGCGCGTCCTGAAGCCCGGGAATCATTTTGAATACATCGGCTTGTGCGCCGTATTTCATTTTGGTCTGAAAGCCGACGATGTTGTAGAGCGTGCCGAGCGCGTTGTCGCGACGCAGTTGGACAACGGCATGCGCCTTGGTCTCTGGGTCGTGCGGGTTGGTCAGGCCCACGGGTTTCATCGGCCCGTGGCGCAGGGTTTCGCGCCCGCGTTCGGCCATCACCTCAATCGGCAGGCAACCGTCGAAGTAACCCGCAGTTTCGCCTTCTTTGAACTCGGTCTTGTCCGAGGCGATCAAGGCATCGATGAACGCCTCATACTGCTCCTTGGTCATCGGGCAGTTGATATAGGCCGTGCGCTCTTCCTCGGTTTCCCCTTTGTCATAGCGCGACTGACGCCACGCGACGGACATGTCGATGCTGTCAGCATAGACGATTGGCGCAATGGCATCGAAAAAGGCCAGTGCCTCGGTCCCGGTTTCGCCAAGCATGGCTTCAGCCAGCGCGGGCGACGTCAGCGGACCGGTGGCAAAAATCCAGTTGCCCGTTTCGGGGAGTTCCGTGATCTCGCGATCCACGATTGTGATATTTGGATGGGCGCGGAGGCGGGCGGTCACAGCCTCGGCAAAGGCGTCACGGTCAACGGCCAAAGCCCCCCCAGCGGGCAGGCGGTGTGCATCACCCATTTCCATGATCAGGCTGCCTGCCGCGCGCATTTCCCAATGCAACAACCCCACGGCATTTTGTTCGTGGTCGTCCGAGCGGAAGGAGTTCGAACACACCATCTCGGCGAGATTGCCGGTTTTGTGCGCGAAGGTGCCAACGGTCGGGCGCATTTCATAGATGGTCACGGGAACGCCGGCCTGCGCGGCCTGCCAGGCGGCTTCTGATCCGGCCATGCCGCCGCCGACGATGTGCAATGTGCTGTCTGAGGTCATGGGCGCGATGTAGCGCCTCGGGGTCGCAGTGAAAAGGGGGCGCGTTACTCTGCCGCCAGCGGCTTGTGCGTGGCTTCGGGCGCGGGAGTGCGCGTGCTGCGGAAAGTTGGGGCGGTATCACGCAAGTCCGTAACCGGTGCGGGTTTGCGCGTGCGAATTTTTCGAGCGACGGGGCGGGATCGGAACAGACCGCGACGTTGATGCGAGCGTGCGGCGGGTTCGGCATAGGTCAGCATGAGCGCGCCGATCAGGGCGAGGTCCCGCCAAAAGCTGCCCAATTGCTCCTGCAGCCCCATGTCGATCATGGTGAGATAACTGGACCAGAAGAGCGTGAGTGCAAGCAGCAGCGCCGCTCCGCGCAGCCACAGACCGATGAGCACCATGTAGGACAGGCCGAAGAAAAAGATCACGGCGACAGGCCCGGCAAGGTGATCGGGCATGATCTGTTGGAAAACCGTTGAGACATCGGTGCCGGGCACAAGACCGACCGAAACCGCGATGAAATACGACGCGATCAGAATGCGGATCAGGTTTTGCGCTGTTGCGTTAAGCGTTACGCGGTCTGACGTGGCTTTGGACATGCTCTGGGTCTTTACGTGTTCAACGACAGGGCCGACGGGCCAGAACCACTTAAGGTGCCGCGAACGTCATGCGACCCTGTTGTTTTGGCAGGGGAATGGGGCTGGAGTACGCAGCTTTAAGGATTTCTTAAGGCGGGGAGCGCGGCGGAATTCGGTCGATTGTTACCAAGAAACGAAACAATGCCGGAGAGAACCCCGGCATTGTAGACCATTACGCAACCATTTGGTTGGCTTGGTTTATTCTGGCGCATCCTCACCGTCGTCTTCACCCTGATCGGCAATCCAGGCGACCGACACGACCTCTTCCCCGGCGCCCGTGTCAAAGACTTTGACACCCCCGGCCGCGCGCGAGCGGAAAGAAATGCCATCGACAGGCACGCGGATCGACTGACCGTTTGAGGTGGCGAGCATGATCTGATCGTCCATCTCAACCGGGAAGGAGGCCACAAGCGGCCCACCGCGCATCGCCTTGTCCATGGCCATCACGCCCTGTCCGCCGCGCCCGCGCACCGGGTAGTCGTGGCTGGAAGACAATTTGCCCGCGCCACCCGTGGTGATAGTGAGGATCAAATCCTCGGCCGCCGACATTTCAGCGTAGCGTTCGGTAGACAGCTGACCGGCCTCGACCGCATCCTCCTCATCCGCTTCAGCCTCATCCGGCGCGCCCGCAACGAGGCGACGCTGTTTAAGGTAGGCGGCGCGCTCCTCTGGGGTCGCGATGAAGTGGCGAATGACGGACATTGAGACGACGCTGTCGCCATCGGCCAGCCGAATTCCACGGACCCCGGTGCTGTCGCGGCCTTTGAATACCCGGACTTCTGTTGTGGGGAAGCGGATGGCGCGGCCCAATGCGGTCAGCAGCATCACGTCATCGTCTTCCGTACAAATGCGCGCGTTCACCAATTGCACGTCTTCCGGCAGCTTCATTGCGATCTTGCCGTTGGATTTGACGTTGGTGAAGTCGCTCAACGCGTTGCGGCGCACGTCGCCTTGGGTCGTGGCAAAGAAGATCTGGAGGTTCGCCCAATCCTCTTCCGGGACATCCACTGGCATCGTTGCCGCGATGGAGACGCCGGGTGGAATGGGCAGGATATTGACGATCGCTTTGCCCTTGGCGGTACGACCCCCTTGGGGAAGGCGCCACGTCTTGAGTTTGTAAACCATGCCGTCGGTCGTGAAGAACAGAAGCGGCGTGTGCGTGTTGGCGACGAAGAGGGTGGTGACCACGTCCTCGTCCTTGGTCGACATCCCCGACAGCCCTTTGCCGCCACGCCGTTGCGCACGGAATTCGGCCAGAGGGGTACGCTTGATGTAACCGCCAGACGTGACGGTGACGACCATATCCTCACGCTCGATCAGGTCCTCGTCTTCCATGTCGCCGGACCATTCCACGATCTCGGTGCGGCGCGGGACGGCGAAGTCATTTTTGACGGTCGTCAATTCTTCGGAAATGATCGCAAGGATGCGGTCACGCGAGCGGAGAATATCGAGGTATTCCTTGATCTTACCGGCAAGCTCTTCAAGTTCATCGGTGACCTCTTTGACACCGATTTGGGTTAGACGCTGAAGGCGGAGATCGAGGATCGCGCGGGCCTGAATTTCAGACAGGTAATACGTGCCGTCCTCGTTGATGGTATGGGTCGGGTCGTCGATCAAGCGAATGTAGTCCGCGATGTCATGGGCGGGCCAACGACGCTCCATCAACTTGGCGCGGGCCTCTGCCGCGTCGGCACTGGCGCGGATCGTGGCGACCACTTCGTCCACGTTTGACACGGCCACGGCCAAACCACACAGGATATGGCTGCGTTCGCGGGCTTTGCGCAGATCAAATGCCGTGCGGCGCGCAACAACTTCCTCGCGGAAGCTTATGAAATAAGACAGGAAATCTCGTAGCGTCAGTTGTTCCGGGCGACCACCGTTGAGAGCCAGCATGTTGCAGCCGAACGAGGTTTGCATCTGGCTGAACCGGAACAACTGGTTCAACACGACCTCGGGTGTTGCATCACGCTTAAGCTCGATCACGACGCGGACACCGACCCGGTCGCTCTCGTCCTGAATACCCGAGATACCCTCAAGCCGCTTTTCGCGAACGAGATCGGCGATCTTTTCGATCATCGCGGCCTTGTTGACCTGATAGGGGATCTCATCCAGCACGATCGCATAGCGGTCCTTGCGGATCTCTTCGACCCGCGTTTTGGCGCGGATGATGACGCTGCCGCGCCCTTCAAGATACGCTTTGCGCGCTCCGGACCGTCCGAGGATGACGCCACCGGTCGGAAAATCCGGACCGGGGATGTATTCCATCAGGTCCTCAGACGTCAGATCGGGGTTTTCGATCATCGCCAGCGTGGCGTCGACGACTTCACCAAGGTTGTGCGGCGGGATGTTGGTGGCCATACCCACCGCGATGCCACCCGCGCCGTTGACCAGCATGTTGGGAAAGCGCGCGGGCAGGACGGTTGGTTCCCGGTCCTTGCCGTCGTAGTTGTCCTGAAAATCGACGGTGTCTTTTTCGATATCTTCCAGCAGTGCGCCCGCGGGTTTGTCCATGCGCACCTCGGTATAGCGCATGGCCGCCGGGTTATCGCCGTCCATGGAGCCAAAGTTGCCCTGACCGTCGAGGAGCGGCAGCGACATCGAGAAATCCTGCGCCATCCGCACCAGCGCGTCATAGATCGCGCTGTCGCCGTGGGGATGGTATTTCCCCATGACGTCGCCCACAGGCCGCGCAGACTTTCGATAGGCCTTGTCGTGGCTGTTGCCGGTCTCGTGCATGGCGTAGAGGATACGCCGGTGCACAGGTTTTAGGCCGTCGCGCAGATCGGGGATTGCGCGGCTGACGATGACCGACATGGCGTAGTCCAGATAGGACGCGCGCATCTCGTCCGTGATGGACACGGTCGGACCACTGTAAGACGGGCGCTCTGGCGGCGTTTCGTCCGTGTTTTCAGGGGGTTCTGGTGTGTCGCTCACGTTTGTCCTCACCGGCGTCGGGCGCCGCTAGATCTTGTTGTTCACAGTCTATCACTTCATGGATGTTGCGTGCAATGGCTGCGCAAGATTAAGGCAATCAGCCGGAGGACATGACTGCTAACATACTGTTTTTCTTGCATTACAGGCGGAAAATGGTGTGAATTTTGTTGAGCAGTGATTTCAGGAGGCAGAATGGAGACATCAGAAACCGAACTTATGCTGCGCGGTTATGGGCTGACGACGGCGGAATTATACTACCGGATGCCGGACTTTACGCATGTGCTGAACACGTTCATCTGGCAAGACTATGACCTTGCCCCGGACCATCCCAAACTCTTTGAATTCATCGAGTTTTGGCAAGACGAAATAGAAGGACCGTTACATTCGGTGCGCTTCGTGCATCGCAAGATGATCGCCCCGGGAGAGTGGCGCAACGTCGTAGGTGAATTGCCGTTGCACTAGGCGCGGGCAGCGCGGAAGGCGGCCAGCCAGATCAGGACAAATCCGGCTGATACAAGCGCGTTCCAGCTGGCCATACTGAGCCCAAGAAGCTCCCAAGGCACTTCGTCACAGCGCACCAGTGGTGCGCCCAGGATCTGATCGAGCAGTTCTTCAGGCGACAGATCGTCAATGGGGCCAGAGGTGCAGGTTGTGGGCCCCTCCCACCAACCGCGCTCGACGCCCGTGTGATAGACACCGATCCCGCTTGTCGTGGCGGCGGAGGCGGCACCCAGAAGATAGATCACCGATAGCGGGACCACGACAGACACCGCACCGCATGCCGCAGCGAGCACATGTGGCCAGCGTTGCCAGATGCACATCGCACATGGTGCGAGGCCCCCCAGATACTGAAAACCCCAAGCCGCAAGCAGCATGGCAAGCGACCCGCCCGCCGCGATCAAGCCAAGGGTTCGTGCGTTGTTCATATCCCGATCCACCCGCGGATGATGCTTGCCAATGTGGCCCCGGCGAAAATCAATGTGGCAATCCAAGCCGTCCCCATGATCGCGCCGAGGATCACAAGCACCCCATCGCGCAGGAGCAGCCCGATTGCAATAACCGCCACGGCCATTCCCGGCACGGTATTGGTCGCAGGCAGAGGCACGAGGATCGACGCGCTGAACAAAACCAGCGCCAGCCCCAGAAAACGGTCGACGGGAGGCCGCGTGAGGCCGGTCAGGCGCGGGCGGCTCAGTTTCTCGATCCAGCGCAACCAGGGATCGGCGCGGGTTGCGAGATCCGTCAGGGCGGCGGCGGTCACGGTGCGCTGGCTGAGCCGTTCGGGCAACCACGGCGCGTTTCGCCCCATAAGAAGCTGCACCGAGACGAACATCAGCGGCAGCGCAACGATCTGCGGCACGCCATAAAGAAATGGAATGCAGCAGGGCAGGGCGAGGATCAAAAGAAACAGACCAAAGGCACGCTCATTCAGACGATCCATCACCCACCCAAGCGATACCGCATCCTCACCAGCCTCAGTTGCGAGGTGGTGCAGACGCTCTGATATCGCCATATCCTGTGACGGGTCCTCCGCCATGCCGGGGTCCTTTCGCGCGCGGTCCCCTTCGGCTAGCAAATCGGTGCGGCCAGCGCCAGCGCCCGTCGCGCAAATGCCCAGAACGCCGCTTGCCCCTGCCTGCCGCCACGTGTAGGACAGCGATCGTGCCCAAGTGGCGGAATGGTAGACGCAGGGGATTCAAAATCCCCCGCCTTCACGGGCGTGAGAGTTCGAGTCTCTCCTTGGGCACCACTTTTTCCGCAGATTGATACAGCGTCACCCGGCAAGATCGGGCTGATGATACGCTTCGGGATATTTGGGCTTTAGCGGGCCAATTGGCACGACACCATTCCAGGAGCGACCGAAATATCCCTGTCGGCAGTGGATCAGTGAACCCGCGTCCGCCACGCCGTTGAGCGCATAGACCCGGCAGAGCCAGCGCCAGAGGTGGGGATAGTCGAGGATGCGGGCGCCGTTCAGCTTCATACGGACGTAGTAAACCGGGTCATGGCGGTAAAGCGTTGGAAACAGGCGTAAATCAGCCTCGGTAAATTCGTCACCGGTCAAAAAAGGGCGTCCGTCGGACAAGAGGTGCTCCAGATACTCCAGTGTTTCAAAATACGCCTCAAACGCCGCGGCATAGACCGACTGATCGGAAGAGAAGCCGGCCTTGTACGCACCATTGTTGATGGTCACGTAGATCCGGTCGTTGAGCGCGGCGATGTCTTGCTGTTCGGACGGATCCTCGGGAACCAGACGGAACGGGTCAGACATGGTGCTGCCCAAGGCACGGGCGTGGCCGTCGAGCATGCGAATAATTTCGGCGCTTTCGTTGCTGACGATGCGACCCTGAACTTTGTCGTAAAGGATCGGGACCGATTGCTCGTCGGACCCTTCCCGCTGATACACCTGTTTGGCAAGGCGCAGGCCTTCCCCAGTGCCCGTTTCCACCGTGCATTCGGGCAGGGGAGTACCGGTGAGCGTTGCGACACGATTTGGAGCAAATTCCCACAGGTTGGCGCCAACAGGATCGTCCTCGCCCGTACGATTGGGAAAGGCCACATCCATTGTGATCGCCTCTGACAGCCCCAAAACGCTGCGCGCCAGAGTGACCCTATGGCACCACGGGCAATTCAGCGCGACAAAAAGGTGATAGCGACCCGGCTCGGCAGGGAACTCCGGATCGCCAATGGCATGACGAAACCCGCTGACGCCGCGCACGAATTCACCTTTGGCGCGGCGGGCGGTGGCATCTGTCTGATCTTCTTGGGTCGAGGTGTCTTTGGTCATGGGGCAGTGTTGCTGAGTTTGATGGCATTGCAAACCGTTTGGTCATGGCAGCCGCGAACAGGCCCTGTGCACAAACCGGTGAGCGCGCGGATTGCGTGTTCACCTCGCGCGCTGCGCTTTGCATACTGGCGGCTGATCACAGGCAGGACCACTGATATGACCGTGGAAAACACAGGGCCGCTGGCAGGGGTACGGGTTCTCGACCTGACCCGTATTCTAGCCGGGCCGACGGCAACCCAGCTTTTGGGGGATTTTGGGGCGGATGTTCTAAAGATCGAGCGCCCGGGGCTTGGCGATGATACGCGCGCATGGGGTCCGCCATACGTCACTGGTCAGGATGGGACGTCGACGCAGGAAAGCGCCTATTACCTTTGTGCCAATCGCAACAAACGGTCGGTTGCCGTGGACATTGCGACCAAAGACGGGGCGGACACCGTGCGCGCTTTATTGGCGCAATGCGATGTTCTGGTTGAGAATTTCAAGGTTGGGGGTCTGGCGAAATACGGGCTGAGCTATGATGATCTGAAGGAAGAGTTTCCCCGGCTTGTCTATTGCTCAATCACCGGTTTCGGGCAGACGGGTCCGAACGCACATCGTCCTGGCTATGACCTTTTGGCGCAAGGCTATGGCGGAATTATGAGCCTGACTGGCACGCCGGAGGGTGCGCCGATGAAAGTGGGTGTTGGGATCGCGGATGTGATGACGGGGATGTATGCGGCGACCTCAATCCTCGCGGCGCTCCGCCATGCAGAGGCCACCGGGGTCGGGCAGCATATCGATATAAGCTTGGTCGATTGTCAGATCGCATGGATGATCAATGAGGGGACGAATTACCTCCTCTCCGGTGAAGTGCCAAAGCGGCGTGGAAATCAGCACCCGAATATTGTGCCGTATCAGGTGTTCGAGGTCAGGGATGGTCATGCCATCGTTGCCGTGGGCAATGATGCACAGTTTGAGCGGTTTTGTGGCCTCTTGGGGTTGGATCATCTCTCGGCCGATCCTCGGTTTGCGACCAACACCGCGCGCCTTGCCAACAGGGATGTTCTGATAGGGCATCTTGAGGCGAAACTGAGGACGGTCGAGCGCGATTGGTTGATCGCGCGGATGGAGGCCGAAAGTGTTCCGGGCGGGGCCATCAACAAGATGGACGAGGTTTTTGCCAGTCCTCAGGCGCAGACGCGGGAGATGAAAGTCACCATGCCCCATGGCGCGGCGCAAAGCGGGTCGGTTGATCTGATCGGGAACCCGGTCAAATTCTCGGCCACGCCCGTCAGCTATCGCCGGGCCCCGCCGACATGTGGGCAGGACACGGATGAGGTTCTCGCGGAACTGGGCGACCGCCCGCCCGAGACCTAGTGGATCTGCAAAGCGGCAGCGCGATCGCGAGCGGTTTCCGCGCCGTTGTCATCGCCCAAGGTGGCCAATGCATTGCTGTAGCCGTGCCATGTCCAGCTTGAGTGAACCTTGTATCCCAACCGTTCACGAAACAGCGCGCGCGCCTGAAGCGCATTCTGACTGGCCGCAGTCGCATCGAGCAGGATCATGTGGAACACGTCGCGTTGTGCGGCACTGCCACCAATAGCGTCCATTTGATAGCGAACCGCGCCAATCTTGCTGGCCGCCGTCGCGAAATCGCCGGAGCGGGCCGCGCGCAGCCCTTCGGCCAAGGCCACCCCGACATTGGCGCAGATGACCGCCTGCGTGTCGCCCAGCGTGGACCATTTGCGGATGTTCTCGATCATTTCATCGGCAGCCTCGGCATCTCCGGCAGAGACCAGTGCCATGAGGTAGTGGAGAGAGACGAAAATCAGGTCGGCATCATCGATATGCGTCCTCGCCACATCCGCCAGCGCGCGCCAGCGGTCGCCGACGTCAACGCCGAACATCTCAAGCCGCCACAAGAGCGAAGAGGCGTTACAGATGTCGAGATAGAAATCGGACGTGATGTCCGAGACGATCTGCCGGTCATAAAGATCAAGTACGACATCGAATTCGCCACGCTCCAGATGATAGAGGCTGCGATGCCAATGGAGGTGGTAGCGAAAGTTGTTGACGGTGCTCCAATCGTCTTCGAGCCCGGCGACCCATGCGATCCCGTCGGCGTGCCGCCCCGTCATTTCAAGCACATGCGCGACCGAGTGCACTGACCATGCGTCAGCGGGGTTCATGTCGACCGCGCGTCGGCCGTATTTTTCGGCCTCTTCGTACTCCCCCGATTCTTCGAGACCGAAGGCGTACATGCCCAACAGGAACCCATAGTCGGGGTGGTCTTCAGACCATCGGGGCAGGGTGCGTGCCAGCGAGTCACGGATGCGCCGCCCATCACCAGAATAGAAATGCGTGAAATGCGCCAGACGGAGCGCGAGACCATCCTGCGGATGATCGAGAAGGATCGCCTCCCAGATGTCCGTGGCGCGATTCATGTCCCCTTTGGTCCAGGCGGATAATGCGGCGGCGTGCTGGCGTTCACGATCGGTCGCGTTGAGGCTTGAAAGCCGGGTCTGCAATGCATCCGAAAGCGTGACCGCACGGGCCGAGTGATTGGAGCTTCCCATAAGTTTCGCGAAGGAGCCTTGAGCGCAGAGCGCCATGGGCATGTCCGGATCAGCGTCTCGCAAGGCGCCGAGCAGTTTTCCGGTGTTGCGCTGGAAGCCCATATAGGCCGACGTCAGCTCTGCGAACCCTGACGCACTCTCGGCATTTGTGGCGGTAAAGATCAGACCGTTTGGATCTTCAAAACGTTTCATCGCGCGCGTGAACCTCTCTGCCTCTGAGATGCGACGACCCAAAGGCCGATTAAAGGGCCACGCTGGGTCGATCCAGCGCTCGGGCCGCGTGTTCACGCAAGTGTCAGAGCGGTTAGGCCTCCGACAATCGTGTGGTCGAATCAGGCGTCCTGCCACCCTGAAATTTCAATCGCTCCAGTGGGCATGAATTGGTTCTGAAACGGAAACAAGAATTCACAGGTTCTGTTACATGGTTTCAGTGGCGCTGGAGCGCGGCGATTTGATTGCGCCAATGATCGACGGAAACAATAGGCGCGAGAATGAGGCCGTGTGGTACAACAGTATGCAGCAAATCGATGTGCTTGATTGAAAAGAGCAACAATTGTCGCGTATTCGTTTCTGTCTTGGAAACAAAATAGTCTTCTGGCTGACAGGCCGAGATGCCGGATCCGGGCGTAATCAAGGCAGGCCCGGCCTTTTTTCTGCCTTTTTCCTTTGTCGCACAGAAACAGTCTCATAGGGTCTACCTGCTCGCTGGGGAGCGGTATCGCGGCGTGGGGGCGCCGCATGTGGGCTTGTATCCGAATGGGTGCAAGTGGGTGAACGGTGCTGCCTGTAGGCGGCGGGGGCGGTTCACATCGGCTCGGACCCGTCGGGATGGATATCGGCGACACCGGGCATGATCGTGACCGTCCCCCGCATCTCTTCGTTGATCCATTTGTGCTGTTTGGACCTCGCCTTTGGGTATGGGTAATCGCAACCGCGCGTTGGGGCTGAAATGAAGATGACAATGGGGGCTGTGTCGCCGTGCTTTACGCCGGGGACCATGATCGCGACCGGCAAGGGTGAGGTCGCAATCGAAGATATCAAGACCGGGGACAAGATCGTGACGCGGGACAACGGGTTACAGCCTGTTGCGTGGATTGGTCAGCGCACGCTGTCCTGGAAAGAACTGACGCGTGCACCGCATCTGTTGCCCATCGTGTTTCGCGCGGGTGCGTTGGATGGGGGCAACCGACCGGATCGCGACATCTATCTGTCGCCGGAACACCGCGTGTTGGTCGATCACAGGGCGGTCATGCGCGACACTGGAAAGGGCGAAGTTCTGGCCGCCGCAAAGGATCTCATCGATCATCGCTTGGTCAAACCGGTGCAGCCCCTGCGGGTGTGCTACTTGCATCTGCTTTTTGAGCGGCATCAGGTGATTTTGTCCAACGGGTTATGGACTGAGAGCTTTTGCCCGTCAGACAGCGTGATGGCGGCGCTTTGCAATGCCCAGCGGTTGGAGGTTTTGGACCTCTTCCCTGAGGCACAGTCGCTTGGACGCGCCGCGCGCCCGGTTCGGCCTGTGGCTCAGGTGCGTCGTGGGCGAAGATAACCCGCGCAATCGTATAAAATTTTAGGCAGATTTCAGTGCAGGCTTAGGCCGGCGTAACGTGCGGGAAACCGCCATGGGCCAGAGAAGACCCATGGCGCAGCTTCACCCTTGTGATTTTGACATCCTCCCACGCACTTTCACGTCTCGCGACCGTGTTGAGGGGATATCGACGTCTGCTTTGATCGACACGCCCGAGGGTTTGCGTTCGGTGGGTGATCTAAGGCCGGGGGATTTGGTGCTCTCCGCCGACGGAGTGTCTTGGCCCGTGCTTTGGACGCGGCGCCGCAAGACGGACGCGGTGGTCCGCGTTCCGGGTGCGGGAGATGCCGCACTGGGGCAAGATCAGGTGCTGGTTTGGGAGTGTCCCTTGGTCCGCGCGGCATTTGGAGATTTCGCCACCAGTGAGATCCGCAATTTTGGACCTTCGCGCATGGGATTTGGCCTGGCGGAGGTTGTGGACATTCTGTTGCCCGTTGTCGCCGCTCTCCGCATTGGAGCGGTGATTGCGCGCACGATGTGCCTAAACGAGGATGCGTTCGCAGCGCTTCCGCGGCCTCAGCAGGCCGAGGTTATGCGCGCGGTTCCCGCACTGCGCTATCCTACGTGTCGGGCGCGGTATGTTCCGACGGGAACATACCTGGATCGTGCCGATCTGCGCCGGCTTTATGGCGATCGGCCCTTACCGTTCTGGCAACAGACCACGCGGGCTGAACCGCAGCACGACAAGCAGGATGACACCCATCGTCAAAAGCCGCATATGGGCCGCGCTGTCGAGGAGGTGGTCTTTCAACGCTGACCCGTCCGGCAAGCCTGCTGTGGCGAATTCAATCGCGGCCAATCCGTAGGGTTCAACCATGACCCACAGGAACCAGATCAGGAATCCACCCAGAACCGCGCCAAAGTTGTTGCCGGACCCGCCGACAATGACCATCACCCAGACGAGGAAGGTGAAGCGCAAGGGCTGGTAGGTGCCGGGCGTGAGCTGCCCGTCGAGTGTTGTCATCATCGCCCCCGCCAGCCCGCAAATGGCAGACCCCAGAATGAAGACTTGCAGGTGGCGGGCCTTGACGTCTTTGCCCATGGCCTCAGCCGCGGTTTCATTGTCGCGAATGGCGCGCATCATCCGGCCCCAGGGTGAGTTCAACGCCGCCTGTGTCAGCCAAATGAGCACCAGAAGAACAATGATGAATAGCCCGGAATAGGCCAGCTTAACGGTGATGGATGACGCGGTGACGGGATCAAATCCGAACCCTTCAACCCGCGCCACAAAGCCCGGATCGTTTTGCAGATCGACCTCGTAAGGCACGGGGCGGGGCAGACCGATGACGTTTTTAACACCGCGGCTGAGCCAGTCTTCGTTCTTCAGTACGGCGATAATGATCTCGGCAATGCCCAGCGTCGCAATCGCGAGGTAATCCGATCGCAACCCCAAAGCGGTCTTGCCCACAATCCACGCCGCACCCGCGGCCAGCAAACCGCCTGCGGGCCATGCCAACAAGACAGGCAATCCAAGGCCACCAAGATACCCTGTTGCTGCGGGATCAACCGCTTCGATGGCGGCAACGGCCGGATCGAAAAGGGCGCGGTAGACGAAGAACCCAATGATTAAGATAGCAAGAAGCGTCAGGACACGCGTGCGCCCGGCAGGGATGCGCCCCCAGGCGACAATGGCAGCCAAAACCGTGCCGAACCCGATAAGCAGGGCAAGGATGATCCCCAGACCGCCTGCGGCCCAAGCTTCATCCACCGGGTCCATTGAGACAACAACGGCTCCAAGACCACCGAGCGCCACAAAGCCCATAACGCCCACATTCAAAAGGCCCGCATAGCCCCATTGCATGTTCACACCCAGCGCCATGATCGCGCTGATGAGACCCATGTTGAAGATGTTCAGTGCGACGTTCCAAGACGTAGTGAAGCCGGTCATCACGATCAGGCCCAGGACCAGCCCGAAAAGCAAAATGGTGCGCGGTGTATCGGTCATAGCTTTTTCCCCGCAAAGATGCCGGTCGGTCGGAACAGCAGGACGATCAGCAGGATCGCAAATGAGACCGCAAATTTGTAGTCGGTGCTGAGGAGCTGAACGAGGCCCGACGGTGAAAGTGCCTCGGGCAGGATATACGTCGCGACCTTCTTGAACGCATATGTGATCGTGACCTCAGAGAACGCGATCACGAACCCACCCGCAATCGCGCCCAGCGGGTTGCCCAATCCCCCGACAATTGCTGCGGCAAAGATGGGCAGCAGAAGCTGGAAATACGTGAAGGGTTTGAAAGACTTGTCGAGCCCGTAAAGGACACCCGCAACGGTGGCCAGAGCCGCCACGATCAGCCATGTGATGGTCACGACGCGTTCAGGATTGATGCCCGACAAAAGCGCCAAATCCTCATTATCAGAGAAGGCGCGCATCGACTTGCCCGTTCGTGTGCGGTTGAGAAACCAAAAGAGCAGGGCCACTGCGATCACGGTGACCACAACTGTGATCCCCTGACTGGTCTTGATGGCGAGCCCTTCGCGCAGGCCCGTCAACTCCTTGAAATCCCGCGCAGAAATAATGAATCGCTCACCATCTGCAAACCGCTGATCGTCAACGCCAATGATCAGTCTAACAAGGCCGTTCATGATGAACATCACACCCAGCGACACGATCAAAAAGATCACAGGCGCGGCGCGCTGTCGTCGGTAGAAGCGATAAACCACGCGATCGGTTCCCAAGAGCAGAAGCGCGGTCGCAGCAATGCCCGCAGGCACGGCCAGAAGCGCAGTGGGCAGGGGCCCCAAACTGACGCCCATGCTTTGCAGCCACCATGTCACCAGAATGGTGACCATTGCACCGAACGCCATCGTGTCGCCATGGGCAAAATTTGAGAACCGCAAGATGCCATAGATCAGCGTGACCCCAAGCGCACCCAAGGCAAGCTGGCTGCCATAGGCCGTGGCGGGCACGATCACAAAGTTCAAAAGCGCAACAAGCGCGTTTAGGAAGTCAACCATTGCTGCATATGTCTTTCGTGATTTTCGCAGGCCCCGGTGCGGGTATGTTGCCGCACCGGTTGATCCTTTGGCTGTGTCCACATCAGGTTCAACGCTGCTGCACCGTCTTCGCGCAGGCCAAGCGTGTAGAAGGTCTGATCTTCGGTTGCGCCTCGGATCATCACATCGCGTTCTGATGTCGTTGTTATCGGACCGGCTGCTGCCATCACGGACAAGCTCCCGTCAAACTCCATCTTCACGCGATATCCCGCGTCGCCATCTTTGAGGCTGGGCAGGGGCTCGACATGCACCGTGATCGGATCATGTCCCGGCTCGGGTGCCGGGAACGAACAGGCCATAGGTTGCGGGCCGAAGCCGAAGCTGTTGATGAGGAGTGTCACAAGAAGCGCGCCTGTCACAACCTACCCGCCGAGGAAGGTCCGACGGACCTCGGGATCGGCTAAAAGGGCTTGTCCGGTGTCGGTATAGGCGTTGCGGCCCTGAACCAAAACGTAACCCTTGTCAGCGATCTCGAGCGCCTGACGCGCATTCTGTTCAACCATCAATATCGAAATGCCCGTCCGGGCCACTTCGATAATGCGGTCAAAGAGTTCATCCATGACAATAGGGGAAACGCCTGCGGTGGGTTCGTCAAGCATCAACACCTGTGGCTGCGTCATCAAGGCGCGGCCAACCGCGACCTGCTGACGCTGACCGCCTGATAATTCACCAGCGGCCTGCCTGCGCTTTTCGCGCAGGATCGGAAAGAGGGTATAGACCTGCTCCATCGTGACCGAGATGTCATCACGGCGCAGGAACGCGCCCATCTCGAGATTTTCCTCGACGGTCATCGAGGTAAAAATGTTCTGCGTTTGCGGCACAAAGGCCATGCCTTTGGCAACGCGGTCTTGCGGGCTTAGGCTGGTGATGTCTTCGCCATTGAGGCGAACCGCGCCTTCGCGCACATTCAGCATCCCAAACACCGCCTTCATCGCCGTCGATTTGCCCGCGCCGTTTGGGCCCACGATGACCGCGATCTGACCTTTTTCAACGGCAATGGTGCAACCGTGAAGGATGTCAGCGCCCGTGCCGTAGCCACCGGTCATCTCGTCGCCAATGAGGAACGGTTCGCTCACGTCGCAGGCTCCGTTTTCTTTTTATTTTTCAGCCCTGTGCCCAAATATGCTTCGATTACGGCCTCGTTCGCCATGATCTCACTGGCCGACCCTTGCGCGAGAACTTTGCCTTCGGCCATGACGATGACCGGGTCGCAAAGGCGCGAGATAAAATCCATGTCGTGTTCGATCAGACAGAAGGTATAGCCGCGTTCTTTGTTCAGGCGCACAATCGCATCGCCGATCGTGCCCAAGAGCGTGCGGTTCACACCCGCGCCAACCTCGTCCAGAAACACGATGCGGGCGTCGACCATCATCGTCCGCCCCAGCTCAAGGAGCTTTTTCTGACCCCCTGACAGGTTGCCGGCCTTTTCGTCGGCCAGATGATCGATGGTCAGAAATTCCAGCACTTCGTCAGCTTTCGCGGCCAGCGCCGCCTCTTCGCGGGCAATTTCACCGCGCTTGAGCCAGGATTTCCAAATGGTCTCCCCAGACTGTCCGCCCGGCACCATCATCAGGTTTTCGCGCACCGTCATGGACGAAAACTCATGCGCGATCTGGAACGTGCGCAGCAACCCTTTGTGGAACAGTTCATGCGGGGGCAGGCCAGTGATATCCTCGCCCGCCATGGTGACGCGACCGGATGTAGGCTGAAGAACGCCCGCTATAGCATTGAAAAGCGTCGTTTTTCCGGCGCCGTTCGGCCCAATCAACCCGGTGATCGAGCCCTCGGCAATTTCGATGCTCGCCCCGTCCACGGCATGAAAGCCGCCAAAATGCTTATGCAGATCCTCAACAACGATCATGCGTCGTAAGCCCCTCCGGCATCTTGCTGTGCCGTCTTGCGGATAAGAAAAACAGCCCGGGACGCGCCCGGGCTGTTTTCTCGTTTATGCCGTGATCAGCGGTACTGAACCGTTGTGATCTCACCGCCATCGACAGTGATTTGACGGTAGTTACCGGCGCTTTCGCCCGGTCCGATCAGTTCAACAGCCGTTGCGCCGACATAGTCGATATCACCGCCATCGGCTAGGATCTGGAGCGCTTTGGCCAATTCGCCGGGGAAGATCTGCTCGCCCGGTGCATTGGCAACGTCCATGACGTGATCTTTGAAATCAGCCGATTCTGCCGATCCAGCCGCCTGCATGGCGAGCATGATCAAAGCAGCCGCGTCGTAGCTTTCGGGTGCGAAGGGCGAGGTTGCGTCAAACGCATCGCCAACCATTTCCGAGAAGCGTGCGGCGCCGGGGCTGTCGGTGCCCGGGTGCTGACCGGTTGATCCGTCAATTTCGTCGCCGAAGTTGTCGGTCAACGCCGACGAGATCATTCCGTCGGGGAAGTGGAAGGTGTCGAAAGCGCCTGCGTCCAGTGCAGCACGCACGATGCCTGACCCGCCCTGGTCAACATATCCTGCGACCACCAGACGTTCGCCGCCAGCCGAGGCCAACGCACCGATTTCAGCCGAATAATCGGCCTTGCCGTCTTCGTGAGCGGCGTTGATGGTCACGGTTCCGCCGGCGGCTTCGAACGCTGCCTGGAAGCTATCCGCCAGACCCTTACCATAGTCGTTATTGGTATAGGTGACAGCGACTTCCTTGATGCCTTCTTCCATCAACACTTCTGTCATCACGACGCCCTGACGTGCATCGGATGGGGCTGTGCGGAAGAACAGACCGTTGTCTTCAGCCGTTGAAAGGCCGGGCGACGTTGCGGAGGGCGAGATCATGACCACACCGTTGGCAACGGCGACGTTTTGAAGGATTGCGCCAGTTACACCGGAACAGTCGGCGCCCATGATGGCCTTAACACCGTCACCAGTGATCTGGCGTTCTGCCACAGCGGTTGCAGCGCCTGCATCGATACAGGTGGAGTCGCCGCGCACGCTGGTGACAGATGCGCCACCAAGCAAGGCGCCACTTTCAGTGACTTCTGCCATGGCAAGTTCAGCACCGTCAGCCATTGCGGGTGTCAGCGATTCAATCGGGCCCGTGAACCCGAGAATAACGCCAATTTTGATTTCTTCGTGCCCGGCGGCCATTGCGCCGCCAGCCATAAGGGCGGTCGCTGCCGTGGCAGTAAGCAGTTTTTTCATTGTTTTCTCCCTGTCGGATAACTCATCCGACCGCCAAACTAGTGCCCGTGCAGAAAAAAGAAAACCGCAATCTGCCTGTACTGTGAAAGGTGGAGGGGCCGTTGCGGTGGGGGTGGCGCGCCCTATCTTGTTTCGTGAATGCAAGGAGGTCGCAAAATGCCATTTCGCATGATCATTGTTTCAATTCTTGTGGCGTTTGGAGTGCCCGCAGCAGCGCTTGACACGCAAGCCGGCCAGGTCGATGTGATCCGCGTCATTGGCGGCCTTGATCAACCGTGGGGCATGGGGTTCTTGCCCGGTGGCGGTATTCTGGTAACCGAGCGAGGTGGACGCCTTCTGCATGTGGCAGATGGCAAGGCCCAAACCGTGTCGGGTACGCCGGACGTGGTGGCCGAAGGGCAGGGTGGCTTGCTTGACGTTATGGTGCCACGTGACTTTGCGCAAAGCCGCGAAGTGTTTCTGAGCTATTCCAAAGACCTGTCTGGTGGTGCAGGGACTGCGTTGGCCCGTGGTGTTCTCAGCCCAGATGGCGCGCGCCTCACCAATGTAACGGATATCTTCGTGATGTCGGCAGGTTCCGGTGGAGGACGGCACTTTGGGTCGCGCGTGGTCGAAGCCACGGATGGCACGATCTTTCTGACGATCGGGGATCGTGGTGATCGCCCGTCGGCTCAGGACCGAAGCCGTCACAACGGGTCGGTTATTCGGGTGAACCGTGACGGCTCTGTGCCATCCGACAACCCTTTCGTGGGGCAAACAGGGGTGCTGCCCGAAATCTGGAGCTTCGGGCACCGCAACCCGCAAGGGGCCGCACTGGATTTGGAAGGGCAGCTTTGGGTCAACGAACATGGCGCGCAAGGCGGTGATGAGGTGAACCGGGTTCAGCCGGGGGCGAATTATGGCTGGCCAGTGATTTCATACGGGCGCCACTATTCGGGCCGGAAGATTGGTGAGGGAACCGAAAAGGCGGGCATGGAACAGCCCGCGCATTATTGGGACCCCTCCATCGCGCCGTCGGGCATGATGATCTACTCTGGGAAGCTTTGGCAGGAGTGGCGCGGAGATATGTTCATCGGATCGCTGAAATTCGGCTTTCTGTCCCGCGTTGATGGCACATCACTCACCGAAGTTGAGCGGATCGAAGGTGACGAAACGGCGCGTGTGCGCGACGTGCGCGAGGCCCCTGACGGGTCGATCTGGTTTATGTCGGTTGGCAATGATGCGATCTATAGGATGACGCCAGGCTGACGCTTTCGCATGGGCCGCCTGTCCTTGATGTGCTAGGCCTCGGCAACACATCGGGAAGGTCTGCCAATGAAGCATCTTCAGAAAACGCTTGTAACGGGAATATTCTTCCTCATTCCGATCGTCGTGGTCTTTGTTTTGCTTAGGCAGGTGTTCAAGGTCACAATAGAGGGCGCACAGTTCTTTGAAGGGTCAATCGAAGCAAGCCCAC